>NZ_JBQFOW010000010.1:0-235552 GCF_056533855.1 Ruegeria sp. F11 | reverse complement strand
GGGGGCTCTGCCCCCGGACCGCCGGGATATTTTTAGCCAGATGAAGGGGATCCCCCGGACTCTCGCGAGGAGTAACAAGATGAACAAACTGGCGGATTATGACGGGCCTATTCTGGAGATCGACAAGCTTTCGATTTCCTTCTTTACCCGGTTGAGGGAAATTCCCGCTGTTATGGATTTCTCGGTCAGCGTGCAGCCGGGTGAGGCTGTGGGGCTGGTGGGTGAATCCGGGTGCGGTAAATCCACCGTGGCGCTGGGCGTCATGCAGGATCTCGGCAAGAACGGGCGCATCGTTGGCGGTTCGATCAAGTTCAAAGGGCGTGATCTGGGCGAGATGACGACCGAGGAGTTGCGCGACATTCGTGGCAATGAGATCGCGATGATCTATCAGGAGCCTATGGCCTCGCTGAACCCGGCGATGAAGATTGGCAAGCAGCTGATGGAAGTCCCGATGATCCACGAGGGCGTTGGGCAGGAAGAGGCCTATGCCCGCGCGCTGGAAGTGGTGACCGATGTGCGCTTGCCTGACCCAGAGCGGATGCTGAATTCGTTCCCGCATCAGTTGTCGGGTGGTCAACAACAGCGGATCGTGATCGCGATGGCACTGATGTCGAAACCGGCGCTTTTGATTTTGGACGAGCCCACAACAGCGCTGGACGTGACGGTTGAGGCCGCCGTGGTCGAACTGGTCAAGGATCTAGGCAAGAAATACGGCACTTCGATGCTGTTTATCTCGCACAATCTGGGGCTGGTTCTGGAAACCTGCGACCGGCTGTGTGTGATGTATTCCGGCGAGGCGGTCGAGCGCGGCTCGATCCATGATGTGTTCGACGAGATGCAGCATCCTTATACGCAGGCGCTGTTCCGCTCGATCCCCCTGCCGGGCGCCGACAAGAATGCGCGCCCGCTGGTGGCGATTCCGGGGAACTTCCCGCTGCCGCATGAGCGTCCGCCGGGTTGTAACTTTGGCCCGCGCTGTGACTATTTCGAAGAAGGCCGCTGTGACGCGCAGAACATTCTGATGGAGGCTGTGCCCGGCAATGATCGTCACCACACGCGGTGTCTGAAGTTTAAAGAGATCGACTGGAACGCGCCGATCACCGTGGGCGAACAGAAGGAGAAGGCCGAGATTGGTCGTACGGTCCTGAAAATGGACAACCTCAAGAAATACTATGAGGTGGCCGCGAACGCTCTGTTCGGCGGTGGTGCAACGAAAGTGGTCAAGGCCAACGAGACGCTGAGTTTCGAGGCACATGAATCGGAAACACTTGCCATCGTGGGTGAATCCGGCTGCGGCAAGTCGACCTTTGCCAAGGTTCTGATGGGTTTGGAAACGGCCACGGACGGGCAGATTCTGCTGGACAACCGCAACATCGAAGCGGTGCCCATCGAAGAACGTGATGCCAAGACCGTGGGCGAGGTTCAGATGGTTTTCCAGAACCCGTTTGACACGCTGAACCCGTCGATGACGGTGGGGCGGCAGATCATCAGGGCGTTGGAAATCTTCGGTGTCGGCAACTCCGAGGCCGAGCGCAAGAAGCGGATGCTTGAGCTTCTGGATCTAGTGAAGCTGCCCCGCGCCTTTGCCGACCGGATGCCGCGCCAATTGTCAGGCGGGCAGAAACAGCGGGTCGGCATCGCGCGCGCCTTTGCGGGTGACGCGCGGATTGTTGTGGCGGACGAGCCGGTGTCGGCGCTGGATGTGTCCGTGCAGGCCGCCGTCACCGACCTGCTGATGGAGATTCAGCGCGAGCACAAGACCACGCTGCTGTTCATCAGCCACGATCTGTCGATTGTGCGCTACCTCAGCGACCGGGTGATGGTGATGTATCTGGGCCATGTGGTCGAACTTGGGACAACGGATCAGGTGTTCGCACCGCCCTACCACCCCTATACCGAAGCGCTGCTGAGCGCGGTTCCCATCGCGGATACCTCGATTGAGAAAGAACATATCGTTCTGGAAGGCGACATTCCGTCGGCGATGAATCCGCCTCCGGGGTGTCCTTTCCAGACGCGGTGTCGTTGGAAATCGGAAGTGCCAGATGGCCGGTGTGAATCGGATGTGCCTCCGGTCAAGACGTTGGCGGAAGGGCATCAGGTCAAATGCCACCTGGCCGAAGATATCCTTGCGCGCATGGAACCGGTTATCAAAATCGCAGCCGAGTAACGGCGCAAACGAAAAGGACCAGCCCCTGCGCTGGTCCTTTTTCATTGAACGGGGCTACGTGTCAGCCGCCCCAGATGACCCGAACGTAATTCTGCGTTTCTTTGTAGGGTGGAATCCCACCATGCTTTTCAACAGCTTTCGGGCCCGCGTTATAGGCGGCCAACGCCAGTTTCCATGATTTGAACTTGCGGTACTGCCACGACAGATAGCGCGCGCCGCCCTCAAGGTTTTGTTTGGGGTCATGCGGGTTCACACCCAACAGTTCGGCCGTCTGCGGCATAAGCTGCGCCAGCCCCAACGCCCCTTTGTGCGACTTAGCATGCGGGTTCCAGCCGCTTTCCTGCTGAACGAGGCGCAAGAACAGGTCCTCTGGCACGCTGTGCAGACGTGCGGCATTGCGGGCCAGTGCCAGATATTCCCCCCGATACTTGCCGGTGTAGCGCTTGTTGAACGTGCTCTGGGACGTCTTCGGCTTCAGACGCGCGGAATCGCGGTATTGCGTTGCGGCGCGGCCATCCAGAACCTTGGCTTGCTTTAGAAAAATGTCCTTGCGACTTTTCGAGGACAGCGTTTCAGCCTGCACCGGGCCATTCGCCAGCGCAAAACACGCAACCGTAAAACCAACTACCAGAGATCGCATAAATGCCTATCCTGCCCGTTCAAAAACCAGTCGGAGTATAGGTATTCCAACTAAAAATGAAAGCTTGGTAAAGGCCACCCTAAGAAATCAGCCTGAAGGTGTGGCCATCAACCATGTTTTAACCAAGTTGCAGGCCGTATAGGGTCGCTCTGAAACACAGCGCCAGATTCGGCGCATTCTATGTAGAACAGAACGGGGAAATACATGGCAGGCTCAGTAAACAAGGTCATTCTGGTGGGCAATCTTGGCCGCGATCCCGAAGTCCGGTCGTTCCAAAACGGAGGCAAAGTGTGCAACCTGCGCATCGCTACATCCGAGACCTGGAAGGACCGGAACACGGGCGAACGGCGCGAGCGGACGGAATGGCACTCGGTCGCCATCTTCTCGGAACCGCTGGCCCGTATCGCCGAGCAATACCTGCGCAAGGGCAGTAAGGTCTATATCGAGGGCCAGTTGGAAACCCGCAAATGGCAGGATCAATCGGGTCAGGACCGGTACTCGACCGAGGTTGTGCTGCGCCCCTATCGTGGCGAGCTGACCCTGCTGGACAGCCGCGGTGAAGGCGGCGGCGGTCAGTCAGGCGGATATGGCGGCGGTCAGGCTGGTGGTGGCTACGGCGATCCCTATGGCGGCCAATCCAGCTCACCCGCACCGGCCTCGGGCGGAATCGACGACGATGAGATTCCGTTCTAACCGAAACGGAGACAAAACATGACATGGTCCTTCTCACTCGGCCGCCTGCTTGGCTCCGAACTGAGGGTCCATGTCACCTTTTTCCTGCTTTTGGCCTGGATCGGATTTGCCGCCTATAACAACGGCGGCTGGCCTGCGGCGGTTGAAAACCTGCTGTTTGTTCTTCTGCTTTTTGCCTGCGTCGTGGCGCATGAATTCGGTCACGCGCTGATGGCGCGGCGCTATGGCATCAAGACCCCCGACATCACCCTGCTGCCCATCGGCGGGCTGGCGCGGCTGGAGCGGATGCCGGACAATTCGATGCAAGAGGTCTGGGTGGCGCTGGCCGGGCCTGCCGTCAATATCGTCATATGGCTTGTGCTGGTCGTTCTTGGTGCTGGCGCGCCTTTCGAGACCATTACCCAGATCGACTCGCCCAATGCAGGGTTCCTGAACCGGCTGGCCTATATCAACCTGCTGCTGGCGGCGTTCAATATGATCCCCGCCTTCCCGATGGATGGGGGCCGTGTGTTCCGCGCGTTGTTGTGCCTGCGGATGGACCGGGTCAAGGCCACCCGCGTCGCCGCTTTGGGTGGGCAGGTTGTAGCCGTCGGTCTCGGGTTTTTGGGGCTGAGTTCCGGCAACCCGATCCTCGTTCTGATCGCGGTTTTTGTGTTCATTGCGGCCAATGCCGAAAGTCAGGATGTCGCGCTGCGGTCCGTAGCGCGCCGCGTTCTGGCGCGGGATGCCATGATCACCGAATTTCACGCCCTGTCACCCGAGGACACGCTAAGCACGGCGGCGCAGGCCGTTATTCACACGACCCAGCACGAGCTTCCTGTTCTGGATGCCGAAGGTCTGCTGCTCGGATTCGTGACCCGTGACCGCTTGTTTGCAGCGCTGGCAGGGGATCACCCACGCTCGGACCCGGCGACGTCGATCATGGTCACAGAAATTCCGCAAGTCGCCCTGACGGCCGGGTTGGAAACTGTTCTCAAAGGATTGCACAGAGGCGCCCCGGCTATCGCCGTTCTCAGCCGGACGGGACGGATGGTCGGGTATATCACGCGCGAGAATATCGGTGAGTTGATGGTGATCCGGGGACGTTAGGCGCGCCTTGATCAGGCCGATGCCAAAGCATCCTGCAGCACCGACAGAACCGCGTCGCGCGGCACATCCGAGGTCACAAAGGCCTGCCCGATCCCCCGCGCCAGAATGAACCGCAACTGCCCGTCAACAACCTTCTTGTCCTGCGCCATCAGGTCAACCAACGCCTCGGCCCCCGGCAAGTCGCCGGGGATATCAGCCAGATCGGTTTTCATCCCCATCGCCCGCAAATGCGCCCGAACACGGCTGGGGTCTTCCTGCGAACATAGACCCAGGCGCGAGGACAACTCGAACGCCAAAGCGCAACCGATGGCCACTCCTTCACCGTGCAGCAGCCGGTCGGAATACCCTGTCGCGGCTTCGAGCGCGTGGCAAAATGTATGGCCCAGGTTCAGCAACGCCCGGTCGCCCTGCTCGGTCTCATCCCGCGCCACGATGTCGGCCTTCATCTGGACAGAGCGGGTCACGGCCTGAACACGCGCGGCCATGTCGCCCGAGGACAAAACTGGGCCATTGGCTTCAAGCCATTCGAAGAACTCGGCATCGCCCAGCAGGCCGTATTTGACGACCTCGCCATAGCCCGCAAGAAAATCCCGCGCGGTCAGGGTACCCAAAACGGATGTATCCGCCAAAACCAGAGAGGGTTGGTGAAACGCCCCGATCAGGTTCTTGCCCTGCGGCGCGTTGATGCCGGTCTTGCCGCCCACGGAACTGTCGACTTGCGCCAACAGAGACGTAGGCACCTGCACAAACCGCACCCCGCGCCGCATCACCGCCGCCGCAAACCCCACGAGATCGCCGATGACACCGCCGCCAAGAGCAACAACAACGTCGCGACGCTCGATTTTTTCCGCCAGCAGCCACTCGACGGCGCGTTCGAAATGCGGCCAGCTTTTGGTGGCCTCCCCAGCGGGCAGAGTCAGCGATGTCATCTCAATTCCAGCCGTCGCTAGGCCGTCGCGCAACGCGTCCAGATGCAGCTTGGCCACGTTTTCGTCCGTCAGAACCGCCACTTTGGGCCGATGCAGCAACGGCGCAATCCGTGCGCCCGCGTCTGCCAGCAAATCGGGCCCGATTTCAACGCCATACGAGCGTTCACCCAGCTCAACATGTACGGTCTGATGCATTTATTTCCGTTCCAAAACGTCAGGGCGCGCGGTCAGGGCCTGCAGCACCCGCTCTACCATATTGTCAATCGAAACCTCCCCGTCCGAGAGAACCGTCAGATCGGCCTCGGCATAGATCGGGACGCGCGCCTCATACAAGCCTTTGAGCGTGGCGTAAGGATCAGGTGTGCGCAGCAAGGGTCGCGTGTCCTTGTGGCGCACCCGGTTCCACAGCACGTTCAGGTCCGCCCGCAACCAGACCGATGCCCCGCGCTGGGTGATCATGCGCCGGTTTTTCTCGGACAGAAACGCACCTCCACCCGTCGATAGGATGCCTTTTTCCTCATCTAGCAGCCGACCGATGATCTGAGATTCCTTGCTGCGAAAAAAGGGCTCGCCATCGCGTTCGAATATTTCAGGGATGGTCATGTTGGCAGCCGATTCGATCTCGGCATCGCTGTCGAGGAAGGGCACGCCAAGCCGCGCGGCCAGCGCCCGGCCTACCGCTGTTTTTCCGGCGCCCATCATGCCCACCAGAACCACGGTTTTGTGCAGATCAAAACCGGGCCGTGTGTCCGCTGAGTGAGTGTTATGCTTTATTTCGCTCATTTAACCGTGAATGACGTGATCTTGGAAAAAATGCCAGTTATAACTTGGTCAAAATCAAAAATTGAGGCAGCGTGGCGCCATGGGCCGTCTGATCAAGTTCCTGATATATATCATTTGCCTGGGGTTCATCGGGCTGGTGGGCTATGCCTATCTCGGCCCGTTTTTCGGCGCGGATTTTTCGGCTCCGCAGGGCGAAATCCGCGAACCGGTCACGCTGGATGTCGACTAAGCACGCACTGCTGGCGCTCTTTCTGGCCGGACCGGCATTTGGGCAAGAGCCGCTGTCGGCCATCGACTGGCTGACGAATCCGCCAGAAAACTTGCCCGGTACGGTGCTGCTTGAGCCGCCCGTGACCCAGAACGGCGGTCAGCCGGATGTTGAGGTCACGCCGCTTGAGGCGCTGTCGCAACCCTTGGGGCTGGTGTCTTCGTCGGTGACGGGCCTGCCCGTGAATTTGTGGCAAGGCAGCGACCCCGAGCGTCTGGCCGAGCTGATTGCGCGCGTTCCCGTCAAGTACAACCCGGCCATGCAGCGCCTGCTGTTCACGCTGTTGCTGACCGAGGCACGGTCTCCCGGTGGGCCGGGTGCCGAAGAAATCCTGCTTCTGGCCCGCCTCGACCGTCTGATTCAGCTTGGCGCTGCGGACCCCGTTCAGTCGCTGGTGCAACTCGCGGGCCCCACAAATTCGCAAGAACGGTTCCGGCGCTGGTTTGACGCCACGCTTCTTACCGGAGACGAGGACCGCAGCTGTACCGCCCTGACCGCTCAACCACATCTGTCCGATGACTACGCCGCGCAGATTTTCTGCAAGGCTCGTCGGGGGGATTGGGCCTCGGCCGCGTTGACGCTGGAAGCGGCCCATGCGCTGGAGATTCTACCGCCCGAGGAACTGGACCTGCTGGACCGTTTCCTCAGCCCCGAACTGTTCGAGGATGCGGCCTATCTGCCGCAACCGGACAACCCCGACCCGCTCAGCTTTCGCCTGTTCGAAGCGATAGGGGAACGCCTGCCCTCTGCCCCGCTGCCGCGCGCGTTCGCCAACGCGGACTTGCGCGATGTAGCCGGGTGGAAAGCCCAGATCGAAGCAGCCGAGCGTCTGACCCGGATCGGCGCGCTGACGCCAAACCAGTTGCTCGGCCTTTACACTGAACGTGACCCGGCGGCCTCTGGCGCGGTTTGGGATCGGGTTGCAGCGGTTCAGCGTTTTGAAAACGCGCTGAACACCCGCAACCCCGAGGCCATTGGCAAAACCCTTCCCGGCGTTTGGCAACAGATGCGCAGCGCCGGGCTTGAGGTCGCCTTTGCGGAGCTCTTTGCCGAGCCGCTGTTTGACCTGACCCTTCCAATGCCGGACGCCGAAAATCTGCGCTGGCAGGTTCTGATGCTCTCCGACCTCTACGAGCAGGCCGCGTTGGAGCCGCCCGACGGCTCGATCGAAACGCAGTTTCTGGCCGCGCTGGCACAGGGCGATCCCGCCCGCGCGCCATCACCTTCGCCAACGGCGGACGCGGTTGCCGAGGGGTTTGCCTGGGCCGCGCCGATCCCGTCGGACATTGAAGCGCTGCTGGCGAATGGACAACTGGGCGAAGCCATTCTGGAAACCATGCACCTGTTCGCCCACGGCGCGCGCGGCAATCTGGTCGATCTAACCGCTGCCATCGCCACCTTGCGCCGTGTCGGTCTGGAAGACACCGCCCGTCGTGCAGCTTTGAACCTGCTGATCCTGCAGGACCGCCGGTTGTGACCGCCCCAGCCACGCCAGACTTGTGGATATCCACTTTTCTTCAGGCGCAAGCCGCCGAGTTGGGCGCGGCCAACAACACGTTGCTGGCCTATGGGCGGGACCTGAAAGACTTTGCCGCTTGGTTGAAGTGCCGCAAGACCGGTTTTGATCAGGCCGACCGGGACCAGATCGAAGCCTATCTAATCGACTGCGACGCTCAGGGCCTGTCCCGATCTACCCGCGCGCGGCGATTGTCGGCGATTAAACAGTTGTACCGATTTGCGTTCGAAGAAGGCTGGCGCGAAACCAACCCCGCCATTCAGATCAAGGGACCGGGTCGGCAGAAACGGCTGCCCAAAACGCTGGATGTCCCCGAGGTTGACCGGCTTCTGGCCGCCGCTCGCGAAACCGGGCGCAGCCCGGCGGATCGGGTGCGCAACACCTGCCTGATGGAACTGCTATATGCCACCGGCATGCGCGTTACCGAGCTTGTGTCCCTGCCGGTTTCATCCGCGCGGGGCGACCCACGGATGCTGCTGGTTCTGGGCAAAGGCGGCAAGGAACGGATGGTTCCCCTCTCCCCGCCCGCCCGCGATGCGCTGGCGGATTGGCTGGAAACCCGCGACAAGGCCGAGGATCAGGCGGTTGAGAAAGGCGGGCAACGGTCTCGGTTCCTGTTTCCATCGCGAGGAAAATCCGGGCACCTGACGCGGCACATGTTCTTTCTCTTGATCAAGGAACTGGCAGTTCATGGCGGCGTTTCCCATGAAAAAGTCACCCCACACACCCTGCGCCACGCCTTTGCAACGCATCTGCTGGCCAACGGTGCGGACCTGCGGTCGATCCAGACCCTTCTGGGTCATGCCGATGTCGCCACCACCGAAATCTACACCCATGTTCTGGATGAACGGCTGGCCGAACTTGTGCTAGAGCATCACCCGCTGGCGAAAGACCCTGACACTAAGGGCTAACCCCTTGATCCGGCGGGGCCGCATCCCCATAACGGTTGCACGAACTCGAACAAACAAGGACCGATGGAACCCACATCCTCTCTGATCGACGGCGCGTTCTGGCTTACCACAGGCGCCATTCTGCTTTTGCTTGTCCTGTCAGGCTTTTTCTCGGGATCAGAAACAGCTTTGACCGCATCGTCGCGCGGTAAGCTGCGCGCGCAAGCCGACAAGGGCTCTCGCGGGGCCAAGAAAGCGCTTGAGATTACCGATGATAACGAGCGGCTGATCGGCTCGGTCCTGCTGGGCAACAACCTGGTGAACATCCTCGCGGCCTCGCTGGCGACGGCGCTGTTCACCCGGCTGTTCGGCGAAAGCGGCGTGGCGCTGGCCACGCTGGTCATGACCCTGCTGGTTCTGATCTTTGCCGAAGTTCTGCCCAAGACCTACGCGATCACCAATTCAGAAAAAGCCGCTGCCGCAGTTGCGCCGATCATCGGCGTTGTCGTTACCGTTTTCTCGCCGATCGTTGCTGCAGTTCGTCTGTTGGTGCGCGGCGTTCTCAGCCTGTTTGGCGTCAAGATCGACCCCGACAGCAATATCCTTGCCGTGCGTGAGGAAATCGCCGGGGCGCTGCAGCTTGGCCATTCCGAAGGCGTGGTCGAAAAGGAGGACCGCGACCGTATCCTTGGCGCGCTTGATCTGGGCGACAGAGCGGTCGAGGAAATCATGTTGCACCGTTCGAACATCGAAATGATCGACGCCAGCGCGCCGCCCGAGGATATTCTGGAACAATGTCTGGAAAGCCCTCATACCCGCCTGCCCGTGTTCCGGGATGAGCCCGAAAACATTGTGGGAGTTGTACATGCCAAGGACCTGTTCCGCGCCATGTACGCACAGGTGGGCGGCGCTGACGGGGATACGGACAAGCTGAAATCCTTTGACATCTCGAAGGTGGCGAATGATCCGTATTTCGTGCCCGAGACCACCACTCTGGACGATCAGATGCGGGAATTCCTGCGCATGCACAGCCATTTTGCGCTGGTCGTCGACGAATACGGCTCGCTGCGCGGGTTGATTACGCTGGAAGATATTCTGGAAGAAATCGTAGGTGAGATTGCCGACGAGTTCGACATCGACGAAGAAGTTCCGGTGACACGCACCGACGACGGTCAGTATCTGGTCGAAGGTGCCATGACGATCCGCGACGTGAACCGTGCGATGGAATGGTCCCTGCCGGATGATGAGGCCAACACACTGGCCGGTCTGGTCATCCACGAGGCGCAGATGATCCCGGTGGTCGGACAGGTGTTTTCCTTCCACGGCTTCCGCTTCGAAGTGACCTCGCGCGAAGGCAATCGGGTGACGGGCCTGAAGATTCGGCCTCTGTAACGGTTGGCGACGCGACCGCCGCCTTCCTGCGACATGTTTTGTCGGTTTTCGTCTTGCATCAACAGTCCCGCCGATCAGACTGGCCAAAAATCTGACGGAGGCAGCTATGAAACTGGAAACCCGCGTGGCGGTCATTGGCGGCGGTGTTGTTGGCTGCTCTGTCCTTTATCACCTGACGAAACTCGGCTGGTCGGACGTGATGCTGCTGGAACGGTCCGAGTTGACCAGCGGCTCGACATGGCACGCGGCGGGCGGGTTTCACACGCTGAACGGCGACACCAATATGGCGGCGCTGCAGGGGTACACGATCCGTCTGTACAAGGAACTGGAAGAGATCACCGGCATGTCTTGCGGCCTGCACCATGTGGGCGGGGTGACGCTGGCCGACAATCAGGACCGGTTCGACATGCTGTTGGCCGAGCGTGCCAAGCACCGGTTCATGGGGTTGGAAACAGAAATCGTCGGCCCGGACGAGATCAAGAAGATCGCGCCGATCACCAATACAGACGGTATCATAGGCGCGCTTTTCGATCCGCTGGACGGGCACCTTGATCCTTCGGGCACCACGCATGCCTATGCTAAGGCCGCGCGGATGGGTGGGGCGACGATCGAAACGCATTGCATGGTGCGCGAAACCAATCAACGCCCCGACGGCACTTGGGATGTGGTCACCGAAAAGGGCACCATCCACGCTGAACATATCGTCAACGCAGGCGGCCTTTGGGCGCGCGAGGTTGGTGCGATGGCGGGCATCTATTTCCCTCTGCACCCGATGGAGCACCAATACTTGGTTACGGACTCAATCCCTCAGATCGAAGCGATCATCGACGCGGGTGGCGAGCACCCGCATGTGATGGACCCCGCCGGGGAAAGCTATTTGCGGCAGGAAGGGCGCGGCTTGTGCATCGGCTTTTACGAACAGCCCTGCAAACCCTGGGCCGTCGATGGCACACCTTGGGAGTTCGGGCACGAGCTGCTGCCCGACGACTACGACAAGATCACCGACAGTATCGAGTTCGCCTATCGCCGATTTCCGGTTCTGGCCGAGGCCGGGGTGAAATCGGTGATCCACGGGCCGTTTACCTTTGCGCCGGACGGGAACCCTCTGGTTGGGCCGGTGCCGGGGGTGCGGAACTACTGGTCCGCCTGCGGCGTGATGGCCGGGTTCAGTCAGGGCGGTGGCGTCGGGTTGACGCTGGCACAGTGGATGATCGAGGGCGAACCGGAACGGGATGTCTTTGCCATGGACGTGGCGCGGTTCGGCGACTGGATCAGCCCCGGCTATACCCGCCCCAAAGTGATCGAAAACTACCAAAAACGGTTCAGCGTCGTCTACCCGAACGAGGAACTGCCCGCCGCACGCCCAAACCGCACCACCCCGATGTACGACATCTTCAGCGACATGGGTGCGGTCTGGGGCCAACAATATGGGCTCGAGGTGCCAAACTATTTCGCGCAGGACGATGAACCGGGTTATGAAACCCCGTCCTTCCGCCGCTCGGACGCGTTTGAGGCGACGGGCCGCGAAGTCCGGGCGGTGCGTGAGGGCGTCGGGATCAATGAGGTCCACAATTTCGGCAAATACCGTATCACCGGGCCGGGCGCGCGCGACTGGCTGGATCGGGTCATGGCGGGGCGTATCCCTCAGCCGGGTAGAGTATCTCTGACCCCGATGCTGTCCCCCAAGGGCAAGCTGATCGGCGATTTCACCGTTTCCTGCCTAAGCGAGACATGCTTCCAACTCACCGCCTCTTACGGCAGTCAGGCGTTCCACATGCGCTGGTTCCAGCAGAACGAGCAGCCGGGTGTGTCGGTCGAAAATATCTCGGACCGGCTGAACGGCTTCCAGATCGCAGGGCCAAAAGCCGCTGAGGTTCTGAGCGCCTGCACCCGCGAGGATGTTTCAACGCTGCGGTTTCTCGACGTGCGTCCCATGACTGTTGGCATGACCGACTGCATCGTGCAGCGGGTCAGCTACACCGGCGATCTGGGGTATGAGATCTACTGCGATCCGATGGCTCAGCGGCAATTGTGGTGGACGCTGTGGCAGGCCGGTGAACCTCATGGCATGGTGCCCTTTGGCATGCGAGCCATGATGTCCTTGCGTCTGGATAAGTTCTTTGGCTCGTGGATGCGAGAGTTTTCGCCCGACTACACGGCGGCGGAAACGGGGTTGGACCGGTTCATCTCATTCTCCAAAAACGCCGATTTCATCGGGCGCGCGGCGGCAGAGGCCGAACGTGCAGCCGGAACCACCCGCAAACTGGTCGCCTTTGACGTCGATGCGGACGACGCGGACGTGAACGCCTACGAGCCAATCTGGCTGGACGGCGCGGTTGTCGGGTTCTGCACGTCAGGCGGGTATTCTCATTTCGCCGGGAAATCCATCGCGATGGGGTTCCTGCCAACCGAACGCGCCGTCGATGGGTTGGAGGTGGAGATCGAAATCCTCGGCCAGATGCGCAAGGCCCGAGTGATTTCGACCCCTCTGTTTGACGCAGATGGCGCGCGTATGAGGGGATGACTTCCCTCCTTGTCAGGGGCATGTTGGCGGAATGAGCGAGATACCCGTTATCCTTCTGGCCGCCGGTCAATCGCGCCGCATGGGCGGGGCGGACAAGCTGATGCAAGAGGTCAGCGGTATGTCACTGATCCGGCGCTCGGCAATTGCAGCCAGTGCCGTTGGCCCGGTGATCGTCGCCTTGCCCCCGGCCCCGCACCCGAGGCACGACGCGCTGGGTGATCTTGGAGTTCTAAGGGTACCAATCCCCGACGCTGCCGAAGGGATGAACGCCAGCCTGCGCGGCGCACTAGCGCATGTTCCGCCAGACGCCCCGGCAGTGATGGTGCTGCTGGCGGATCTACCGGAGCTGACCGCCGGGGATCTGACCGCCGTCCTGCGATCCCGCATAACGCACCCAGACCACCTGATCTGGCGTGGGGCAACCGAAGATGGCAAACCCGGTCATCCTGTCCTGTTTGATCAAAGCCTGATTGGCGAGTTGTCCCGGCTACAGGGCGATGACGGCGCGCAAGCCGTGGTGCGGGCACGTAAGGACCAGGTCCATCTCCACCACCTGCCCGGACGCAACGCGCTGCTGGACCTCGACACGCCCGAAGACTGGGCGGCTTGGCGCGCAAGTCGCGCCCCTTAAATGAACACGGCCCGGTCGTTTCCGACCGGGCCGGTTGCCCAACACAGGACTACCACTTTTCACCAATCCCAAAAGCACAACCAGATCACCACGCAGGTGTACTGGTCAATCCGCTGCTGAACCGAAACAAGACCCCCTCGTTAACATGCCGCTAGCGCTTTTTAGACTGAGCTAGCCGTTGGCACCCCCTAGCGCCTTCGACTCCCCCTTACTTGGGCAAAATCATCCTCACCGATCCGAGGTTTCGAAACAACGTAAAATTGGATGAAACAGGTAAGTTTGACGAAAGGTGTTTGGCATTTGCGCAACATCTTGCCAGATGCAACACTACTTTAAGGAGAGTTGTATTTTTGAGTGCGCAACGATAACGGCCAATATGCGCAAACTTTTGCTCAGCATTGAAAACAAAAGGAGAGGTTTAACGGTGGCCCTCTAAAGATACGCGCAACTGCATACAATCCAAAGATGAACTACCCAAACCACCCAAGGGCACCGCTTCGTTTGTCAACCAAACTGATTTAATTCAACGTTTTTGAAAATTTGACACCGATTTCGGCAACAATTCTCCGATTCGGATGCCGAAATTACGGCGAAACGAACGAATCCACGATCGTCACCGCCGCCACAGGACAGGGCCTTTGTGGCGAAATTAAGATTTCTTAATGGAGCAGTCAGGAAAGACTCAGCTTTGACGGGCATCTCCGTTTCAACGCGCGGCTGCAATCGCGCGGTACATACAGGAGACACACATGAGCATCCGTAAATCCCCGCTTCTTTTGCCGCGCACGTCCAACTGGGTCGGCGCCGGTGCATTAGGGGCCGCCATGCTGGCCACGACCGCCCTGCCCTCGATGGCGGATGAGGCGCTGGCCGATCTGGTCGAAAGCGTCTCGCCTTCGGTCGTGACCATTATCGCCGAACAAAACACCGCGCCTGCACCCGCGCAGGGACAGAATTTCGATTTCGAAGGACACCCGTTCGGAGAGTTCTTCAAGCGCTTTGGCGGCCCGGAAGGGTTCAATACGCCCGAGCGCGGCCCCGCGCAGGGCCTTGGTTCAGGCTTCGTTCTGGATGAGGCCGGTTACATCATCACCAACCACCACGTGGTCGACAACGCCTCGGTCATCACGGTTCGGCTGAACGATGACCGCACATTCGAGGCCGAGGTGATCGGCACCGACCCGCTGACCGATATCGCCGTGCTGAAAATCGACGCCGGTGAAACCCTGCAGGCCGTTGAAATGGGTGACAGCGAAGTCATCCGCGTTGGCGAAGATGTGGTGGCCATCGGCAACCCGTTCGGTTTGAACTCGACCGTGACCACCGGCATCGTTTCGGCCAAGGGTCGCAACATCTCGCAGGGGCCCTACGCCGAGTTTATCCAGACCGATGCGGCCATCAACAAAGGCAACTCGGGCGGTCCGCTGTTCAACATGGAAGGCGAAGTAATCGGCGTGAACTCGGCCATTTACTCGCCCAGCGGCGGTTCGGTCGGGCTGGGTTTTGCGGTGACATCGAACATCGTCGAACATATCGCAGCCGACCTGCGCGATGATGGTCAGGTCAGCCGCGGCTGGCTGGGTGTCTCGATCCAGAATGTCAGCCCGGAACTTGCCGCAGCACTGGGCATCGACACGTCCGCAGGGGCGTTGGTGGCCGAGGTGGTCTCGGGCAGCCCGGCAGATGGCGTGCTGCAACAGGGCGACGTGATCCTGACGTTCAACGACAAGGATGTCGATTCAAGCAGCGACCTGCCCTTGCTGGTCGGCACCACCAAGGTGGGCACCGACAGCACGGTAACCGTCCTACGCGACGGCAAGCAGCAACAGCTTGAGCTGACGATCGGTCAGTATCAGACGGCCTCGGCCGACACGGATACCGCTGTTGACGCCAACGTCTCGGGCACATCCCTTGGCGTCACCGTCGCCCCCCTGACCGACGCGTCCCGCGCCGAGATGGGTGTTGGTGAAAACATCGACGGCGTGGTCGTGACCGAGTTGAAGCCCGACAGCCCTGCCGCCAAAGCGGGCCTGCAACGCGGCGACGTGATCGTGAAATTGGGCAACCAGGACACCTTTACGCCGGATGCGCTGAAGGCGGCGCTGGACAGCGAGAAAACCGATCCGGCCCTGGTGCTGATCAATCGCGGCGGCAACCAGATCTTTGTTGCGGTGGAAGTCGCCTAAACGAAGACCCGCGCGTGCCACTTGATGGGGAAATCTGGCGCGCGCCTCCCCGGCGGTTTGACTTGTCCGCGATCCGCCGGGTTGCCGGGTGCGTTCTCCGCACCCGGCAAGAGCTTTGGTAAATCATGTGCTTTGACTGAAATTTGTGTTTAAATCCCGGTAGAAAGGAACCCGCATCATGAGCCGACGTCTGCTTATCGTTGAAGATGACGAAGATACTCGGGACTTCATCGCCAAGGGTTTTAGCGAAGAAGGCTATGTGGTCGAGGTCGCCGCAGATGGCCGCGAGGGCCTGTATCACGCGACCGATGGCGGGTTCGACGCTGTGGTGCTGGACCGGATGCTGCCGGGACTGGACGGGTTGTCCTTGATCAAGTCCATGCGCGCGGCAGGTCTGAAAACCCCGGTTCTGATGCTGACCGCGATGAGCGCGGTTGATGAGCGGGTCAAGGGCCTGCGGTCGGGGGCTGACGATTACTTGGTAAAGCCGTTCTCGTTTCAGGAACTGCACGCGCGGATCGAGGCCTTGTTGCGCCGCCCTCAAGAATCCGAGGAGACGCCGACGCTCACCTGCAAAGACCTTGAGATGGACTTGCTGACGCGCAAAGTCACCCGCGACGGGCGCGAGATCACGCTGACCCCGCGCGAGTTTCAGATCCTCGAATTTTTCCTGCGCCGCAAGAACCGCGTCGTCTCGCGCACGATGCTATTGGAGGGCGTCTGGGACTACCATTTCGACCCCAACACCAATGTCGTGGACGTACATATCTCGAAGCTGCGCCGCCAGTTGGATGAAGGTGGAGAGATGCAGTTGATTGAAACCGTGAGGGGTGCGGGTTACATGATGTCTGATGGATAACCTACGGCTTTCCCTAAATAATTCGCGAACAAGGCTCGTCGTCGCCAGTATGGTGCTTAGCACCTTTCTGACGGCGACGGTTTTGGCTTTGGTCTATGTAACCGCCAATCGTAGTATTGAATCCGAAACCCGCTCGGTCGTGTCGGCAGAACTGACCGGGCTGGCTGATGAGTACGAACGACGCGGATTGATCGGCCTGATCACGGCCATAGAACGCCGCCTGCCAAGCGCGTCGGAACGGGACGCGATGTACCTTCTGACCGACCGAAGCGGCACATCGCTGGTCGGCAACCTGAAAAGCTGGCCCGCCAATATCGCCGCAGGCAGCGGGTGGGTCGAACTGGATGTGCGCCGCGCAGAGGATGACCAACTGGTACCGGTCTCTGCCGCCTCCATCCGCCTACCCGGCGGCGAGCGTTTGCTGGTGGGACGCGACGCAATCGCGCGCCAGCAGTTTGACCGGGTCCTTTTGCGTTCAGTGGCGCTGGCGCTTGGCATTGCGCTGGTTCTGAGCGTTTTGACTGGCTGGCTGTTCACGCGGCTTGTCTTTTCGCGACTGTCCGACATCGCCAGCACTGCTGAAAACATCGTCTCGGGCGATCTGTCCCGGCGCATGCCGATGCGGGGAACCGGGGATGAGTTCGATCAGGTCGCGGGAACGCTCAACAACATGCTTGACCGGATCGAGGAGCTAATCAGCAACCTGCGCACCACATCGAACTCAATCGCCCATGACCTACGCTCGCCCCTGTCCCGCCTGCGGCAACGGGTCGAGGCCCTGTCCGATCCGGGCAAAAGCGATCTGGATCGCGAGGTCGACATCGCCCGCGCGACCGGGGAAATCGACCATGTTCTGCGGGTTCTGGGGCAACTCACCGATATCTCTCGGGCCGAAGCCGGGCTAGGGCGCGAACAATTCGAGCTAGTAGATTTGCAGCAACTGGTCAGCGATGTCGTTGAACTCTACGACCCTGTGGCGGCGGATAAAGGAATCGCGCTCGAGGTCTTTGGACAGGTCGAACCCATACAGGGCCACCGCCCCCTGCTGTCGCAGGCGCTGTCCAACCTGCTGGAAAATGCGATGCGCTATGCGCCACAGGATACGGCGATCACGATCTCAATCACCCGCGATGGCGACTTCACCCGCCTGAGCGTCCGGGACCGGGGCCCCGGCGTGCCCGAGAAAGACCTGCAGCAGTTGCAAATGCCCTTCGTCACCCTCGATCCGGCCCGGACCGAGCGCAACGCGGGTCTTGGACTGGCGCTTGTGGCCGCCATTTCGCGCATGCACGGGGGTGCGTTTTCCGCGCGTAACTGCGATCCGGGGCTTGAGACGACGATCAAGCTGGCAAACCAGCCCTAGGCTGGAACACCTTTGATCGCCATCGTCTTGTTTTTATAGCGTTTATCCGACGTCACATCCGCGCCGAACCAGTCGGGCGGCTGGAAATCCAGCGCCTCGGGTTCGGAGGTGAATTCCACCTCGACCAGACATAACGGCGCGAGATCCCCCTGAAACACATCCAACTCAAACGTCCGACCATCCGGCAGTTGGCTGGTGAACCGTTCCTTCGCAACCCGGCGGCCCTCGGTTTCCGGCCAGAACGTCTGGAACTGTTCGTGGGACAGTTCGGCCTCACGCTCGACCCGAACCAGCCCCCCTGCACCTTTGAGGGTCAGGAAATAACGCTCGCCCTTCTGGCGCAGGCGCAGTTCAGTCGAGTCGTCCGGGGCCGTCAGATAGCCCTGACGTACCAGCGCCTTATCCGCGTCTTCCAGATCCGGAAGGCGTGCCACCAGAAACTTACGTTCAATTTCCGTGCTCATTTGGACGAAGTCACTCCGTTTTCAAGTTCGTCAAACAGCGCCTGATAGGCCGCGCTGGCGGCACTGCGCCGGGCATAGGTGCTGACCGGCGCGCGGTGTTGACCCATCTTTTCGATATCCGCCGCAAATGGGATTGCCGTCTGCAGAAAGCGCTTGCGGTACAGCTTGCGCATCTTTTTCATCGTTTCCTGATGCAAAACCTTGCGCACCTGCACCATCGAGAAAAAGGCGCGCAGCTTTTTCTTGCGCAAGTTGTGCTCGGCGAAGAAGCTGACCAGTTGATCGAAAGTCCGCTCGGACAGGGTTGTCGGAATGACGGGAACAACGATTTCATCGGCGGCTTTGAAAATGTTCTCGGACAGAGTCGAGAAGTTGGGCGGGCAGTCCAGAATGATCACGTCATAGTCGCTCCCAGCCGCGATCAGAGCCTTTTTCAGACGCGATCGCTTGTTACGCATCCGAGACAGGAAGACATCGAAATCGCGGAATGTCAGATTCGCGGGAAGCACATCCAGCCCTTCGAAATCGCTCGCCCGGATCGCATTTGTAAACCGTTTGACGTCTTCAAAAAACCGGGCATCTGTCAGCTTTTTCGAAGGCTTGACCCGAAAGTAAAACCCCGACGCGCCCTGCGGATCAAGATCGCACAGCAGAACCTGTTGACCCGCCTGCGCATAGGCATACGCCAAATTCACCGAGGTCGCGGTTTTGCCAACACCGCCCTTGTTGCTGTAACAGGCAATGATCTTCATCCATCACTCCTTTTCATCGTGAAACAGGCTGCGGAAAAGCTGCCGTATGTCCGGGCTGTCGAACTGCTGGAAATTCGCAATCACGCGTCCGCGTTCTGCCTTTTGGCGCTGATCCAGCACCGCAATCAGCCCGCCTGCGGCCAGGCCAAGCTGGGCCTCGACCCGGCCCTGGGCGTTGCTTTGCTGTGATATGAAATCCAGCAACGCTTCTTGTTGAACGGAATAGTCGTTGAAAAGACCAAGATTATCCTGCAGCTTTTTCAGCGGCTTGATGATCGACTTGAAACCTTTGGCATCGAACAACGGGGCAAAGAACTCCATCAAATAGCGCAGCTTCTTGCAGTCAATCCGCAGGTCGTGCACGACTTGATCCGGCGTCTCCTCAGAGATGCTGCGGGCCAGTTTGCAGACCCTGCGGTATCGTTTCCATATCAGGGCGCAGGCATAATCATACGCAGCGCGGTTTGCATTAGGCCCCGGCTCTACCGTTTGGGTATCTTTGAACAGGTGGGCGAGGTCTTCCATGGTGGCATTGTAAGCCTCACTGCGTAACCGGCGGGACAGGCGGGATAACTCTTGCGCCCGTTCTTTCTCGAACCGGTTGAACATCACCTGCACACCAGCATGAAGGTTCGGCGGTATAAGGCTGAAATACATGTCCTTTTCCAGCAGATACACATCCAGGTCGCGCACCCGGCCGGTCGCCGCCATCACGTCGGAAAAGACACGTTTCAATTCAGCCGTTTGGTGGTCTGAGAAGACCCCCTTGAACAGACTCAGGACCGAGCGAATGCGCCGCAGAGAAACGCGATAATCGTGCAGGAATTCAGTATCAATGTCGGCAATCACGCCGCTTTCGTTTTGGCGCGCAACAGACAGATATGTATGAATAATATCCGTCGCCACTTGTATCGAAGGCTCATCCTTGCCTAAGGGGATTTCGGGTTTGGCCTGATAAGGCTCCGTCCCCGGAAAAAGCCCCCGAAACACCCCCTCGATCACGCCATTGTCCGCAGACAATCCTTCGAGCACGCCGTGAACTTCGGCAAAAGCCCGGTCATACCCCCTCAGCTTTTGAATTCGGATGATTGTAACCTGCCCGGTGTCCGATCTGATTGTCAGCAATTGACCGCGCACTTGCGTCTTTTGTAGGTCGTCCAGAATGGACAGGGCATTTTCCTCGATCTCCGCGGCCCCGATCACCATCAGGGCGCGCAAGGTTGGAAACCCTTTCAACGCATCGCGTACTGGGCCAGAGGGCAAGTCCTGCACAAAGCGACCAGCACCCTTCGCCCTTTGAACCCTAGTCTGGCCATTAGCCTGCAGCAATTTAAGGGTCCCTGCAGCCTCGATAAGAACCTTGCCGGTTTTGCGCAGGGACTGATCGTGACAATCCAGAAACCGGCACGGTTTGGGCGCTGTCGGCGCTTCCGTCCGAATAGACATATTCGTCAGCGACCCAGCAAAAGCTGCTTCATCAAACACGCCCGGGATGACAAAGAACCCGTCTGTTTTTTGCATTACGACGTGCCCTTCCCCGAAGCCTCAAGATAGTCTTAACCGATCTTCCGAACGCTCGTTCCCGTTTCAATCGCCCGCAGAATGGGCGCGATGGGGTCTTATCATCCAACCTGAGCATCTTGTCTTCGACATCCGGACCTCGGTTGACTGCGTGAAGTCATGAAATCGCAATTCCCACACATCGGCAAGATGATTTAAACGAGGGCGAACCGTCTGCGCGGATGACACTCGACCGACGGCCCGTTAAGACAAGCGTATGTCCAATCCTGTCTCATCCATCCGAAATCTTGGCCCGGCCTTTGAACAGGCCTGCGCCCGCGCCGGTATCCACTCTGCCGAAGACTTGCGCGAGTTGGGTGCGGATGCAGCCTATGCCCGGTTGCTTCAAGCTGGGACCAGGCCGCATTTCATCGGCTACTACGTTCTGGTAATGGGCCTGCAGGGCCGCCCGTGGAACGACTGTAAAGGCGATGAGAAAAAGGCGTTGCGCCAAAGGTTTGACGCCATAAAGGCCAACACCCGCCCTGCCCCGCAAAGCAAGATGATCTCGGATCTGGACGCTGTTGGCGTGCGCGTGTCGCCGGGCGATCTCAAGCCGGTCTAGGCACGAAAAAGGCCGCCCCCGGCAGGAGCGGCCCAATCATTTCATCGGCGCGGTGGCTTAGCCGACCAGTTCGATGCCCGAGAAGAAATAGGCGATCTCAACCGCAGCCGTTTCCGGCGCGTCCGAACCGTGAACCGAGTTTTCACCAACCGATTCAGCGAACTCGGCGCGGATGGTGCCGGGGGCTGCGTCTGCGGGGTTGGTTGCGCCCATCACTTCGCGGTTCTTGGCAATGGCGCCTTCGCCTTCCAGAACCTGAACAACGACCGGAGCCGACGACATGAATTCGCACAGTTCGTCGTAGAACGGACGCTCGGCGTGCACGTCATAGAACTTGCCCGCTTGCGCCTTGGTCATGTGGATGCGCTTTTGCGCAACGATGCGCAGGCCGGCTTCTTCGAACTTGGCGTTGATCTTGCCAGTCAGGTTGCGGCGGGTTGCATCGGGTTTGATGATCGAGAATGTGCGTTCCAGTGCCATGTCGGCCTCTCCTTCGTGTTTGGCGCAGCGCGCCGAAATCCATCGCGCGCCGCCTAACATGGTCTGCGGCGTATGAAAAGCACTATGATGTGTGATGGCTCAGATCGTATCGGGCAACGGATCGCGCAGATCGACCCAGCGCACGTAGAGGATCGCCAGAAGGCCAACGAAACTGCTGATGCACATCATGCCCAGAACAAGATACGGCCCGTTTTGAGGGTTGACGAACGCGCCGGTCACCGAGGTCAAAACCGCCCCCAGCGCCACGATCATCGCGCCCGACAACCCCGCCGCACTGCCCGCCAATTTCGGGCGCACCGACATGACGCCTGCCGAGGCGTTGGCGTTAGTCAGTCCGTTCCCGAAACCCACGCAAATGGCCGACCCAAAGAACACCCAAACCGAGCCCATGTCGGCCAGAAACAACAACAGCCCGCAGAACGGCCCGGTCGAGGCCACGATGCGGCCCGCCAGGATCATCGTCGTCAACTGCGTGCGCGCCGCGATACGCCCGGTGATAAAGTTGCCGACCATGAACCCACCGGTGATGATCCCAATGCCTAGGCCCAGCATTGCCGGGCTCAGGTCAAACCACGCGGCGGCCACCAGCGGCGCACCGGTGATGAAGCTGAAGAAGGCCCCGATCGAAAAGGCGGCGCATAGCGCATAGCCCCAGAACCGGCGGGCGCGGAACAGATGAGGGTATTCGCGAAGCTGGGCGGCAAAGGTTGAGGATCGGTTGGTATTCGTCTCGCCCATGTCGATCCAAAGCAGCGCGAACATGCCGGTCCCGAAGACCAGATACAGCACGAACCCCGCGCGCCAGCCAAACAGCGTGTCGAGCGCCCCGCCCAGCATTGGCCCCAGCATCGGAGCCAGCGCCATGGCCATTGCGACGTAGCCCAGCTTGCTAGCTGCCTCATTCGGCGGGTACCGGTCGCGGATCGACGCGCTGGACAGAACCGGCCCCGCCACCACCGCCGCCTGCAGCAGACGGAACCCGAGAAAAACCCAAATCGATTCAGCCAGCACGCACCCTAGCGAAGCGAAGGCGAAGAGACCCATCCCGATCAGCAGGATGGGCCTGCGTCCGAACCGGTCCGACAACGGTCCGAGGATCAATTGCAAAACTGCGGACACGCCCAGATAAGCAGCGATGGACAGGTTCATCAGCGCGTAATCAACCTGAAAATCCGCGCTCATCCGAGCCAGCGATGGCAAGAACATATTCAGCGACAGCACCGACAGCGCCGTGGCGAATATAAGCGTAACCAGCGAAGGGGGCGATTGAGCCGCGCGCATGACAGGAACCAGTGAAAATCCGAACCGGATCAGCGCTATCACATCGCCCGCGAATTGAACATGCCACCTCTGCGCCCTGAACATACCGAGCCGCTGGCGGGCCGCCGCATGCTCTGTTAAGAGCGCCCCATGTTACAGATCGAGGATATCACATACGCCGTCGAAGGCCGCCCTCTGTTTGACGGGGCCAGCGCCACGATTCCCGATGGCCACAAGGTGGGTCTGGTGGGGCGCAACGGTACCGGCAAGACCACGCTGTTCCGCCTGATCCGGGGCGAGTTGGCGCTGGAATCGGGCAATATCTCGGTCCCGAAACGCGCGCGCATCGGCGGGGTCGCGCAAGAGGTGCCCTCGTCCGATGTCTCCCTGATCGATACCGTTCTGGCCGCTGACACCGAACGTGCCGCCCTGATGGCCGAGGCGGATGTTGCCGAAGACCCCGCGCGGATTGCCGAGATCCAAACACGTCTGACCGATATCGACGCCTGGTCTGCCGAGGCGCGCGCCGCGTCGATCCTCAAAGGGTTGGGATTCGATGACGACGATCAGTTGAAACCCTGTTCGGATTTCTCGGGCGGCTGGCGAATGCGCGTCGCTTTGGCGGCGGTGCTGTTTGCGCAGCCCGACCTGCTGCTGCTGGACGAACCGACCAACTATCTGGACCTCGAAGGCGCGCTGTGGCTGGAAAGCTATCTGGCGAAATACCCGCACACGGTCATCATCATCAGTCACGACCGAGGGCTGTTGAACCGCGCCGTGGGCTCGATCCTGCATCTGGAAGATCGCAAGCTCACCTACTATGCCGTGCCTTACGACAAATTCGCCGAGCGCCGCGCCGAACGTCTGGCGCAGGCGGAATCCGAGAACGCCAAGGCCAAGGCCCGCATCGCGCATCTGCAAAGCTATGTGGACCGCTTCCGCTATAAGGCATCCAAGGCGGTTCAGGCCCAGTCACGTTTGAAGATGATCGAACGCATCCAACTGGTCTCGACCCCGCAAGAGGCCGCCCTGCGTGCCTTCACCTTCCCCACGCCCGAGGACCTGTCGCCGCCGATCATCCAGCTTGAGGGCGGCGTGACCGGCTATGGCGAAACCGAAGTGCTGCGCCGTCTGAACCTGCGCATCGATCAGGACGACCGCATCGCCCTGCTGGGCAAGAACGGTCAGGGCAAATCGACCCTCTCCAAACTGCTGTCCAACCGCCTACCGCTGATGGCGGGCAAGATGACTCGCAGCAACAAGCTGCGCATCGGCTATTTCGCGCAACATCAGGTGGACGAGCTGTATGTAGACGAGACCCCGCTGGACCACCTGCGCCGCCTGCGCCCGGACGAGGCTCCGGGCAAATGGCGCTCGCGTCTGGCCGGGTTCGGGCTGAACGCGGATCAGGCCGAGACCGAGGTTGGGCGTCTGTCGGGGGGGCAAAAGGCGCGGCTGTCGCTGCTGATCGCCACCATCGATGCGCCGCATATGCTGATCCTCGATGAACCCACCAACCATCTGGACATCGAAAGCCGCGAGGCGCTGGTCGAGGCGCTGACCGCCTATTCCGGCGCGGTCATTCTGGTCAGCCATGACATGCACCTGCTGTCGCTTGTGGCGGACCGGCTGTGGCTGGTCTCGGACGGGACGGTCAAGCCGTTCGACGGAGACCTCGAAGCCTATCGCGCCATGCTGCTGGCCCGCGACAAGCCGGTAAAGGAAAAGCCGGCGGCCAAGCCCAAGCGCCCGTCGCGCGACGCGATGCTGGCCCTGCGTGCCGACCTGCGCAAATGCGAGGACCGGATCGAAAAGCTGATGGATATGCACGAGAAACTCTCAGCCAAGCTGGCGGACCCGACGCTGTACGAAGACGACAAGATCAACGATCTGGAAACCTGGAACCGAAAGTTCGCGGAAGTCACCGAAGCGATGCAAAAGGCCGAGGCGCTGTGGGTCGCCGCCGCCGAACGGCTTGAACAAGCAGAGAATGCAGCATGAACGACACCGCCTTCCTGATAACCTCGTTCACCACGCTGTTGGTGGTGATCGACCCCCCGGCGCAGACGCCGATCTTTGTGGCGCTGACCCAGGGCATGGACCGGCAGATGCGCCGCGTGATCGCCATCCGCGCCTGTCTGACCGCCGCCGGGATTCTCGCCATGTTCGCCGCCTTTGGCGAGGCGGTGCTGGGATTCATCGGCATCTCGATGGAAGCGTTCCGCGTGGCAGGCGGCGTGCTGCTGTTCCTGACCGCACTCGACATGCTGTTCGAGCGCCGCACCAAACGGCGCGAAAACAGTGCGGAAGAGGAAGAACACCCTGACCCCTCGGTCTTTCCCCTTGGCATCCCCTTGATCGCAGGCCCTGGCGCGATTGCCACGATGATCCTGTTGGCCGGTCAGACGCCGGGGATCGAGGGGCTGGCCATCGTCATCGGTATGATGCTGATCGTGGTGGCGATGGTCTTCGTGACTTATCTGACCTCGGGCGCGGTGGCACGGCTGTTGGGCAAGACCGGGCTGAACGTGTTGACCCGTCTGTTGGGTATGCTGCTGGCCGCACTGTCGGTTCAGTTCATTCTGGATGGCCTTAAGGCCTTTGGTTTTGCATCCTGAATTCCCATATCGAGGGCATAAGAGCTTTTTCCGGGTGAAGGTATGGATGGTTATGAAATCGGGCGTTTGACCTATCTGGTTGTGCTGGGAGCGGTCCTGCTGATGTGGTTCTTCACCCACAACCGGCAATCGCTGGGCAAGACCCTGCAGCAGGTTCTGGCCTGGGTGTTTATCTTCATCGGCGTTATTGCCGTGGTGGGCCTGTGGGACGATATCCGCTCGACCGTTGGCACCACGCCTCAGATGGCGGTGACGGGAAACACCATCGAGGTGCCCCGCGCTTTTGACGGGCATTATTACTTGCCGTTGCTGGTGAACGGAGAGCCGATCACCTTTCTGGTCGACACCGGGGCCAGCCAGATCGTGCTCAGCGCACAGGACGCCGAGCGCGTTGGGATCGACCCGGATCAGTTGAACTATATCGGCCGCGCCTCGACCGCAAATGGCATTGTGCGCACAGCCCCGGTCCGCCTGGACAGCCTTGCGCTGGGTCCGATCCGGGACACCGGTATTTCCGCCTGGATCAATGAAGGTGAGTTGGACAAATCTCTGCTCGGCATGGATTACCTGCATCGGTTTTCCAATGTTCAGTTCGCTGATGGCCGGTTGATTTTGTCCCGCTAAGCGCGGTCACATCTTGAGAACAAAGTGAGAACATGATAGCGTTGGGCCATGTCTGCTCAGCTTCTTGGTCAAAAGCCTGCGCGCACCGCGCCCGGGTTGACGCTTCATACCGGGATCACCCTGCAATTGGGCCGCGTGCACGAGGCCTGCGGCCCCGCCCGGCGCAGCTTTGCCATGTGGCTGGCCGGTCAGGCGCAGGGGCCGGTTCTGTGGATTTCCCCCGCGTGGGAGCCCGGCCAGTTGAACCCCGACGGGATGATGCCCTTTGCCGATCCCGCCCGATTTATCTTCGTCCGCCCCACCCGCGCCGAAGACCTGCTGTGGTGCATGGAAGAGGCACTGCGCAGCGGGGCCATCCCGCTGATCATCGGCGACCTGCCCGGTCCGCCGGGGCTGACGCCGGTGCGCCGGATGCATCTGGCTGCCGAACAGGGCGGTGCGATGGGGCGGCCACCGCTGGGGGTGTTGCTGACCCCCGGCGATGGCGGCGCGCAAGGGGTTGAGACGCGCTGGCACATGGCCGCCGCCCATCAGGCCGAGGCGCGACGCTGGACCCTGACCCGCCGCCGCGCCCGCGCCCTGCCCCCGGTCACGTGGCACGCCACCCAGACCAGACCGCGCGCCGGGCTGAACCTGACGCGGGCCGGAGCCGAGGATGTTTTGGCGTGATCCCTGCACCCGATCACGCAAGAAGTGACTGGCCAACGCCCTGCCCGCCCCCTAGCGTCACGGCATGAGTCATCCGATCCATGACAGCCGCTATTCCTGGCTACGCCTTCTGATCACGCTCGCCATCGCCACGGTGGCGAATGTGGGCATGTGGGCGGTCATTGTGGTGATGCCTGCGGTCGAGGCCGAGTTCGGCGCAGGGCGTGCCGAGGCCTCGATGCCCTACACGCTCGCCATGATCGGTTTCGCGCTGGGGAATATGTGGCTGGGGCAACTTGTAGATCGGCTGGGCGTGACCAAGGCGCTGATCGGTGCCGCAATCCTGAGCGCCATCAGCTACCTGCTGGCGACGCTGGCCCCGAACATCGCGATGCTCTCTGCGGCGCATCTGCTGCTGGGCCTGGGAACAGCAGTGGGTTTCGGCCCTTTGATCGCCGACATCTCGCACTGGTTCCTGCGCCGACGCGGGATCGCCGTGGCGCTGGTGGCCAGCGGCAACTACCTGTCCGGGGCGATCTGGCCCACGATGCTGTCGGACATCCTGGCGCGCGATGGTTGGCAGCAGGTCTATCTGACGCTGGCTGTACTGACCCTGATCGTCGTTATCCCCCTGTCCCTGCTGCTGCGCCGTCAGGTCCCGGTTGAGGCTCACAGCACCGCCGCCGCAACCGCGCAAATCAATGCCCGCAGCGTGGGGATTTCGCCTCGCGCGCTGCAATACATCCTCGGGATAGCCGGGATCGGCTGCTGTGTGGCCATGTCGATGCCGCAGGTTCATATCGTGTCGTACTGCGTGGGTCTGGGATACGGCCCAGCGGTTGGGGCCGAGATGCTGTCGCTGATGCTGTTGGGCGGCGTGGTCAGCCGCATTATTTCGGGCCTTGTCGCGGATCGGCTTGGAGGTGTCCTGACGCTTCTGATCGGGTCGATCCTGCAGTGCATCGCCCTGTTTCTGTTCCTGCCCTATGACGGGATGGTACCGCTTTACATCATCAGCCTGCTGTTCGGCCTCGCACAGGGTGGTATAGTCCCCAGCTATGCGCTGATCGTGCGTGAATACATGCCACCACAAGAGGCTGGCGCACGGGTCGGTTTTGTCATGATGATGACCATTCTCGGCATGGCTCTGGGCGGCTGGTTGTCGGGTTGGATTTACGACGTCACTGGCAGTTACCAACTGGCCTTCGTGAACGGCATCCTGTGGAACGGCCTGAACATCGCCATCGTTCTGATGCTGTTGAAACGGTCTCGACCCAAAGAACATGAGGTACTCGCATGAGCACAGTGAACAGGCGCACCGTCATAGCAGGCCTTGCCGCCCTTCCCCTGTCCCGGCCCGCTCAGGCGGCGGTGACGCCTTATGTGCTGTCGACCGATGGCACGAAGGTCGGCTTTACCTTTGTTCTGTCGGGCATCCCTCAGACCGGATACATGCCGGTCCGGTCGGCGGACATCAAGATTGACACCCGCCGCCTGCAAAACAGTCAGGTCGAGGTTGTTTTGGACGTCAGCAAAGCCCAGACCAAACTGCCCTTTGCCCGGTCGCCGATGCTGGGGCAAACGGTGCTGGACGCGGAAAGCCATCCGACAATCCGCTTTGTCTCAACCGATGTGCAACTGGGCCCCGAGGGGCGGATTTCGGACGGGGCCCGGATCAGCGGCAATCTGACGGTTCGCGGTGTGACCCGGCCGATCACGTTGGACGCCAGCCTGTACCGCCCACCGGGCACGGCGGCAGATGATCTGGACCAGTTGAGCATAAGACTGACCGGCGCGCTGAACCGGCATGACTTTGGTGCTTCGGGCTATGACGATCTGGTGCGCGAAACCGTCGGTCTGGACATCCACGCCAAAATCCTATCGGCGGGTTAGACCGCGATTGACAAAAAACGACGCGATAAAGTCGAATAGGCGCGTGCATCCCGCCCCGATATCGTCACCCTGACCCCCATGCGAACGATCATTTCCTTTGCCGCCCTTTTTCTTTCCGTCATTCTGCTGCAGCTTTCGACCGGAGGCGTAGGGCCGCTGGATGCGATCTCGGGCCTGACGCTGAACTTCTCGACCGAGCAGATCGGTCTGCTGGGATCGGCGCATTTCCTTGGGTTTTTTATCGGCTGCTGGTGGGCGCCCCGGCTGATGGGCAGCGTGGGCCATTCGCGCGCCTTTGCGGTCTGCACCGCCCTGGGAGCGATGGGCCTGCTGGGCCATACGCTGACGGAAAACCCATATATCTGGGCCGCCCTGCGCATCGCCTCGGGCACCTGTGTCGCCGGGAGTTACACGGTGATCGAAGCCTGGCTGAACGCCAAGGTCACGAACGAGACGCGCGGGCGTGCCATGGGCACTTATCGTATCGCGGATATGGGCGCGTCGCTATGCGCGCAGCTGATCATCGCGGTGCTGCCGCCCGCCTCTTACGTGTCGTATAACCTGCTGGCAATCCTGTGCTGCGCCTCGCTGCTGCCGCTAACCCTGACCCGCGCCAGCCAGCCCGCCACACCTGATGCGCCTCGCCTGCGGCCCAAACTGGCCTGGACCAGTTCACCACTGGCAGTTGCTGGTGTGATCGTCGCCGCGCTCAGTTCCGCGTCGTTCCGGATGGTCGGCCCCATCTACGGGCAAGAGGTCGGTCTGGGCGTTGACCAGATCGCCTTCTTCCTCGCGTCATTCGTTCTGGGCGGCGCGCTGGCGCAATACCCGCTTGGCTGGCTGGCCGACAAGTATGACCGGCGCTGGGTGCTGATCTGGTTGTCGGCGGCAGCAGTGCTGAGTTGCGGCATCACCATGGCCGCCAGCGGCACCGGAACCCTTGGCGTCATGCTGGCGGCGGGCGTGTTCGGGCTGACCACCTTTCCGATCTTCTCGGTCTCATCGGCCCATGCCAACGACTTTGCCACCACCGAGCAGCGGGTCGAGTTGTCGGCGGCGCTGATGTTCTGGTACGCGTTGGGGGCGATCGCATCGCCCTACGTCTCCTCCACGCTGATCACACAGTTCGGACCGGGCGCGCTGTTTGCCTTTGTCGCCATGGGTCACATCTTTCTGATCCTGTTCGGTCTTGCCCGTATGCGATCACGCCCGACACCGGACGAACGCACGCATTATGTGTATGCGCCGCGCACCTCGTTCCTGATCGGTCGGCTGCTGAACCGGTCGAGCGAAGGGCGTTAGACAAGGAAATCCAAACGCGGGGTTTTGCTGGGCAGTGACTTCATGTAGACGGGCGCGCAGACAGACACGCGGATACGGAACATGGCTCGGATTCTCATCACCTCGGCGATCCCATACATCAACGGGATCAAGCACCTCGGCAATCTTATCGGCTCGCAATTGCCCGCCGATCTGTACGCGCGCTACCAGCGTGGCAGTGGGAATGAGGTCATGTTCCTATGCGCCACGGATGAGCACGGCACCCCGGCGGAACTGGCAGCAGCTAAGGCCGGTAAGCCTGTGGCTGAGTATTGCGCCGATATGTATGCGGTGCAGGCCGATATCGCGCAGCGCTTTGGCCTGAGCTTCGATCACTTTGGCCGTTCGTCCAGCGAGCAGAACAAGCGCCTGACCCAGCATTTTGCGGGAAAGCTGGATGATGCGGGCCTGATCCGCGAAGTCAGCGAAAAACAGGTCTATTCCAACGCCGATGGCCGGTTTCTGCCGGATCGCTATATCGAGGGCACCTGCCCCAATTGCGGCTATGACCGTGCGCGCGGCGATCAGTGCGAGAACTGCACCAAACAGTTGGACCCCACCGATCTGATCGAGCCGCGCAGCGCGATTTCCGGCTCGACCGATCTTGAGGTGCGCGAAACCAAGCACCTGTACCTGCGCCAGTCGGCGATGAAGGATCAACTGGATGCTTGGATCGACAGCAAGACGGATTGGCCGATCCTGACCACTTCGATTGCCAAGAAGTGGCTGCATGACGGCGACGGCCTGCAGGATCGCGGCATCACCCGCGATCTGGACTGGGGTGTGCCCGTCAAGAAGGGTGATCAGGACTGGCCCGGGATGGAGGGCAAAGTCTTCTATGTCTGGTTCGATGCCCCCATCGAATACATCGCCTGCGCCAAGGAATGGGCTGATTCCACTGGCAAATCGGATGCCGAATGGGAACGCTGGTGGCGCACCGACAAGGGCGCGGATGACGTGCGCTATGTCCAGTTCATGGGCAAGGACAACGTACCCTTCCACACGCTTAGCTTCCCGGCCACCATTCTGGGCTCGGGCGAGCCGTGGAAGATGGTCGATCACCTGAAATCCTTCAACTACCTGAACTATGATGGCGGCCAGTTCTCGACCAGCCAGGGCCGTGGCGTGTTTATGGATCAGGCGCTAGAGATTCTGCCCGCTGACTACTGGCGCTGGTGGCTGCTGAGCCATGCGCCCGAGAGCAGCGACAGTGAGTTCACGTGGGAGAATTTCCAGCAATCGGTGAACAAGGACCTCGCCGATGTTCTCGGCAATTTCGTCAGCCGGATCACCAAATTCTGCCGCTCGAAATTCGGCGAGGCGGTGCCCCAAGGCGGCAGCTATGGCGAACGCGAACAGGCGCTGATCGAAGAACTCACCCAGCGCGTCCGCGCCTATGAAGGGCATATGGAGGCGATGGAAGTTCGCAAATCCGCGCAGGAGTTGCGGGCCATCTGGGTTGCGGGCAACGAATATCTGCAGTCAGCCGCGCCGTGGTCGACCTATAAGGAAAACCCCGAACAGGCCGCCGCGCAGGTGCGGCTGGGTCTTAACCTGATCCGGCTGTATACCGTGCTTAGCGCGCCGTTCATTCCCGAAACCTCGGCCCGGATGCTGAGCGCGATGAACACGCTGGACACAAGCTGGCCCGACGATGTCGAGGCCGCGCTGAACGCCTTGCCCGCCGGGCATGCGTTTTCGGTGCCGGATGTTCTGTTCGCCAAGATCACCGACGAGCAGCGCGAAGACTGGCAGACACGCTTCGCGGGCACGCGCAGCTAAGCACGCCCCAAGACGGGTATAGAAAGCGGAGGCCGCCGGGCCTCCGCATTTTTCGTGCTCAACCTGCGAATGGACCGGAGTCAGCACCGGCTGTTCTGCCTAAGTCTGCCGACATATGACGAAATTTCCCGAACCGACCCGTCGCGTATCGTATTCAAGAAGCTTGAGATATGATCGCAAAACCGCCATCCTGACCGGGAATTCAATCGACTCGCCGGCGCACTCTGCCTGCCCCGGCGCTTAAATCCTTAGTTCCAATGAGGCTTGCGCCATGTCCCTTGCATTGACGAAAACACCTTTCCGCACAGCCGGACCCGCCAAGGCAATTGCCGTAGTGGCCTGTTTGGGCATGGCACATCAGGCCTTAGCGCAAGACCAAAGCGATGCGCCGCCTCCGAAAGTGTCGATTGCTGCAGCCTATACTCAGGAAATCACCGCCGAGGCCGTCTTTATTGGCCGCGCCGAGGCCATTGACAAGGTCGATATCGTCGCCCGTGTAAGCGGTTTCCTTGACAGTCAAGAGGTCGAAGACGGCGCATTGGTGAACGAGGGCGATCTGCTGTTCACCATCGAACCGGACCTGTACGAAGCCACGCTGGAAGCCCGCAAAGCAGATCTGGACCGGGCTGAGGCCAATCTGGAGCTGGCAAAGGTCGATCTGGCCCGGAAAGAAGAACTGTTCAAACGCGAAGCCACCCCGGAATCCGAACGCGACATCGCCCGCGCGAACGAGTTGGTGGCCGAAGCCGAGGTCAAAGCGGCCAATGCCGCGATCCAGCAGGCTCAGTTGGACCTGAGCTACACCAAGATCAGCGCCCCCTTCACCGGTCGCATCGGGCGCGTGGCGACCAGTGTCGGGGACGTTGTCGGCCCGACAAACCCGCCTTTGGTCAATCTGGTCAGCGAAGCACCGATCTATGTGAATTTCTCGCTGAACGAAAAGCAATTTACATCCGTTCTTCAACAGGTTGGCGAGAACCCCAGCACGCTGGCCGACAGCGACAAAAGCCCCAATGTGCACGTGACATTGCCCAATGGAACCAAGCTGGACGAAACCGGAGAAATCGTGTTCGTGGACAACAGGATCGACCCTCTGACAGGGGCTATCACCGTCCGCGCGGAATTCGACAACACCGACCGGCTGATCATCGACGGAGCGTTCCTGAACGTTCAGATCGAGGCGCTGGAACCCACGTTGCAAGTGCTGGTCCCGCAGGCAGCGCTGCAGCGCGATCAGCGGGGTGAGTTCGTTCTGGTCGTGAACGACAAGCAGATGGTTGAGCAGCGCTATATCACCACCGGCGACACGGTCGACTCGGCCATCATCGTTACGGAAGGCTTGCGCGAAGGTGAAAGCGTGATTGTCGAGGGCCTGCAGCGCGTCCGCCCCGGCGTTGCCGTGGATGCGGTCGTCGCGTCCGAGCAGCCGGGAGAATAACGGATGTTCTCTGCCCTGTTCATCAGCCGGCCCAAGCTGGCGCTTGTCATCTCGCTTGTCCTGACGATCATGGGCGGCATCGGTTATCTGGTTCTGCCGGTTGCCCAGTTCCCAGACATCACACCGCCGGTGGTCAGCGTCACAACCACCTATACCGGTGCCAACGCCGAGACCGTGGAGAACACCGTCGCCGCCCCGATCGAGGCGCAGGTGAACGGTGTGGACGACATGATCTACATGACGTCCACCTCCTCGGATAACGGCTCGTATTCGCTGAATATCACCTTCGAGGTCGGCACCGACCCCGACATCGCCTCGGTCAACGTGCAGAACCGCGTTGCGCAGGCTATGTCATCCCTGCCGACCGAGGTGACATCCTCGGGCGTGGTCACGCAAAAGGCATCGACGAACATGCTGTTGCTGGTGACGCTGACCTCGCCCAACGGCACGTATGACAGTGTGTTCCTGTCCAATTACGCGTCGATCAATCTCAAAGACGCGCTGGCGCGGGTTCAGGGGGTTGGCCGGGCGGATGTTCTGACCAATCTGGAATACGCGATGCGTATCTGGATGGACCCGGACAAGATGACCGCGCTGTCGATCACGCCGGGCGACGTGATTAACGCCATCCGGGAACAGAATATCGAGGTCTCCGCAGGTTCAATTGGTGCCCCCCCGGTGCCCGAGGGGCAGACTTTTCAATACACGATCAAGACCAAGGGCCGCCTGACCTCGGCCGAGGAGTTCGGAGATATCGTGATCCGCACCGGCGATGCGGGCGCAATCGTGCGTGTGAAGGACATCGCGCGGGTCGAACTGGGGGCGCAGTTCTATTCAGCCTCGGGCTATTTCGAAAGCGTACCCGCCACGGTGATCGGCATCTATCAGGCCCCCGGCGCAAACGCCCTTGCGGTGTCGGATCGCGTCGAGGCCGAGCTTGAACGTCTGTCGCGGTCCTTCCCAACGGATGTCGAATATCAGGTGCCCTTCAACACCACGGATTTTGTTGAACAATCCTTGAACGATGTGGTGTCGACCCTGATCCTGACCTTCATTCTGGTGATCTCGGTCGTGTTCGTCTTCCTTGGCAGTTGGCGGGCGACGATCATTCCCGCTGTGGCGATCCCGGTCTCGCTGATCGGGACGTTCGCCTTCCTTCTGGCCTTTGGAATGTCGCTCAACACGATCTCGCTGTTCGCGCTGGTTCTGGCCATCGGCATCGTGGTGGATGACGCCATCGTTGTGGTCGAAAACGTCGAACGGATCATCGCGGATGAAGGGCTTTCCCCGCCCGAAGCGACGCGTAAAGCGATGGGTCAAATCACCGGCCCGGTCATCGCAACCACGCTGGTTCTGCTGGCCGTGTTCGTGCCTGTCACATTCATGCCCGGCATTTCGGGGCGGCTGTATTCCCAGTTCGCCGTGACGATTTCAACCGCCGTCGTGATCTCTTCGATCAACGCCCTGACCCTGTCCCCGGCCCTGTGTGGCTTGGTTCTGCGGGCACGTAGTGGCCCGCCCAAAGGGGTTCTGGCGCTGTTCGAAGGCTTCATCGGAACCGTGCGCAATGGGTATGTCGCCATCGTGCGCAAACTGCTGATCCTACCTGTCATTGCACTGGGTGTGATCGTGGCGCTGGCGATGGGAACGGGCACGATCATGTCCAACACCTCAAGCGGCTTTATCCCGCTTGAGGACAATGGTTATCTGTTCGTGGACATTCAGTTGCCCGACGCGGCAACCCTGGAACGGACCGAAACGGTGTCTGCCCGCGTCGATGAGCAGATCCAGCAGATACCGGGCGTGGCAAGCACTGTGCTTGTAAACGGCTTCTCTCTGCTAAACGGCACCACAACCAACGGGGCCGCTATCTTCGTGAACCTCGACAATTGGGAAGAACGGCAAGAGGATGACCTGAGCGCCAATGCTATCCTCGGCAAGGTGCTTGGTATTGCCAATGGAGAGTCCGCGGCCTCAATCGTGGCCTTCAACCCACCCCCAATTCAGGGTCTGGGCATGTCCGCCGGTGTGGAAATGGAGGTTCAGCAAACCGGGGGCGGCTCACCGCAGGATCTGGCCTCAGCCGTTGGCTCGTTTGTTTACGCGGCGAACCAGAGGCCGGAAATCGGCCAGGCCTACACGACCTTCCGGGCCAACGTGCCGCAATTGTTTGTCGATCTGGACCGGGAAAAGGCCAAGACGCTGCAGGTGTCGGTGGCCGAGATTTTCCAGACCATGCAGGCGCAGCTTGGGTCCTACTACGTGAACGACTTTAACCTGTTCGGGCGCGTCTACCGCGTGATGATTCAGGCCGATGGCTCGTATCGCGACAATGTCGAGGATATCTCCAACCTATATGTCCGCTCGACCAAGGGTGAAATGGTGCCGCTAGGCACTCTGATCGATATCGAGAATGTTCTGGGCCCCGTCCTGCTGAAACGCCACAACCTGTTCCGGTCGGCGACGGTGACCGCCGTGCCAGCTCCGGGCCTGTCCAGCGGCGACGCGATCAATGTAATGACCGAAGAATCCGCAACCGCCCTGCCCCCCGGCTATGCGTTCGAATGGACAGGAACCGCGCAGCAGCAGTTGGCGACCGGAGGTTTGGTGATCGTGATCCTCGGGCTGGCGATTCTGTTCGGCTACCTGTTCCTTGTGGGCCAATACGAAAGCTGGTCGATGCCGGTGTCGATCCTGCTGTCGGTGATTGTAGCCTTGTTCGGGGCGGTTGCCGCTGTGGCCGTCGTGGGCAGTGACATCAACCTGTATACGCAGATCGGGATGATCATGCTGGTGGGGCTTGCCTCAAAGAACGGCATTCTGATCGTCGAGTTCGCGATGGAGCAGCGCGCCAAAGGCCTGTCGATCAAGGACGCCGCTGCCGAGGCCGCCTATCAGCGTTTCCGCGCGGTGATGATGACCGCCCTGTCCTTCCTGCTGGGTGTTGTGCCACTTCTCGCCGCCAGCGGCGCGGGTGCGGCCAGCCAGAAGGCCATCGGTGTTGCCGTGTTTGGCGGCATGCTGGCGGCGACGCTGGTTGGTGTGATCCTTGTGCCGGTGCTTTATGCGCTGATGCAGGGTCTGCGCGAGTGGATCAAAGGCACCAACAGGAAAGGCCCAGATACGTCTGAAGGCACCACCTAATGTCGGCGATACCTGAATCAGAAAGCCCCGCTGAAACGCGGGGCTTTTTTCTTAGGCAACCTTTTCCGGCTTCCGGCGTTGGTTCATCCACGACTGCAATCGCTCAATCTGGTCCGTATCCAGACGCAGGCCGAGTTTGTTGCGCCGCCAGACCACATCCTCGGCCTTGCGGGCGAATTCCTTGTCCATCAGCCAGGTCACTTCGCGGGCGGTCAGAGTGGCACCGAAATCCTCGCCCAAATCAGCGGTTTCCTTTGCATCACCCAGAACCAAACGCGCCTCGGTTCCATAAGCGCGCACCAATCGCGCGGCCCATCGTTTATCAAGGAAGGGATAGTCCGCCATCAGGCGGTCGATCAGCCTTTGCACACCATCTACCGGGAAATCCCCTCCCGGTAATGCCACGCCCGCAGTCCACGGTCCGGGCAGGTCTGAAAAATGCCCGGCCACTTTTTCCAAAGCACTTTCGGCCAACCGACGGTAGGTGGTGATCTTGCCGCCAAAGACGTTTAGCACCGGCGCCCCACCCTGCGCGTCCACTTTCAGCGTATAGTCCCGCGTGGCAGCCGTCGCGCTGCTGGCCCCGTCATCATAGAGCGGACGCACGCCCGAATAGGTCCAGACCATGTCGTCTCGCGTCACGGGTTTAGCGAAATACTTCGTCGCAAAAGCACACAGGTAATCCTGTTCGGCCTCGGTGCAGATCGGCGGGATCGAGGGGTCCGAATGATCCTGGTCCGTTGTACCTATCAGGGTAAAATCCTGCTCATAGGGGATGGCAAAGATAATGCGCCCATCCTCGCCCTGAAAGAAGTAGCACTTGTCGTGATCGTAGAGCTTCCGCGTCACGATATGGCTACCCCGGACCAGACGAACCCCCTCGCGCGAGTTCACGTGGATCTTGCTTTGAATGATGTCACCAACCCAAGGCCCGCCCGCATTTATAAGCATCCGCGCCTTGACCTCGCGGGTCTCGCCACTGTTTCGGTCCGTGAGTGTGATATGCCACAGGTCATCGACACGTTCAGCCCGGATCACCTCGGTCCGCACCAATATTTCCGCCCCACGTGCCTCGGCATCTCGGGCGTTCAGCACGACCAGGCGCGAATCCTCAACCCAGCAGTCGGAGTATTCATAGGCCGTTTCGAACTTGTCCTGCAGCGGTGCGCCTTCGGGGGCGGTACGCAGGTTCAAGGACGAGGTTCCCGGCAAAATCTTCCGTCCACCAAGGTTATCGTACAGGAACAACCCCAGACGGATCAGCCATGCCGGACGCCGCCCGCGCATCCAAGGCATGACCGTGCTTAACAGTTTCGAGGTCGGCGTTTCCGCGTCAAACCGCATGTCCGGGTGATACGGCAAGACGAACCGCATCGGCCAGCTGATATGCGGCATGGCGCGCAGCAGGGTTTCCCGCTCAATCAGCGCCTCGCGGACCAGACGGACCTCGAAGAACTCAAGATACCGCAGGCCACCGTGAAACAGCTTGGTCGAGGCCGAGGATGTGGCCGACGCCAGATCGTTCATCTCGGCCAGCGTCACCGACAAGCCGCGCCCGGCGGCATCGCGCGCGATGCCACATCCGTTGATCCCGCCGCCGATGATGAACAGATCGGTGATCTGATTGTCCTGCTGATCCATTTCCGGATGATTCCCCATGCTTGGAAACTTAGGCGCATTTGCCTGCCAGCCGCTCGGTTCGTCAACTGTTTTATTCGTTTGTTTTCGTTTCAGCAGTTAAGGTATTCCTAAATGGGGCGAGGATTGGCCAATTTGCAGATCAAAACCTTGCAAATCGACCCGAAAGGAACAAAAACGAATACACACCCGAGAATCGGAGCCTCTATGTCCCTCTCCTTCCGCCAGTCCGACATTCTGGAGATCGCCAAACAGAACGGCCGCGTCGCGGTCGACGATCTGGCCGCGCGGTTCGATGTGACGGTTCAGACCATCCGCCGGGACCTGTCCGAGTTGTCGGACATGGGCAAGCTGGACCGGGTTCATGGCGGCGCGGTGTTGCGATCCGGTGTCTCGAATATCGGTTACGAGGACCGCCGCGCCCTGAACGAAGACGCCAAAGCCGGGATTGCCAGCGCCTGCGCCGCCGCGATTCCTGATGGCGCGTCGGTTTTCATGAATATCGGCACCTCGACCGAAGCCGTTGCGCGGCAGATGCTGGCCCACAAGAACCTGATGGTCGTGACCAACAACATGAACGTCGCCAATATTCTGGTCGAAAACCCCGACTGCGAGATCGTCGTCGCCGGAGGGGTCCTGCGCCGTTCAGACGGCGGGCTGGTCGGCAATCTGACCGTTTCGATCATCAACCAGTTCAAGTTCGACTACGCGGTGATCGGTTGTTCGGCGCTGGACACCGATGGCGACCTTCTGGATTTCGATTTTCAGGAGGTTCTGGTCAGCCAGACGATCATCACTCAGGCGCGGCAGACTTTCCTTGTGGCCGACCATTCCAAATTCCAGCGCTCTGCCCCCGCCCGGATCGCCTCGCTCAACGACGTGGACGTGTTTTTCACGGACCAAGCGCTGCCAGCCCGGCTGAACCGGTCTTGCGCGGAATGGAACACCGCCGTTCGGGTCAATCCCTGACCCGTACCGATCCGGATCACAATTTGCGCAAAATCCCCAACCGTCTACAAATAGATTGACGAGGTCGGACCAACATCTGAGGATGGGGCAACCTTCCCGTAAGGAGGCGCGAGCATGGGACTACTGGGGCAGCCACTCGGCTACTACGACTATCTGACATTTGTTGCTTTGATCCTGCTTTTGGCAGCGGTGATGGCACTGTTCCTGTTCCTCATGGGCCTGCCCGGACGGATCGCGATTAAACGCAATCATCCGCATGCCGAAGCGGTCAAAATCATGGGCTGGATGGGCTTTTTGGCGGTCGTTCCGTGGGTTCATGCCTTTATGTGGGCCTTCCATGACGGCGTGACCGTCGACATCCGACGCGGCCCGGACGAGGAAAAAGACGCTATTCGCAAGGATATCGAGCGTTTGGGCGGCACGGTCAAAGAAGAATACCAGGCGTCAGACGAGACGCAGAAGAGCTAAGGCCAAAGGAATCAACTCACTATGTTCGTCGCCCTTGGCATTACGCTTTTCTATCTCATCTTCGTCTGGTTCATTTTCTTCAAGGCTCAATGGCTGAAATTCAACATCATGTGGGGGATTGTCTCCTTCTGGGTGGGCGCACATCTGCTGTTGATCTTCCTTGTTGCCCTGCGGTTTTTTCAGCCCTTCACGGTCGACAGCCACGTGGTGCGCTCGACCATTCAGATCGTGCCGAAGCTGACGCAGCCAACCATACTGACCGAGGTTCTGGTCGAGCCCAACACGCAGGTCACCAAAGGCGATCCGCTGTACCGCTTTGACGATACGGTGTTTTCGCTGGCGGTCGACAACGCCAAGGCGCAGCTAGTTGCAGCTGAGCAGAATGCCAAAATTCTGGAACAGGACGTCATCGCCAAGACCGAAGCGGTCCAGCGCGCCAATGCGCAGTTGGCCTATGCGCTGACCGAACAGGCGCGGTACGAAAACCTTGTCCCTGCTGGCGGCGCACGGCAAGACGAATTGGACAGATGGACCGAACAGGTGGCCGAGGATGAGGCTTCGATCAAGCAGGCTGAGGCGAACCTGAAGAAAGCCGAACTTGCTTTGGAGTCGCAGATCGACGGGGTGAATACCGGTATCATCCAGGCGCAGGCGCAGTTGGATGAGGCGCAGTATTTTCTCGACAACACAACGATTTATGCCCCCGAAAACGGCATGATCGTTTCGCAACAGGCCCGCCCCGGGCTTGTCGTCGGCGATATCCGCCTTGGCGCCATCGCCAGTTTTGTCACCGAGGACAGCCCTTATATTCTGGCCACCTTCCGCCAGCAGAACCTGAAATTTGTCGAGCCGGGTCAGGAGGTTGAAGTGGCGCTTGACCTCTATCCCGGCGAAATCCTGACCGGCAAGGTCGAGGCGATCTGGTGGGCTACCCGTCAGGGCCAGTACCTGCCCTCGGGCCGCCTGCCCGGTTTCGAAACACCCAAACTGCCGGGCAGGATCGCGGTTCAGATCACCGTCGACCTTCCCGAGGGGCATACCTTTCCCGCCGGTGGTCACGCCGCCGTAGCCATCTATACCGGTCAGGGCAAAAGCTTTGAGTTCCTGCGGCGGATCAACATCCGTCTCTACTCTTTCGCCAACTTCATCCGACCGCTGGATATTTGAGGACGCATATCATGACACGGGCCACATCCTTTCGCAGATTGATGGGAACAGCCCTGTGCGCCGCCGTACTGGCGGCCTGCACCCCTGTGGGGCCGGATTTCGTGCGCCCGAACTCTCCGGTCGTGAAGCAATGGATTGAGACCAACAGCCCCCAAGCCAGCCAGAGCAGCGGGCTGACCTCGCGTAGTGCACCAGTTGTGAAATGGTGGGAGACGTTCAACGACCCGACCCTGAACAGGCTGATTGCCGAGGCTTATGCCCAGAACCTCACGCTGCAGGTTGCGGGCGCGCGCGTGCTGCAGGCCCGCGCGCAGCTTGGCATCGCGTTTGGTGAACTTTATCCCCAGTCGCAAGCCATCGGCGGGTCGCTGGAGCGCCGCCAGATCAGTGAAAATCTGGGTCCCATTGCGGACGTCAACCGCATCATCCCGCTTGATACCGAGTTCTCAACCTCGCAGGTCGGCTTCGATGCGCAGTGGGAGCTGGACGTCTGGGGCGCACAGCGGCGCGGAGTTCAGGCGGCGAGATCCAATCTGGCACTGCAGGTGGCCAATTACGACGACGCGCTGGTGACGTTGACCGGGGACGTGGCCGCGCTTTACGTGAATATCCGCGCTCTGCAGGAATCGTTGATCGTGGCGCGCGAGAACATCGCCCTGCAGCAGCAATCGGCAGACCTGACCCAGCTACGTTTCAACAATGGCGTCACGACCGAATTGGACGTGCAGGAATCCAAGGCGCTGCTGAACAATACCAAGGCGCTGGTACCCGAACTGGAAAGCGATCTGCAGCAGACCAAGAACGCTTTGGCCGTTCTGCTGGGTACAACGCCGTCGCGCATGACCAGCCTGCTTGGTAGCTCGGGCCGTATTCCGTCTGCCCGGTCCAACGTCGCGGTTGGCGTTCCGGCCGAGTTGCTGCGCCGCCGCCCGGATGTACGTGCTGCTGAATTGGCGGCAGCTACACAGTCGGCGCAGGTTGGGATTGCGATCGCCGATCTTTACCCTCAGTTTATTCTGTCCGGCTCAATCGGGTTGCAGGCATCCGGTGGGCGCGATCTGTTCAGTTCCAACAGCACCACCGGGCTTGCCAGTGCAGGCGTTGTCTGGAACGTGCTGAACTATGGTCGGATCAAGAACAACGTTCGCGCGCAGGATGCCGCCTATCAGGAGCTGATCGCGAATTACCAAAACACGGTCCTGACTGCCTATTCCGAGGTTGAAAGCGCCATGGTCGCCTATGCGCAGGCGCGCAAGCAGGTCGGGTTCTATCAGCAAAGCGTCGAAGCCTCGCGCAAGGCCGCAGAAATCGCTATCAGCCAGTACACGGACGGCATTGCCAGCTATTCGCGGATTCTGAACACGCAAGAGGCTCTGCTGCAGTCCCAAGCCAATCTGATCCAGGCGCGGCAAGAGGTGTCGAGCAATCTGGTCGCGGTCTACAAAGGTCTCGGTGGCGGCTGGCAAATTCGCCAAAATCAGGAATTCCTGCCCGAAACCGTTCTGGCAGAGATGGCCTATCGCACCGATTGGGGCGACCTGCTGCAGGAAACTCCGACGCGCGCCAGCCTGAACTGACGGTTACTTCGTCAGCCCGCGCAGACCGCCTGAGATCAGGATATTCACCTCGTACAATATGCGCGGGGCCGCGAAACCACCGGGACTGGCCAGATAGTTCGGGCTCCATTCCGGTTCGAATTTCTGCTTGAACGAGCGCAGACCTTCGAAGTGGTAAAACTGCTCGCCATGTTCATAGACAAACCCACCGATCCGGTTCCAGAGCGAGGCAAGCTGGCGGTTCTCGATTCCCGAAAACGGCGCGGCCCCAAGCGAGAACCAGTGAAAGCCCTGTTCCGAGCCCCACACCATCATTTCAGCGAACAGCGCGTCCATCACAAAGCTGGGGCTATCGGGCTCATAACGCATCAGGTCCAGCGACAGTTCGGATTTGTGTCCACCCTGAAACAGGTTGGCAAAGGCCATGATCTTGCCTTCCTCATTCCGCAGAACGGCATGGTCGAAGTACGACAGGTAGTCGTCATCGAACCCGCCCAACGCAAAGCCCTTCTCTTCGCCCGCCTTAAGCGCCAGCCAGTCATCTGAAATCTGGCGCAGTTCCGGCAGCACCGGGGCCAGGTTTTCCTTCGGGATGATCTCGAACACATAACCCTCACGCTCGGCCCGGTTCTTGGCTTGCCGGAACCGCTTGCGCGATTTTCCGTCCAGCGAGAAGTCTTTGAGCGGGACCCGCGCGACCTCGCCAATCTTCAGGATCGACAGGCCAAGGTCCAAAAAGGTCGGCAGATACTTGGTCGAAACGCTGTAGAAAGCGCATAGCTTGCCCTCGCGATCCGCCATTTCGCGCATTTGCCAGATCAACTGCTTGCCTGCCGCCTCATCCCCGACCGGTTCACCTTTTGAGATGATGGCGTTGCCTGTATCGGCATAGGCGATGAACGCGGTCTCATCCGGCGAGATCAGGAATTGTTTGTCGCCGGTCAGCGAGATTTGCGACTCGGTATCCTCGCATTCCATCACAAGGCGCTCGACAACTTCGGGGATTTCCGTGCGGACCGGCGTGGGAATTTCCCGCCCAAATAGCGAGTTCACCGCAACCACCCCAAGGATCACCGCCACCACGAGGCTGGAACGCAGGAAACGTGAGGCGTCTCCGTTCCAGGCAAATTCCCACCACAGGGCGTTCTGGTATTCCACGTGGGAATAGGCAAACAGGCCGATCCAGAAGATCACCGCCAGCAGCGCCACGACGCTGACCAACCACGGGATGTTCAGCCGGAAAATCGACGCGCCGCTGACCCGGTAGAAGGCCCCCCGAAACGTCGCCAGCAGGCCGATCGTCGCCAGAATGCCAATCGCCTCATGCGTATCCAGCCCTTTGGTGAGCGAGGCGACAAACCCCGCGACCATCAACAGCATGGCAACCACCCACGCCCGATAGAGCTTGCGGAATAACCCGCGTGAGACAAGCAGCAACAGCACCCCTACGGCGCTGCCCAGCAGATGCGATGCCTCGACAAAGGACAGGGGCAGGAACTCTCGCAGAACGCCAAGGCTTTGGCTATCCGACGGCAATGCGCCCGAAACCAGAAGGATAACGCCCGCCACCGCAGCCACACCTGCAGCGACCATCGGCACGATCGGACGGACGACCCGGTACACCCATGTTGCCGCCCCACCAATCCGATGCCGCTGCGTCAGGGCCGAGGCCACTGCAATGGACAGGCTCGCAATCCCAAACGGCAGGAAGGTGTAGACAACACGGTACAGCACCAATGCAGCAATGACATCCGAGCGACCGGATGCGCCAAGCCCCGCGATCAGAGTGGCCTCGAACGCGCCAATCCCACCCGGTGCGTGGCTCAGGATACCAACCGCGATGGCAGCCACGTAAACGGTGAAGAAGAATGGAAAGCCGACGCCCAGATCGTCGGGCATCAGAATGTACAGCGTCATGGACGCGCCGAACAAGTCGCCAAGCGCCGCCAGAGTCAGCAGCCCAGCCAGCTTCCCGCTGGGCAGGTTGAACCCAACGCCTGCAAAGGACAGCTTGCGCCCGCCTTTGGACAGCCAGATAAACACCGAGACCAGCAGAGCCAAAAGGCACAGCCCGATGATGGTTTCCGTCGTTTCACTGATCGGGACGACCTTGGACACGCCATCGGGGTGAAAGGTCAGCAGCATTCCCAGCGTCAGCACCAACCCGCTCCAGAACGCGATCCACGAGGTTGCGATCACCCCGGCCACACGCGCAAGGTCCAAGCCCAGCGAGGCATAGATCCTATATCGGATTGCAGTGCCGGTGATGTAGGAAAAACCCAGACAATTCGACACCGCATATCCGCACGCCCCGGCCATTCCCGCCACCGGCAAAGGAACCTCACCATCCGCAACGCTTCGCACCGAAAACACGTCGTACATCGAAAGAGACAGAAAGCTGAACGCCGTCCAGCACAGCGCGAAAAACATCAGCGTCCACGAGGTGTTCTGGATGTCCGTCTGCACGTCCGCCCATTTCACATGGCCCGACAACTCATGCAGAACGATCAACGCGATCAGCGTAATCAGAACGGGAATCGCGATCCGGACCCAGGGCTTTTCCAGCGTCGCCGTGACCTTCTCGGCCCATTGCACGGCCCGGGGTTCTTTGCCTTGCTCGTGACTGGTCATTGTGAAGGTCCCTGTTTTCTGCGCCGGACGCACCGGCGATGCCTGCCCGCAAACATTGACACAATCTTGTTAAACGTCAAAGCACTACGGGGTGGTGTTATGGCAGCGAACTAAAGCCGCCCCTTGCGCGTGGACAGCAGCAGGTTCGTCTCGGACCGGGTGATCCCGTCCATGCGCCGGATCTGGAATAGAACCCCGTCGAGCTCCGCCAGTGTTTCGGTTCCGATCTCGGCGATCAGATCCCAAGCGCCGTTGGTCGAATGCACCGCCTGAACCTGCGGCATAGCCCCGATCCGCGCCATAGTTCTTCCGGTCCCGCGCCCCTCGATCTCGAGCATCATAAGCCCGCGCACTGGGCTTTGCGCCACATCGCGTCGGGTCACGACGGTAAAGCCCACAATCTCGCCCGAGTCCTTCAGGCGCTGCAACCGGCTGCGAACCGTTGTGCGGGTGACGCCCAGTGTTTCGGCAAGCTCGGACAAAGAAGCACGGGCATCCCGATACAGTGCGCTAAGCAGCCTGTTGTCCAAATCGTCCATAACTCATTTCCATTTTGGATTTTTGGGTTCCCTTTTGAACAATTTGACATCTTCCCGCAAGACGCAATGACAGGATAGATCGACATATGGAAACCAAACACATCACACTCGTCGGCGCACCCATGGACGCCGGAAAGCGCCGCCAGGGATGCCGCATGGGCCCTGACGCCTATCGCGTGGCCGGATTGCAGCAGGCGCTGACCGATCTGGGTCATACAGTCACCGATTACGGCGATGTGCGCCCGCGGGCAACCGACACGCCCGATCACGCGCATCTGTTTTCCCTACCCGAATGCGTGGGCTGGACTCAGGCGCTGAGCCAGACCGCGCAGGACGTCGCGGACCAAGGCCTGCCGATCTTCATGGGCGGTGACCACGCCCTGTCGATGGGCACAGTCGCCGGGATGGCCGCGCATGCTGATCGGCTGAATCGCCCTCTGTTCGTGCTCTGGCTGGATGCTCACAGCGACTTCCACACGCCGGACAGTACTGACAGCGGCAACCTGCACGGAACACCGGTCGCCTATTTCACCGGACAGCCCGGGTTTGATGCCTTCCCGCCCCTGCCCGCCACGGTACCGACCGATCAGGTTGGCATGATCGGGCTGCGCTCGGTCGATCCCGCCGAACGCGCCCGGCTTGAGGATGACCGCGCAATGCTGGCCGACATGCGCAGCATCGACGAACATGGAATCAAAGCGCCCCTTTTGGCCTTTCTAGAGCGTGTTCGGGCCGAAAACGGCATCCTGCACGTCTCGCTGGATGTGGATTTCCTGGACCCCGCCATCGCCCCCGCCGTCGGCACCACCGTTCCCGGTGGCGCGACCGAACGCGAGGCGCATCTGGTGATGGAGTTGTTGCACGAAAGCGGGCTGGTCTGTTCGCTTGATCTGGTTGAACTGAACCCGTTTCTGGATGAACGCGGACGCACCGCAAAACTCATGGTCGATCTGGCCGCCTCACTGCTGGGCCGCCGCATCTTCGACCGCCCCACTCGGAGTTTCTGATGACCCTACCTTCTGACAAAGCCCTCGTGCCGTTTGTGTCCGTCGACAACATGATGCGGCTGGTTCACCATATTGGTCTTGAGCAGATGATCACCCAGATCGCCGCCCAGATCGAAGCCGATTTCAAGCGTTGGGAAAGCTTCGACAAAACCCCACGCATCCCGGCCCACTCGCCCCACGGTGTGATCGAACTGATGCCCACTTCGGATGGTGAGGCCTATGGGTTCAAATACGTGAACGGCCACCCTAAGAACACCTCCGAAGGGCTGCAGACTGTAACGGCCTTTGGCTTGCTGGCCGATGTTTACACCGGCTACCCCACCTTGCTGACCGAGATGACGATGCTGACGGCTCTGCGAACGGCGGCGACCTCGGCCCTTGTTGGCAGCTATCTGGCACCGAAATCGGCAACCACAATGGCGATGATCGGCAACGGCGCGCAGTCCGAGTTCCAGTGTCTTGCGTTCAAGGCGATGTGCGGAATCGACACGGTTCGCCTGTATGACACCGATGCCAATGCCACCGCCAAATGCGCGGCGAACCTTCAGGGCAAGGGATTGACGGTCATTCCCTGCAAAACACCCGAGGACGCTATCGAAGGCGCGCAGATCATCACCACTTGCACCGCGGATAAAAAGTACGCCACGATCCTGACCGACAACATGGTCGGCCCCGGCGTCCACATCAACGCGATCGGCGGCGATTGCCCCGGCAAGACCGAACTGCACCGCGACATCCTGCTGCGTTCCGAGATTTTCGTCGAATACCCCGAGCAGACCCGCATTGAGGGTGAAATTCAGGCGCTCGACGACGATCACCCGGTCACCGAGATGTGGCAGGTCATGACCGGCCAGGCCAATGGCCGGACGGATGATCGCCAGATCACCCTGTTCGACAGTGTTGGCTTTGCCATCGAAGATTTCTCGGCCCTGCGCTTTGTCAAGCGCGCCATTGATGGCACCGATTTCTTCGAACCGCTCGACATGCTGGCCGACCCCGACGACCCGCGCGACCTGTTTGGGATGTTGATGCGGGCCGGATAAGCTGGGAGATGGGGGCTCTGCCCCCGCCGCCCTACGGGCGCCTCCCCCGGGATATTTTTAGCCAGATGAAGCAGGGGATCCGCACTTCTTCTGTTCAAAAATACCTCGGAGCGCGAGGCAGAGCCTCACAAAAACCCTTCGCTACCCCGCCAATGACGGCAGGTAGAGCACAATACCTGGAAAGGCCACAAGCAGCGCAATTGTCACCGCGTCTGCGATGAAGAAGGGCGTGACGCCTTTAAACACGTCTTGAACGCTTAGGTCCGGGCGAACCCCTGCGACGACAAAGCAGTTCAAGCCGATGGGGGGTGTGATCAGGCAGAACTCGGCCATTTTCACCACCAGAATACCGAACCAGATCGCACACATAGGACCAGACATGCCAAATGCGCTGTCGGCGGCGCTGACGGTTTCGCCTCCGTTCAGGGCCATCACCGCCGGGTAGACGACTGGCAATGTCAGCAGCAGCATACCGATGGCATCCATGAACATGCCCAGCACCGCATAGGCCAGAAGGATGCAGATCAGGATCAGCATCGGCGACATCTCAAGCGATGTGATCCAGTCCGAAAACGCGCCCGGAAGGTCCGCGAAGCCCAGAAAGCGCACGTAGATCAGAACACCCCAGATGATCGAGAAGATCATGGCGGTCAGTTTTGCGGTTTCCAGCAGCGCGGATTTGAACTCGGCCCACCGCATGCCGTGGAACAGGGCAAAGCAGAACACGATGAAGGCTCCAATTGCGCCGCCTTCGGTCGGTGTGCCCCAGGCTTTGTCCCCGAACGGGTTGTAGACAAAGCAGATGATTATCAGGATCACCGCGACGATAGGGATGGCCCCAGGCAGTGCGGCGAAGCGTTGCTTCCAGCTGAACCCCGTCACCGGCGGGCCGACGGATTTGAACACGACCGCGATACCGACGATCAACAGGCCATAGACCAGCGCCGAGAATGCGCCGGGAATGAACCCGGCCAGCAGCAGTTTGCCCACGTCCTGTTCGACGATGATGGCGTAGATTACGAGGATTGCCGACGGTGGGATCAGCGAGGCCAGTGTTCCGCCTGCAGCCACAACGCCTGCGGCGAAGCGTTTGTTGTACCCGACGCTCAGCATTTCGGGGATCGCGATGCGCGCGAAGACCGCAGATGTCGCCACCGATGCGCCTGACACGGCCGCAAACCCAGCAGTTGCGAAGACGGTGGAGACCGCCAACCCTCCGGGGACCCAGGCGATCCAGCGCTTGGCGGCCTCGAACAGGGCGCGGGTCAGGCCAGCGTAGTAGGCAAGGTAGCCGATCAGGATGAAGGTGGGGATCAGGCTGAGCGTGTGGGCAGCAACCTTGGAATGGGGCACCTGCCCCGCTGTTTTCACCGCAACGGTCACCGCTCTGCCGAACCGGTCGGGGTCATATCCGAACTTGGCCCAGAAGATCCAGACCAACCCGAACAGGCCTGCAAGGCCCGCCGCAAAGGCCACGCGCATGCCGGTGACGACCAGAACCAGCAGACCGCCCGTGACCCACAGGCCGATTTCAATCGTGTCCATGGCCTAGTCCTGCCCTTCGAACTGCTCGGCCTCGGCCGCTGCCTGTGCTGCTGCGTCTTGTATCAACGGAACGGCAACTGGGGCCTCAAGCCCAAGAACCAGCGCGCGCCCATAGCCCCAGACCTGCAGCAGCAACCGGAGGCACAAGACCGAAAACGCGACAGGGGCCAACAACTTGGCTGGCCACAGCGGGATGCCGATGTCGATGGAACTGTCCCGGCTCCATAGTGGTGCGCCAAAATCGAAGGACCGGTCGAAATGCGACCAGCTTCCCCAAACGAGTGCCAGCATCAGCACGAGGATCAGAAGGACTGAGGTCAGTTCGAACAGCCACAGCGCCCGGCCATGCAGCCGGGAAATCACGATGTCCATACGGATATGCCCACCATCGCGCTGTACGTAAGAGATGCCCAGAAACGCGATCAGCGGCATTGCCTGTTCGATCCAGTCCACATAGCCCGGCAGTGGCGCATTAAAGGCGTTGCGCCCGCTGACGGAAACCACCGCCATCACCATAAGGCTGAACACCGCCAGCCCGCTGATCAGCGCCAGAAACCGTTCCAACCCCAGCAAACGCTGGTCCAACTGGCTGAGGCGACTGCCATCTTCCAGCACGGTGGCTTGTCCTGCCATGCCGCTTATTCCCTATGTCCAGAAGAAACCGGGTGCCCGTGCAGGAACCCGGCTATAGCGGTCAGTTACCACCGCGCTGTTGTTGCAGTGTCGCTTGCACCAGATCGTACAGATCCTGCGCTGGCAGACCCTGAGCGGACATGTCCGCGATCCACTGCTCGCGGATCGGATCGGCCGCTGTTGTGCGGAACTCTTCGATCACCGCGTCGTCAATCTCGACCTTCTTGACGCCCTTCTCTTCAAGCACGCTGTCCCATTGTTCGAGCAGGCCGCCATAGTTGGCAAGGTAGTGGTCGATGGCCTCGTCGATGGAGCTGTCCAGCGCCTCGCGATGTTCGGGCGACAGCGCTTCGTAGGCGTCGATGTTGACCACAACCGGGCAGTTCACTGTGCCGGGGTTCAGGTTTGCGGTCCACCAATCGGCCTCGTTGATGGTGCCAAAGGACAGATGCGCGTGCTGGGCAAAGGCGACCGTGTCGACCACGCCGGATTCCATTGCGTTGAAGGCCTCGGTCGCGGGAACTGAGGTCGGCACACCGCCAACCGCTTCGAACGCCTGCCCAAGGCCACCGGTGGCGCGGACCCGCATGCCGTCAAAATCCGACAGTTCGTCGCGCGGCTCGCCGGTGCCCACGATGTTGTACTGCGGCATGGGCGAGGTCATGATGATGCGTGCGTTCCACTGCGCCATCTCATCCTTCACGGCGGGATGGTCATAGACCGCGTGGCTGACGGCCACCTCCTCTTCCAGATTGTTCACACCCAGGAATGGCAGTTCAAGAACGGTGATCGCGCGATTCTTGTCCCGGTGATACCCGGCGCAGAACTGGGCCATCTCGAACGCGCCGATCTCGATCCCGTCCAGATTCTCGCGCGGTTTGGACAGGCCGCCGTAGCTGACGTTGATGGTGAAATCTCCGCCGGTTTTCTCGCTGACAAGCTCGGCCAGTTTTTCGACATGTTCAGTAAAGGCGCGGCGCTTGCCCCAGACGGACGCATTCCATTCGGTGGCTGCGGCTTCGGTGACGAAGGCAACGCCCAAGGCGGCGACGGCAGCGCCGCTCAGCATTCTTTTCATAATGATCTCTCCCGTTGGTGCGCCCCTTTGCCGGAGCGCTTGGAAAGAAGCTAGCGCCAACATAACGTTGTGCCAACCCCATGCGGCAGACAGCGAAGGCAAGTCCGCCGGTCAGATGCAGGAGAGCCCGCCTGTCGGCACCCGGACGCTCGGCCAGCCGGAAGCTTTCACCGGTCAGCTTTCGCCTTGACGGATGTTACATTTACTCATTTGTTTAATAAGTTACTTTTCTAATTTTGCGCCGAAAATTTACAAACTCACAGAAAGTTCAAAAATTTCTTTACAAACTAATCCTGATATTTCGGCAATTTATTTATTTATTTTCACACATCGGTAATATTCAGCGCGGGGAGGAAATGGGTCGACATTTCCAGGGCAACTGGCAGAAACGATCCTACGCATTCCAGTCTTAGAGGAGAGGAGCCTCATATGACCACCGCTGCCCAGGCAGATGCCAAGACATATCCGCCATCCGCAGAAACTGTTGCGCGTGCACATGTAGATGCCGCGAAATACTCCGAGATGTATGCAGCCTCGATCAATGATCCGGACGCGTTCTGGGGGGAACAGGGCAAGCGCGTCGACTGGATCAAGCCTTTTTCTCAGGTCAAGGACACGAATTACGACTTCGGCTCGGTCAAAATCAACTGGTATGCCGATGGCACGCTGAACGTTTCGGCAAACTGTCTGGACCGCCACCTGAAAACCCGCGGCGATCAGACGGCGATTATTTGGGAGCCCGACGATCCAAAAGACGCGGCCCAGCACATCACCTATGCGGAACTGCACCGCCGCACCTGCCGGATGGCCAACATCCTGGAATCGCTGGGCGTTCGCAAAGGTGACCGCGTTGTCATTTACCTGCCAATGATCCCCGAGGCCGCCTATGCCATGCTGGCCTGTGCACGGATTGGCGCGATCCATTCGATCGTATTCGCCGGCTTCTCGCCCGATGCTCTCGCGGCCCGGGTCAACGGATGCGACGCCAAAGTTGTGATCACTGCGGACGAGGCACCGCGTGGTGGCCGTAAAACGCCGCTGAAATCGAACGCGGATGCGGCCCTGCTGCACTGTAAGGACACGGTCAAATGTCTGGTGGTCAAGCGGACCGGCGGTCAGACCACATGGATCGCCGATCGCGACTTTGATTACAACGAAATGGCGCTTGAAGCGGATGATTACTGCGCCCCGGCTGAAATGAATGCCGAGGACCCGTTGTTCATCCTCTATACCTCAGGCTCGACCGGCCAGCCGAAAGGGGTTGTCCACACGACCGGCGGTTATCTGGTCTATGCCTCGATGACGCATGAGATCACCTTTGATTACCACGAAGGTGACATTTACTGGTGTACCGCTGACGTAGGCTGGGTCACCGGTCACAGCTATATTGTCTATGGACCGCTCGCCAACGGTGCGACCACGCTGATGTTCGAAGGCGTACCCACCTTTCCCGACGCGGGTCGGTTCTGGGAAGTCTGCGCGAAGCACAAGGTGAACCAATTCTACACCGCCCCCACCGCAATCCGCGCGCTGATGGGTCAGGGCAATGAGTGGGTCGAAAAACACGACCTGAGCGATCTGCGGACGCTCGGGACCGTTGGCGAACCAATCAACCCCGAGGCCTGGAACTGGTACAACGACGTTGTCGGCAAGGGCAAATGCCCGATCGTGGACACCTGGTGGCAGACCGAAACCGGCGGTCACCTGATGACCCCACTGCCCGGCGCGCATTCGATGAAGCCCGGCGCGGCGATGAAACCGTTCTTCGGCATCCAACCGGTTGTTCTGGACCCGCAATCCGGGGTCGAGATCAACGGCAACGGGGTCGAGGGCGTCCTGTGCATCAAGGACAGTTGGCCCGGCCAGATGCGCACCGTCTGGGGCGACCATGAGCGGTTCGAAAAAACCTATTTCTCGGACTACAAAGGCTACTATTTCACCGGTGACGGTTGTCGCCGCGACGAGGATGGCGATTACTGGATCACCGGCCGCGTCGATGATGTGATCAACGTCTCGGGCCACCGCATGGGCACCGCCGAAGTGGAAAGCGCGCTGGTGGCGCATGCGGCCGTGGCTGAAGCCGCTGTTGTGGGCTATCCCCATGAAATCAAAGGGCAAGGCATCTATTGCTACGTCACGCTGATGAATGATCGTGAACCCTCGGACGAGCTTATGAAAGAGCTGCGCACCTGGGTTCGCACCGAGATCGGCCCGATTGCCAGCCCGGACGTGATCCAGTGGTCGCCGGGCCTGCCCAAGACCCGCTCGGGCAAGATCATGCGCCGTATCCTGCGCAAGATTGCCGAGAACGATTTCGGTTCGCTGGGCGATACCTCGACACTGGCCGATCCGTCGGTTGTCGATGATCTGATCCAGAACCGCGCGAACAAGTGAGGGTGTGATGGACGCTGACACGATCACAACCCCCGCTGTTCTGATCCTTCTCGGCCCTCCGGGCGCCGGGAAGGGAACTCAGGCCCGTATGCTGGAAGAGAAGTTTGGCCTCGTGCAACTCAGCACCGGCGATTTGTTGCGTGCTGCGGTTGCTGCCGGGACCGAGGCCGGGAAAGCCGCAAAGGCCGTCATGGAAGCAGGCGATCTGGTTAGCGATGAAATCGTCATCGCCATCCTGCGCGACCGCATGGCCGAGCCGGATTGCGCCAAGGGTGTCATTCTGGACGGCTTCCCCCGCACCACGGTTCAGGCCGAGGCGCTGGACGGGCTGCTGTCGGAAAGCAACCAGAAGATCAGCGCCGCAATCAGCCTTGAGGTTGAGGACGCGGAAATGGTCACCCGCATCTCGGGTCGCTACACCTGCGCCGGTTGCGGCGAGGGCTACCACGACACGTTCAAGCAGCCCGCCGTCGAAGGCACCTGCGACAAGTGCGGCCATACCGAGTTCAAGCGCCGCGCGGATGACAATGCTGAAACCGTGGCCTCGCGCCTGCAGGCCTATCACACGCAGACCGCGCCGCTGATCAACTACTACGAATCTCATGGTGTCCTGCAGCGCACGGACGCCATGGGCAAGATCGAAAACATTGCCAGCGATCTTGAGACGATCGTCGGCAACACGATGAACTAAGGAGGGGATAGAAAGCCGCAAGGCTTTGATTCCAAAAAGAATACTTCAAGGACCCGCCTTGGCGGAACCGAGGAGTTTTGCCAGGCGCACGGGGCGTTTGGCGCAACCGAGAAGCGGCCCGCAGCACTGGAGGAGTTGGGCACGGGCCGCCCAAATTAGAAAGCGAAGGAGGAACCCGCAATGGCGGATCAATCTACAAGCTCCGCGCAGACTGCCGAGTCCGATAAGGGCTATTGGCAGGCCAACCTGCGTCTTATCTACATCAGCCTTGTAATCTGGGCGCTGGTGTCTTTCGGATTCGGCATTCTGCTGCGTCCGCTGCTATCCGGCATCTCGATTGGTGGTACCGATCTGGGCTTTTGGTTCGCCCAGCAGGGTTCGATCCTGGTCTTCCTGGTGCTGATCTTCAACTACGCCTGGCGCATGAACAAGCTGGACGCCGAATACGGCGTTGAGGAGGAATAAACCCCATGGACCAGTTTACCATCAACCTGCTGTTTGTCGGCGCATCCTTCGCGCTATACATCGGCATCGCGATCTGGGCCCGCGCGGGTTCCACATCGGAATTCTACGCCGCCGGTCGCGGCGTTCACCCGGTCACCAACGGTATGGCGACAGCGGCGGACTGGATGTCTGCGGCCTCGTTCATCTCGATGGCGGGCCTGATTGCCTTTACCGGCTATGACAACTCGACCTTCCTGATGGGTTGGACCGGTGGCTACGTGCTGCTGGCTCTGCTGCTTGCGCCTTACCTGCGTAAGTTCGGCAAATACACCGTCTCGGAATTCATCGGCGACCGTTTTTACAGCCAGACCGCACGTATCGTTGCTGTTGTCTGCCTGATCGTCGCGTCGGTGACCTACGTTATCGGTCAGATGACCGGTGTGGGCGTGGCCTTTGGCCGCTTCCTCGAGGTGTCGAACACGTCCGGTCTGCTGATCGGTGCCTGTGTCGTGTTTGCCTACGCGGTGTTTGGTGGGATGAAAGGCGTGACCTACACTCAGGTCGCTCAGTACTGCGTGCTGATCACCGCCTACACCATCCCGGCGATCTTCATCTCGCTGCAGCTGACCGGCACGCCGATCCCTGCACTGGGTCTGTTCGGTGACACCGCCAGCGGTGAGCCCCTGCTGACCAAGCTGGATGCGATCGTGACCGAGCTGGGCTTCAACGACTATACCGCACACCACTCGAACACGCTGAACATGGTTCTGTTCACGTTGTCGCTGATGATCGGTACCGCCGGTCTGCCGCACGTGATCATGCGCTTCTTCACCGTGCCGAGAGTGTCGGATGCCCGCTGGTCGGCTGGCTGGACGCTGGTCTTCATCGCGCTGCTGTACCTGACCGCCCCTGCGGTTGGCGCAATGGCTCGCCTGAACATCACCGACATGATGTGGCCCAATGGTGGCATCCAAGGTGGCGCTGTCTCGGTCGAGGAAATCGACACCGATCCGCGCTATGACTGGATGAAGACATGGCAGAAAACCGGCCTGTTGGATTGGGAAGACAAGAACGGCGACGGCAAAATCCAGTACTACAACGATGCCAATGCAGACATGCAGGCACTCGCTGAAGAAAAAGGCTGGGTTGGAAACGAGCTGACCAAGTTCAACCGTGACATCCTGGTTCTGGCCAACCCCGAGATTGCCAACCTGCCCGGTTGGGTGATCGGTCTGGTCGCGGCCGGTGGTCTTGCGGCTGCTCTGTCGACCGCTGCGGGCCTGTTGCTTGCGATCTCGTCGGCGGTGTCCCACGACCTTGTCAAAGGTGCGATCAATCCGCAGATCTCGGAAAAAGGTGAACTGCTGGCCGCGCGTATCGCAATGGCCGTAGCCATCCTGGTTGCAACCTATCTGGGTCTGAACCCACCGGGCTTTGCGGCACAAACCGTGGCCTTGGCCTTTGGTCTGGCGGCTGCCTCGATCTTCCCGGCGCTGATGATGGGGATCTTCTCGACCCGCATCAACAACACCGGCGCGGTTGCAGGTATGCTGGCTGGTCTGGTCGTCACATTGGTCTACATCTTCCTGCACAAGGGCTGGCTGTTCATTCCGGGCACCAACTCGTTCACCGATGCTGACCCGCTGCTGGGTCCGATCAAGTCGACCTCGTTCGGTGCAATCGGTGCGATGATCAACTTTGCGACTGCCTACATCGTTGCTGGCATGACCAAAGAGACTCCGCAGGAGATCAAAGATCTGGTCGAAAGCGTTCGCATTCCCCGTGGCGCGGGCGCAGCTCAGAATAAATGAGCCTGATGCGGCATATGGTTAACTTCCATCTGCCGCGTCTTTCGACTTACTTGTCCCGCCCGGCATACCACCGGGCGGGATTTTTTTTCAGACAACCGGAGACATATGATGCCCCTGTCCCATGACCAGATAACCCGGTTCCTGAAATCCGTGCATCCCTATGACTCTCTACCGGAAACAGTGCTTGAGGACATCGCCAAGCAGATTGAGGTTTGGGAAGTTGACGAGGACGGCAGCGTTTACGATTTGGGCCACACCCTGCCCGGCGTTTTCGTGATCTATGAAGGACAGGTCGAAATCACCGATGAGAACGGCGAAGTTGTGTCTCATCTGGGTCTGCGTAACTCATTTGGCGAACGCGGGCTTCTCAAAGACGGCAAAGCCACGACCAAGGCGCGGGCGAATTCGCCTTCGGTCCTGATCGTTCTGCCCCCCGATCTTGTGCGCGAACTGATCGACGGTCATGACGTCGTTTCAAAATTCTTCAACCGAACACGGGGGGGACGCTCCGGTCCGCAAAGCCTGGCCACCAGCGCTATCGACGTACTGATGGCCCACAATCCAGCCACCTGCCCTCCGGCCACATCGGTTCGGGACGCGGCGCAGATCATGCGCGACAAGCGGATTTCTTCGCTTTGCGTGAGCGAGGAAAACAAGCTTCTGGGCATTGCGACCCTGCGGGACATCTCGGGCAAATACGTAGCCGATGCGATGGCGCCGGATACGCCGGTCTCGGCGATCATGACACCTGATCCTGTCACCCTGTCCCCCTCCGACATCGGTTCGGATGTGCTGCACGTGATGATGGAGCGTGGGATCGGCCACATCCCGATCTGCGAAGGCGGTCAACTGGTCGGCATCGTCACCCAAACGGACCTGACCCACTATCAGGCCGTGAACTCAGCCGAACTGGTGCGGCAGATTGCGAACGCAAATTCGGCCGAGGATATGGCGCAGGTTACGGCAGAAATCCCGCAGCTTCTGGTGCAACTTGTGGCCAGCGGCAACCGGCATGAGATCGTCACCCGTCTGATCACCGACGTTGCAGATACTGTCACGCGGCGGCTTCTGGCTCTGGCCGAGGAAAAGCTTGGCCCCCCACCCGTCCCTTACCTCTGGTTGGCCTGCGGGTCACAGGGGCGGCAGGAACAGACCGGCGTGTCGGATCAGGACAATTGCCTGATGCTGGACGACAGCGTGACCGAGGATGACATGCCCTATTTCGCCGCGCTTGCGAAATTCGTGTCAGACGGGCTGGACGTCTGCGGGTATTTCTATTGCCCCGGCGACATGATGGCGACCAATCCGCGCTGGTGTCAGCCGGTGCGGGTCTGGCGCGAGTATTTCAGCGGCTGGATCGCTAAACCCAACCCCGAGGCGCAGATGCTGGCCTCGGTCATGTTCGACCTGCGCCCAATTGGCGGCGCATTCGACCTGTTTGCCAACCTGCAGGCGGAAACACTGAAAGCCGCCAGCGCCAATTCAATCTTTGTCGCGCACATGATCGCGAATTCGCTGAAACACACCCCACCCTTGGGCCTGCTGCGCGGCTTTGCGACCATCCGGTCAGGCGAGCATCGCAACACGCTGGACCTGAAGCACAATGGCGTTGTCCCGGTGGTCGATCTGGCGCGCATCTACAGCTTGCAGGGCCAACTGCCCGAGGCCAACACACGCGCTCGCTTGAAAGCCGGCGAAGGCGCAGGTGTGCTCAGCCCGTCGGGTGCACGGGACTTGCTGGACGCATACGACCTGATCGCCGAAACCCGGCTCGAACATCAGGTCAGGCTGGTGAAATCCGGCGACAAACCGGATAATTACCTGCCCCCCTCAAATCTGTCGGACTTTGAGCGAAGTCATCTTAGGGATGCTTTTGTGGTGATAAAAACAATGCAGTCCGCAGTGGGGCACGGTAAGGGGATGTTAGGATAAGGGCGCGCCAACAAAGAGCGCAGGGATCGCCTTCGGCGACCGTATTTGGAACGAGAAGAAGAGGCGGTTCACGCCTGAAGCGTGGAGGATACATATGTTTCTGGAATTGATCGGCACGATTTTTGCGGGCTTTGCGTTTGCGGGCGTCGTGATGGTGCTGAACAAGCTGACAGGCGGGCGTTTGCCTCGCTGGGTGACCCCTGTTGCCGCCGGGCTGGGGATGATCGGCATGACCATCGCCAGCGAGTATTCCTGGTATGACCGCACCCGCGATACCCTGCCCGGTAGTCTTGAGATTATCGAAGAGGTCGAAAGCCGCGCGTTCTATCGCCCTTGGACCTATGCGGTGCCATTTGTCGACCGTTTCGCGGCCATCGACACAGTCTCGGTGCGCAAGAATGACGAGGTGCCGGACCAGCGCCTTGTCGATCTGTATTTCTTTGGCCGCTGGGCCCCGGTGTCCAAACTCCCGGTCGCTGTCAACTGCGCCGAAAACCGCCGCGCCAGCCTGGCCGACGGGGTCGAGTTCGGAGATGACGGCCGTGTGCTGAACGCAGACTGGGTCACCCCCGGTTCCGACGACCCGATAATCGAGGCAACCTGCGGAGTTTGACAATGCTGACCAAGCTGAGCCTTCGCCTGCGCGTCTTTCTGTTCTTCTGCCTTCTGGCCGTGGGCGGGCTTGCCGTAAGTTCGGTTGCGCTTTGGGTCAGCTATGCACGGTCCAACGACCCGGAATTGTTGGATTCATTCATCTTCGCCGAAATCCTGATTGCCTTCGGATTTCTCGCCATGATCGCCGGGATTTGGCTGCTGTTCGACGACAATGTCGCCAAACCGATCGAGCGCCTGTCTGCCGAATTGCGCGCGCGGGCACATGCGGGCGTCAGCACGGACATGGATCTGGACGCCGCGAAATACCTTGGCGATCTTGCCCCGGCCGCCGCCGGGCTTGCGGATCAGTTGTCCGACAAAACGATGAACATTGCCGAGGTCATTGCCGCCGAAACCGCAAATCTCGCGGCGGAAAAACAGCGGCTGACGGCGCTGCTGACCGAAATTCCTGTCGCTATGCTGCTGGCGGGGCCGACGCATAAAATCGTTCTCTATGACGCACAGGCGGCCGAGGTTCTGGCCCAGATCGCCCATCCTCGACTGAATGCCTCGCTTTTTGAATACCTCGACCCGACGCATTTGGAAGGAGCCTATGCGAAGCTGACGAAGACTGGCATGGACGTGACCTGCACTTTGCACAGTGTCGACGGAAATCAGACCTATTCGGCCCGGATGAAACCGCTGGGCGACGCGCCTGGCTACATGCTGATTTTCGACGACAGTGCCGCCCAAATCTCACCCGATGCCGAACGTCCGCTGGTCTATGATTTCGATCTGCTCAAAACCGCCACCGAAGGCGAATTTGAAAGCCTCTCGCTATCCGATCTGTGCTTCGTGGTCTTCGACACCGAAACCACCGGCCTGCTGCCTCACAAGGATGAGATTGTACAGATCGGCGCGGTTCGGGTTCTCAATGGTCGGATTGTCGAAGGTGAGCGCATTGACACACTGGTCAATCCCGGCATTCCGATCCCGCCCGCCTCGACCCGAGTTCACAAGGTCAGCGATCAGATGGTTCAGGGCGCGCCGGATATTGCCGAGGCCGGACGGCTCTTTCACCAGTTTGCCCGCGATGCGGTGATCGTGGCCCATAACGCACCGTTCGACATGGCCTTTCTGCGTCGCCACGCCAAGCGCATGAACGTCGAATGGGATCACCCGATTCTGGATACGGTCCTGCTGTCGGCGGTTCTGTTCGGAGCCAGCGACACCCACACGCTGGACGCGCTGTGCGACCGGCTGGACATCGAAATCCCCGAGGCTCTGCGCCACACCGCCCTTGGGGACGCAGTAGCAACAGCCGAGGCGCTGGTTAAGATGTTGCCGATGCTACAGGCCCGCGGCATGAACACCTTCGGGGCTGTCATTGTCGAGACGCGTAAACATGGTCGTCTGCTCGAAGACCTGAACTGACCTGCCGTAATATCCCGGTCAAAGTCAGCTTTCGATGGACAAACCCCGCAGGCCATGGCACCTGATGCGCGGCCAAGGAACACGCGCGATGACCGAAAAGACCTTTACCCCCAGTCCGGATCAAAGTCTCGCCTTTCGCGAGGCTTTGGGGGCTTTTGGCACAGGTGTGACCGTCATCACCACGGAAACGGAACAAGGGCCGCGCGCGATCACCGTGAACTCTTTCGCGTCAGTGTCACTGGACCCGCCGCTGGTCTTGTGGTGTCTGGCCAAAGACTCGAACCGCTTCGGGGCGTTCTGCGACTGCCAGCACTACTCGATCCATATCATGGCGCAGGAACAGCAGGATCAGGCGCTGCGGTTTGCTCGCGACGGAGCCGATTTCTCGCATGCCGAATGGGCCGCGGACGCGTCTGGCCGCCCGCGTCTGGCCAATTGTCTCGCGCGGTTCGATTGCCGCCTGCATGCCCGCCACGAGGCCGGAGATCATTTGATCCTGATCGGCCAGGTCGAAACGGTCATGCACCGACCTGGGCAAGGCCTGATTTTCAAGCGCGGGCAGTTTGGCAAGTTTCTCGACAACATCTGAATATTCGTTTCTCTTCATCTCTGGCGAGTGGCCCGATAAATTGCTATCTGGCCCGCGACCACCACAGGCAATGCTCTCGGAGAGAAGATGATCAGCAGCAAAAAGAACTTTGTCTTCGTGCACATTCCTAAGACTGCCGGTAGTTCGGTCACGTATTGCCTGCGGCACGATTTTGACCGCGAGAACAGGGCACAGCGCCTTATAAACAGCATTTCGAAACGCGTGTCGGGTCGCAAAATATATGAGATCACGCAGTTCCAACCGTTGCCAAACCACGCTACGGCGGCTGAGTATCTTGCCCATTTCGGCGATCGTTACTGGTCGATGAAAAGCTTCAGCTTCGTGCGAAACCCGTACGACCTTATGGTTTCGCTTTTCTTTTACATGCAGCAGGCTCCGCAACATCCAGACCATCAAAAAGTACAGGGGCTGAGTTTTCGGGATTACGTGCTGCAGACCTATCACCCCGATCGCCCCGAAAGCCGACAGGTGCGTTATCTTGTGGACGATGAAGGGCGCAGTCTCGTTCAGAAAATCGGGCGTGTCGAAACGGTCTCGGAAAGCTTCGCGGAAATCACGCGGCATCTGGGGATCAACGCTGAGTTGCCACACCTGAACAAATCGAAGCGTGGCAGTTACCTAAAGCATTATGACGACGAGACGATTGATCTGGTTGCGCGCGTGTTCCGCACTGATTTTGAGATGTTGGGCTACAGCCTTGACCCGAGCTGCACCGATGTCACGCCAATGCAGTTAAAACCGCATCCAAAGCTCTTGATGCAATAGCAGTTCCCTGATTTTGGAACCACCGCTCTCGGCTCACTCATTCAATGAGCCATGCACGGCCAAAGCCTCAAGCTCGGCCTCTTGCGGGGTGATGACGCGAAACGCTTCGTGCACGCCTGCTTCGGACAACTCGCGGGTGACGGTGAGCAGAGTGTTGGGCCCGTGTTCGTCGCATAGCTCTGACATATGATCTATTTCGGCTTGGGCCACCTCGAACGCGGCATGGATGGATGGCGCGCCGTACAGTTGCACGAAATGCTCGGCCAGATTGCGTGCCACCTGATCTCTTTCCGCAGGCTCGATTTGTGTCACGGCAACGAATGTCACGCGGCCGAAGGTCTCTAACCCCAGCCAGCCATTGGCAAAGGCCTGACGCGCCTTGCCCTCTAGATCGCCCTCGCCCCAGTTCGAGAACTCGAATCCGCCCGAGATGCACCATTCCCCAGTGCGCGCCGGGGAGTGAAAGACGTTCATGTCGCTTTCGTCGAAGTGAATTGCACGGGCCAGTTTCATCAGGCGGTCTCCAACAGTTGCGTCAGGGGGCGCAGATGGGTATCGGCACCGTCTCGGATCAGCATTCCAAAGCGCTCGTCTGTGCCAAGGAAAACTCCAGCGCCCACCGGTTCTCCGACCCCACGCAGCAGCCCCATCCATTCGGCGTGAAGTGGCGCGTTGCCGTCCTCCTGCCAACGGTTGAGCCAGGTCAGCATATGGCGCGACCAGCTTTCGACCAACTGTGTTGGCGACACATCGGCACAGCCCTCATCATAGAGTGCGGTCACATCCGGCGTTTCCCCCGGCGCGTCGCTGGTCTGCAGCAGGGCCAGTTCCCATCCGACCACCAGCCAATCGGGCTGATCCTCGGGCACTTGCGTGGAAGCAGCCACGCGAAACGTCCCGCACCTGGCACCATTCACACAAATCAAACCGTCCCAGCCCAGATGAACGGCAACCTCGGGCGGGGCCAGAGCGCCCAGTGCGTTCTGGAACCCGACGGCGCAGAGCGGCAGCATCGCCATTGCATCCTGCAAGGGAACCTCAGGGGCGAAGACGATTGCGACGCGCAGGCGATCAGCCTGAATGTTGTAGGCAACCGTTCCCGCATCGCAACCAAGCGTCGCAATTGCCTGCGCGCGTTCAAACGGATCCTCCCCACCCTTCACGGGTTGACCTGAAAGCAATGGAGGAAAGACCGGCTCGCTCATGCGTTGCCTTTGGCGACCAGGTCGCGGGCGATCTTGCGGAAGGCTTCGGCCTGCGGGCTGTCGGGCTTGCTGACCACGATGGGCGCGCCTCCGTCTGCCGCCACGCGGATGTCCAGATGCAGCGGGATTTCTCCCAGCAAGGGAACGCCCATGGCCTCGGCCTCAGATGCGACGCCGCCATGGCCGAACACATGTTCCTCGTGCCCGCAGTTCGAGCAGATATGGGTAGACATGTTTTCGATCATCCCAACGATGGGGGTCTTTAGTTGGTTGAACATGTCGATCCCCTTGCGGGCGTCGATCAGCGCCACATCCTGCGGGGTTGAGACGACGATGGCCCCATCCAGCTGAAACTTTTGGCTGAGCGTCAGTTGCACGTCACCGGTACCCGGCGGCAGGTCGACAATCAGCACATCCAGCGCGCCCCACTGCACCTGGCTCATCATCTGCTGCAGCGCGCCCATCAGCATCGGCCCGCGCCAGACAACGGCCTGCCCTTCATTGGTCATCAGACCCATCGACATCATGGTGACGCCGTGATTGCGCAGCGGCAGGATCGTTTTGCCATCGGGGCTGGCCGGACGGCCCGAGACACCCAGCATTCGTGGCTGCGACGGGCCATAGACGTCGGCGTCCAGCAAGCCAACGCGACGACCTTCCGCGGCCAAAGCACAGGCGAGGTTGGCCGACACAGTAGACTTACCCACGCCCCCTTTGCCCGAGGCAACCGCAATAATCCGATCCACCCCCGGCACCGCCTGCGGTCCGGTCTGCGAGGGCTTCGGCTTGGGCTTCAAATCCGGCGGGGCCTTGTCGGAATGCGCCGTCAGCATGGCGGAGACCTTAGAGACACCGTCCACCATCTGCGCCGCCTGCTCGGCGGTCGCGCGCACAGGTTCCATCTTTTCGGCGTGTTTGGGATCAATCTCGAGCACAAACCTCACTGTGTCACCTTCGACATTCAGCGCGCGCACGACACCGGCGCTGACGATGTCCTGCCCGGAAACCGGGTCGGTGATCTTTTTCAGGTTCGCAAGAACCGCGTCACGGACACTCATGCCTTTGCCTCATTGATTTGCCGAACCGCGTGGCTGCCATTCATTGCATGTGTCTCCGTCTCATTCTGTTCATTTGACGCATCCCGCCCTGCGCCGTTAGGCTGCGGCATGCGCGTTATCCTCTTGTGCCTGAGCCTGACGCTCACCGCTAGCCCCTCTTGGTCGCAGGAGGCCATTGGCCTTGCCGCCCCGGCTGAGGTTTCGGACTCGGGCCTGTTGCAACATATTCTTCCGCGCTTCTCACTCAAGACCGGGATACGCGTGATTGCTGACGAAACCGGCGTCATGACCCTGACGACCGCCCCGCCGGGCGAGCCGGTTTTTGCCCGTGGCGAAATCGTTTACTTCCTGCAAACCGAAGAGAACGCCCGACAGGCCCGGTTCCGCGACTGGTTGCTGTCCGATATCGGCAAGCGAACGGTCGAAAGCTTCGCCCCACCGGAAGGCGCGCCGTACAGTGCCTCGTTCGAGATCGCAGCGGCGGTTGATGACACCGCCGTGGACGGCAACACCGTCTTGGGCGAGGAACTGTCGATGATCCATTGCGGGCGCTGCCATGTCATCGGGCCGAAGAACCGGATGAACGGCCTTGGTTCGACCCCGTCTTTTGCCGTGCTGCGATCCCTGCCCGACTGGTCCGAACGGTTCGAGGCGTTCTTTGCCCTCAACCCCCACCCCGCTTTCACGCAGATCGACGGAGTGACGCCGCCTTTCGATCCCGCGCGCCCCTCGCCCATCGTTCCGGTCGAGATGACGCTGGACGATCTTGAGGCGATCCTGGCCTTCGTCTCGGTCATCAGCGCAGCCGATCTGGGCGCGCCGCTGCAACATCAGTGATCCTTCCGTTTTGAGAAATAGTCGTCTGTGGTCACAACACGCGGCTTCGGGTTGGACTGGAACGGATTGTCCTGCTGCTGGAACTGGGCGTTCACCCGGCAATTGTCGCACATCTGGATCATCCGTGCCTTGTCCGAGGTGGCGAACATCGGATGGGTGCCGGACAACTTCTCCATAATGCGCTCGACCGTGGATTTCACCCCGAACAGCGCGCCGCATTCGACGCAGGCAAAAGGTTCTTCCTCGTTCAGAACCTGCTGAGACAAAGCGGCGTCGCTCAGGTCAAGCTGCGGGACCAGCGTGATGGCATTCTCGGGGCAGATGCCACGGCACAGGCCACATTGCAGGCAAGCGTCCTGCTGGAAGTTCAGTTGCGGCTTGTCCGGGTTGTCGATCAGTGCGCCCGAGGGGCAGAGCGACACGCAGCTCAGACAAAGCGTGCAGGCGTCGGTGTCCACGGCCACCGCCCCGTAAGGCGCGTTTTCCGGCAAGGGCAACGGGGCCTCGGCCCCTGGGTTCAGCGCCTGCGCCGCAAGGCGGGCGATTTGCCTGCGGTTGCCCAGCGGCAGGACCGGATCGGGCAAAGGCACCGGAACGTCCTGCGAATACAAGAGTGCTGACAAGGCGTCGGGATCGCTCTGATCAATCAACCCCAACCCGGCCTCGGGCGCAATCGCCTGTGCCAGCGCAAGCTCGGAGTTCAGCGCATCCCGCTCGGTCGTCGGGGCCAGTAGGATATCGACCCGCGCAAAGCCATGGGCCAGAGCGGCCAGCATCTCGGCATGGCCGAACCCGGAGATCACCGACAGTTCCAAAGGAATGACATCTGCAGGCAAGCCCCGACCATAGCGGGCGGCTAGCCGGATCATCTCGGCCCCGAAGCCATCATGTACCAGCAGCCGCGGCGCGGTGCCCCCGGCGCGCCGGTAGGTACGTGCCAGAATGTGCAGGCGGGACAGCAGCGCCGAAACTGGCGGGTCCTCATATGTGATCGCGATAGAGGGGCACACAGCTGAACATTCCCCGCATCCAGCACAGACCATCGGGTCGATGGCGACATGCTCACCCGCAGGCGTTATCGCCCCAGTCGGGCAGATATCCAGACAGTTCGTGCAGGCCACCTGTTCGGCGCGGGAATGCGCGCACAAGGTTTCCTCAAGCCGCACGTAAAGCGGTTTTTCGAAGGTGCCCACAAGCTGCGCCGCTTCAAAGGCCAGCCGTTCGATGGCAATGGTATCTTTGGGATCGGCGCGCAGATACCCCTCGCGCTTGGTGGGAGCCTGAACGAACGGCGTTCCTCCGGCCAGATCAACGACGATATCACAGGCCGAGCGCGCGCCATCGCGCGGTTCTGACCACCGGAATTCGCCGCGCCCGCCGGGTTCAAGCTGTTGCAATGCATCCAGTTTCAGCGAAAACCCACCCAGCGCGCCGGTCAAGGATTTCACGCGCCCGCGAATGACGTCGAACGCGCGTGACGTCGCCTGTGCCTCGTCCATCACCAGAACCGTCACGGCCAGCGTTTCGGCCAAACGGTCGGCGAGTGGGAACGCCACCTCGCCCGCTCCGACGATGAAACACGTGCCTTCGCTTATGACGTCCACGCTTGATGTAATCGGCTGCGGCACCATCGCCTCGGCGGTCAGCGCCGCCATTTTGGCGGTGGCGTTCTGCCCCTGATCGGACCAGCCCGCCCGGTCCCGCAGATCAACGAAGCCCGGCGTCTCAACACCCAAATCCTCGGCCAGATCCCGAAACACCGCTTGCTCCTGCCCGCAGGCGATCAGCGCCGTTTCGCCATCTTTCAGTAGCTCTGCCGCTGCGCCCAGTTCTTTGGTACATAACGCGGTGTGCACCTTAGAGCATTCAACATCGCAAGCCGCAGCGATCCCGTCGGCATCCACAGCTTGCGACCCTGCGCAATCACAGAGCAGTAGTTTCATGCAAATTCCTCCCCAACTTCCTGACCACTTTAGGCCGTAGAAAGGCAGAGGCAATGTAAACCCGCAAAAACGCCATGAGTTTGGGTTTCACCGCCCCGCAAGGTCGTTAACAGCATAAACTAACAGTGATGTGCCCTTTTTCCATTCAATACAGGCTTGGCAGGTGGCGGTTTTGTGTACCATAGTAGACCTTGGGGAAGGCAGGGGAGAGCCTTCCGGGGAGGACTGAGTGGCCAAGGCCGCAAACCAGATAGAGATGCCGGTTGGCGTCGTCGTGCGCAAAACCCCCGGTGTGACCCGGTGGGCGAAATGGAACTGGCGCGCCGTTGCTGCGCTGCCCGGCGCGGGCCCTGCTGACTGGATTGAATTGCGCCGTGAAGGCGACGCGGTCGAATACCATGCTGCCACCTTGCCCCTGAAACTCTGGTCGGATGAGACCGAAGCCTATATGGCCAACCTGTCGGACGGGCAGCCCTCGGTCTATCTTGTGATGCGCAATGAGCCCAGCGGCGAGCACCCGCTGACGGCAGTTCTGATCACGGCCTCGCCCTATGAGGGGCAGGATTACGCGGATACGGGCGAAGAGATCGTCGAGAAGATACCTATGACCGAAGGGCTGATCGCCTGGGTTCGCGATTTCACTCTGCAGCATCATCAGGACGAGGTTTTCGTCAAACGCCGTCGCGACAAGAAACGCACGGACCTGGTTGAGGATGGCAAGGGGGATGCGCGTATCCGGCAGACCTCGGACGTATACCGCGCACCGCGGAGGGCCGTGCATTGACCGAAGCGCGCGATTTCTGGTCCCGCCGCAAGGCTGCGGTGCAGGCTGAGGCCGAGGCTGATCAGGTCGCGCTGGAAGATCAGGCGCTCGCAGATCAGCAGGCCGAGTTGGAAGAAAAGACCGATGCCGAGCTACTGGCGGAATTCAACCTGCCCGACCCGGATGCGCTACAGCCCGGTGACGATGTTTCGGGCTTTATGGCCAAGGCAGTACCGGACCGTCTGCGCCGCCGCGCGCTGCGGCGGTTGTGGCGGCTGAATCCGGTGCTGGCCAATGTGGACGGGTTGGTGGACTACGGCGAGGACTTCACCGACGCGGCCTGCGTGATCGAAAACCTGCAAACCACCTATCAGGTCGGCAAGGGGATGCTGGCGCATGTCGAAGCTCTGGCTGTCGAAGAGGACGAGAGCGAAGAGGAAGAAGACCTGCCTGCCGAGCCTCTGGTCGCGGAAGAGGAACCGCGGGACGCCCCCGTCACCGTTGAGGTCGAAGTGGCCCAACTTGATGAGGACGAAGATATGGACCTGCCCCCTGCCCCACGCCGGATGACGTTTGAGTTCGAAGGATAACAGAATGACCGCAAGCGAAGCGCAACAGATGGATGTCTCGGCCGAGGATCGACTGCGAGCGGATTTCTACAACTTTCTGGGGCTGATGCTGTCTGCCCCGCCGGATCAGATGCTGCTGGATCAGGTCTCAGGCCTGAGCGGCGATGACACCGATCTGGGGCAAGCCATTCGGGCCATGGCGCGGGTGGCCAAGGTCACCAAACCCGCCGCCGCCGAGCGCGAGTTCAACGCGCTGTTCATCGGTCTGGGGCGGGGTGAGTTACTGCCCTATGCCAGTTTCTACCTGACGGGCTTCCTGAACGAGAAGCCTCTGGCACAGTTGCGCAATGACATGGCCGCGCGCGGCATCACCCGTGCGCAAAACGTGTTCGAACCCGAAGACAACATCGCCTCGCTGATGGAGATGATGGCGGGCATGATCGTGGGCCGGTTTGGTGCGTCAGCCTCGCTGGACGACCAAAAAGCGTTCTGGAACAAACATATCGGCCCTTGGGCTGTGCATTTCTATTCGGATTTGGAAGCCGCTGAAAACTCGGTTCTCTATGCATCGGTCGGCACCGCTGGCCGGACCTTCATGGAGATTGAGCGTGAGGCCTTCCGAATGACGGCGGCCTAGGCTGCCACTCGCCAGCGCCGCAATCGGCGCTATGTCGCAAATGGGAAAGGAGGACTCCCATGAGCAAGACCAAGGAAGAAGGCGCAAGCCGCCGCGACTTCCTCAAACTGGCCGGAACCGCAGCGCCTGCTGCTGTCGCCGCCGCCAGCCTGACCGGGAAAGCCGAAGCAGCCGAGCTGCCAACGGATGAAACCCGGATGCAGGACACCGCGCATACCCGCGCCTACTTCGAAAGCACCCGGTTCTAGGATCGGACGCCTTCACCACCCGACTGACGGTTGCGATTGGCCCTGACGTCGGTTTGAGAAGTACCAAGCCAGCCGTGGCTGACACGGCGCGCAAGGGAGGAAACCAATGCTTAGGAAAAAGACCAACGGGGTTGCGAGACGCCCCCAGCGGACAAGTATCCTGTCCCAGGTCGGCGAGAAAACCGTCGATCGCCGCGCATTCCTGCGTGGCTCGGGCCTGACGATCGGCGGCCTTGCCGCGATCAGCGCCACGGGTGGAACCGTGACGCCAGCCAGTGCCCAGACAGCGGCCAATCAGGCCGTCGAAAACATCAAATCCGTATGCACCCACTGCTCGGTCGGCTGCACAGTCGTTGCCGAAGTGCAGAACGGCGTCTGGGTCGGGCAGGAACCCGGCTGGGACAGCCCGTTCAACCTGGGTGCGCACTGCGCCAAAGGGGCCTCGGTTCGCGAGCACGCCCATGGCGAGCGCCGCCTGAAATACCCGATGAAAAAGGAAGGCGGCGAGTGGAAGCGCATCAGCTGGGAACAGGCGATCAACGAGATCGGCGACGGCATGATGAGCATCCGCGAAGAATCCGGGCCGGACAGCGTGTACTGGCTGGGGTCTGCAAAGCATAACAACGAACAGGCCTATCTGTTCCGCAAGTTCGCCGCCTACTGGGGCACGAACAACGTGGACCATCAGGCCCGTATCTGCCACTCGACCACTGTTGCGGGTGTTGCGAATACATGGGGCTACGGCGCCATGACCAATTCGTATAACGACATCCATAACTCTCGGGCCATCTTCATTATCGGCGGCAACCCGGCCGAGGCGCATCCCGTCTCGCTGCTGCATGTTCTGCGCGCGAAAGAGCAGAACAATGCCCCGCTGATCGTCTGCGACCCGCGCTTCACGCGCACCGCGGCGCACGCGGATGAATATGTCCGCTTCCGCCCCGGTACAGACGTTGCGCTGATCTGGGGTATCCTTTGGCACATCTTCGATAACGGTTGGGAGGACAAAGAGTTCATCCGCACCCGTGTCTGGGGCATGGACCAGATCCGTGAAGAGGTTGCCAAGTGGAACCCGGATGAGGTCGAGCGCGTCACCGGTACTCCGGGCTCGCAACTGAAACGCGTTGCGCGCACCATGGCCAACAACCGTCCCGGCACGGTGATCTGGTGCATGGGCGGTACCCAGCACACCAACGGCAACAACAACACCCGCGCCTATTGCGTGCTTCAGCTTGCGCTGGGCAACATGGGCACCTCGGGTGGTGGCACCAACATCTTCCGCGGCCATGACAACGTGCAGGGCGCGACAGACCTTGGTGTTCTGTCCCATACCCTGCCCGGCTATTACGGCCTGTCGAACGGTGCCTGGGGCCATTGGAGCCGCGTCTGGGGCGAGGATCTGGATTGGCTGAAAGGTCAGTTCGCCACGATCAAGGACAAGGAAGGCAAGGACAAGCCGCTGATGAACGAGCGCGGCATCCCTGTCTCGCGCTGGATCGACGGTGTTCTGGAAGACCCGGCCAACATGGATCAGGACAACGCTGTCCGCGCCATGGTTCTGTGGGGTCACGCTCCGAACTCGCAAACGCGGGGTCCGGAGATGAAGACGGCGATGGAGAAGCTGGACATGCTGGTCGTGATCGACCCGTATCCCACCGTCTCGGCCGTTCTGCATGACCGTACCGATGGCGTCTATCTGTTGCCTGCCTGTACGCAGTTCGAAACCCGTGGCTCGGTCACGGCCTCGAACCGGTCGCTGCAGTGGCGCGACAAGATCGTCGATCCGCTGTTCGAAAGCCTGCCGGACGAGGTCATCATGGCCAAATTCGCCAACAAGTTCGGCTGGGCGGACCGCTTCTTCCGCAATATCGAGATGGAAGATGCCGAGACCCCGAATGTTGAAAGCATCACGCGTGAGTTCAACTCGGGCCTCTGGACCATCGGATATACTGGTCAGTCGCCGGAACGTCTGAAAAGCCACATGGCCAACCAGCACACGTTCGACAGAACGACGCTGCAGGCTGTTGGCGGCCCGAACGACGGCGAGTACTACGGTCTGCCCTGGCCCTGCTGGGGAACGGCTGAGATGGGTCATACGGGGACACCAAACCTCTATGACATGTCCAAACCGGTGGCCGAAGGTGGCCTGACCTTCCGCGCGCGCTTTGGCGTGGAACGGGATGGCGACAACCTGCTGGCCGAAGGGGTCTATAGCGCCGGGTCGGAAATTCAGGATGGATACCCTGAATTCACGATGCAGATGCTGATGGACCTCGGCTGGGATGGCGACCTGACCGCCGAGGAACGCGCGGCAATCGACGCCGTTGCGGGCCCAGAAACCAACTGGAAGACCGACCTGTCCGGCGGCATCCAGCGGGTCGCGATCGAGCATGGCTGCGCGCCCTTCGGGAACGCAAAGGCCCGCGCGGTCGTCTGGACCTTCCCGGACCCGATCCCACTGCATCGCGAGCCGCTCTATACCAACCGGCGCGATCTGGTCGAGGACTATCCGACCTACGAGGACCGGCACGCTTATCGCCTGCCCACCCTTTATGCTTCGATCCAGAAGAACGACTTTTCAAAGGATTACCCGATAATCCTCACGTCTGGACGTCTGGTCGAGTATGAAGGCGGCGGCGAGGAAACCCGGTCGAATCCATGGCTGGCCGAGCTGCAGCAGGACATGTTCGTCGAGATCAACCCGCGCGATGCCAACAACCTTGGTATCCGTGACGGGCAACAGGTCTGGGTCGAAGGTCCGGAAGGTGGAAAGGTCAAGGTGATGGCGATGCTGACCAACAGGGTCGGTGCCGGTGTGGCCTTCATGCCCTTCCACTTCGGCGGCCATTTCCAGGGTCAGGATTTGCGGGACAAATACCCCGCTGGCGCTGATCCCTATGTGCTGGGTGAAAGTTCCAACACCGCCCAGACCTATGGCTACGACTCAGTGACCCAGATGCAGGAGACCAAAGCGACTCTCTGCAAAATCTCGGCAGCGTAAGGAGGAAAGTTAATGGCTAGAGCAAAGTTTCTCTGCGACGCTGAACGCTGCATCGAGTGCAACGCCTGCGTGACCGCGTGTAAGAATGAACACGAGGTCCCGTGGGGCATCAACCGCCGCAGGGTGGTGACGATCAATGACGGCAACCCGGGCGAACGCTCGATTTCGGTGGCCTGTATGCATTGCTCGGATGCGCCTTGCATGGCGGTGTGCCCGGTCGACTGCTTCTATCAGAACGAAGAAGGGGTCGTCCTGCACTCCAAGGACCTGTGCATTGGCTGTGGCTATTGCTTCTACGCGTGCCCCTTCGGCGCGCCGCAATACCCGCAGGCGGGCAACTTCGGATCGCGCGGCAAGATGGACAAATGTACCTTCTGCGCCGGTGGCCCCGAAGAAACGCACTCGACCGCAGAGTTCGCCAAATATGGTCGCAACCGGATCGCCGAGGGCAAACTGCCCATCTGCGCCGAGATGTGTTCCACCAAGGCCCTGCTTGCGGGTGACGGCGACGTGGTGTCCGCCGTTTACCGCGAACGCGTTGTGGCGCGCGGGTTTGGTTCGGGCGCTTGGGGTTGGGGCACAGCCTACGACCAGAAAGACGGCTAAGGCTGCTTTCCTGAACCAAACAGGCGACCCGCATCCGTGGGTCGCCTGATCAGGGATTTTGACCGAGGTTCAGATGTTCCGCTTACTCATCGCAGTGCTGTTCACCCTGGGGTTGGCGCAGGCCGTTGTCGCGCAAACCGACGAGGCCGAAACACCGGCCGTCGCAAACGAGCGCACCTCAACTGGTGGCGCGACAACGCTTGAAGATATTCTGGCGCGACAGCGCGGCGAAAAGGTGGATAACAGCTATCGCTCGGAAAACACCGGTCAGGGCAATGTCGAAGGCCTGCTGGGGCAGTTTGGAACGCGCGGCGTGGCCTCGGACAGCGATGTTTACCGTGCGCTGCGGTACGGGTCGGCGGATGTGACCGTGTCATCGAAAGGGCCTGCAGCCAGCGTGCTGATACAGGACGGCGGAATGTGGTGGTTGAATTTCCGCACCGGACCGCTGCGCGAGTATGGCACGTATATTCTGGGCGGGATGGTTGCCATCATCGTCCTGTTCTTCCTGATCCGCGGGAAAATCCGGATCGACGGGGAAAAGACCGGTCGCACCGTGACGCGGTTCAACGGGCTCGAACGTTTTGGCCACTGGTTGTTTGCCGGATCGTTCCTAATCCTCGGCCTTACTGGCTTGCTGACACTCTATGGCCGCGACTTCCTGATCCCGATCTTCGGGAAAGAGGGCTTTGCCATCATCGCGCAGGGCTGCAAATGGCTGCATAACAACCTTGCCTGGGCCTTTATGCTGGGCCTGATCATCGTGACGGTGACCTGGATCGTCCACAACATCCCCAACCGCACCGACCTGAGATGGCTGGCCGCTGGCGGAGGTCTGTTCACCAAAAACAGCCACCCGCCCGCCAAGAAATTCAATGCTGGGCAAAAGATCATTTTCTGGTCCTGCATCATTCTTGGAGTCTCGATCAGCCTGTCCGGCCTGTCGCTGCTGTTCCCGTTCGAACTGCCGCTTTTCGCGAAGACCTTCTCGGTCGCCAATGCCACCGGCATTCCGCAGATGATGGGCCTGAACCTGCCGGTGCAGATGTCACCGCAAGAAGAAATGCAATACGCGCAGGTCTGGCACGTGATGATCGCCTATGTGTTCATCGCCATCATCATCGCGCATATCTACCTCGGCTCGGTCGGGATGGAGGGCGCGTTTCAGGCCATGGGCAGCGGCGAGGTCGAAGAACAATGGGCGCGCGAGCATCACTCGCTGTGGCTGGAAGAGGTTCAGGAAAAAGAGGCCGGGAAAGCAGCAGCCTCGCCCGCTGAATAAATGCGAGGGCTGGTGCTGGCACTGGCGCTGTTGCCTCTGCCTGCAGCGGCCGAATTCTTTACGCTGAAGGGTCATGGCGGACCCATCATGGGGATCGCCACAGCACCCGACGGACGCATTGCCACGGCAAGCTTCGACAATTCCGTTGGTCTGTGGACCGGGCAGATGCCCGAATGGCTGGAAGGGCACGAAGCCGCAGTGAATTCGGTCGCGTTCAACGGTACAGCGATCTACTCCGCCGGGGACGATTTCACCCTGCGCCGCTGGCCGGGCGGGGAGGTTGTGGGCCAGCACAAAGGCAAGATTGTCGGCCTCGCCGCATCCAAAACCCATGTCGCGACCGCCAGTTGGGACGGCACCATTGGCCTGTGGCCGGTGGACGGGTCGCGGCCCACGATGCTTGGCCCAACCGGCAGCGGCGTGAATGCTGTGGTGTTTTCACCCGATGGAACGCAACTGTATTCCGCAGGCATGGACGGGTCATTGCGCCTGTGGGATGTCTCGACAGGAGCTGAGGTAACCCGGCTGGTCGAACACGGTTTTGGCATCAACGAATTGGTCCTGAACGCGCAGGACAACTGGATCGCCTACGGTGCGGTGGACGGTGTCACCCGCATTCTGAACCTGACGAATGGCGAGGAGCGCGATTTCACACTGGGCCGCCGCCCGATCCTTGCACTGGCCCTCAACCCGGATCGCAGCCTTTTAGCCGTGGGCGATGGCGAAGGCTACATCATGGTCATCGACACGGCTGATTGGCGCATCGCTCAGGATTTCCGAGCTACCCTGCGCGGGCCGGTCTGGGCTCTGGCCTTTTCCGTTGACGGCGAAAACATCCATGCGGGCGGCATTGACGAGGCGATGTATAGTTGGCCTGTAACCGCCTTGTCCGATCAGGAACAGATGGCCGCCACTGAACCGAGCTTCCTGAAAGACCCCGAGGAAATGGACAACGGTGAACGCCAGTTCGCCCGCAAGTGTTCGATCTGCCACAGCCTGACCCCCGAAAATGAGCGACGCGCCGGGCCGACCCTGCATCGCCTTTTCGGACGCCCCGCCGGAACACTGCCAGGATATTTGTACTCGGATACGCTGCAAGACTCTGATATCATTTGGAATGAACAGACAATCAACGCCCTTTTCGATGAAGGGCCGGACCACTACATTCCGGGGTCGAAAATGCCGATGCAACGGATAACGCAAGCGCAGGACAGGGCCGATCTGATCGCCTTTCTGCGCCGCGCAACGGCGGACCAGAACTGAACCGGAGGAGATTATGAAAGCCTTTCTCGCCGCCGTCGCCGCAATGGTCGTCATCACAGTTGCCGCGCCCTATGTGCTGGATCAGATTGGGTTCAGCGCGGCGGATGCGGGCTCGGGTTCAGCCGTGCGTCTGGATTGAATGTCCGAATACCTGACCACCCGTGAACTGGCCGATCTGCTGCGCATTGGCGAACGGAAGGCTTATGATCTTGCCTCATCGGGTGAGGTCCCCTGCGTCCGCGCCATGGGCAAGCTACTGTTCCCGCGGGCCGAGGTCATAGCTTGGCTCAACGCCTCACGCTCAGGCCCGCAGGTCGCTGAACCGCCCCTGCCCCCGATTGTTGCAGGCAGCCACGATCCCCTGCTGGACTGGGCGCTGCGCGAAAGCGGCTCGGGCCTGGCCACATACTATGACGGCTCGTTCGACGGGCTGAGTCGCCTCGCCGACCGCAGCGCACAGGCCGCCGCGTTGCATATCCACGAAGAGGACGGGTTCAACACAGTTGCCCTGCGCGATGCATTGGGCGAAGCCCCGGTCGTACTGTACGAGGTCGCCCAAAGACAGCGCGGCCTACTGCTGGCCCCCGGCGTCTCGGACATCGCGGGGTTCAGCGATCTGAAGGGCCGCCGCGTCGTTCTGCGCCAGAACAGCGCCGCCAGCCAGCGCCTGTTCGACACGCAGCTTCAGGCACACGGCCTAACGCGCAATGACCTCGACACCCTGCCCACCTGCGCGCGCACCGAAGAAGAACTGGCCATCGCCCTGCACGACGCCAAGGCCGAGGCAGGTTTCGGGCTGGGCGCCCTGGCTGGGCTCTACAACCTCGGGTTCACGCCAACCCATTCCGAACGGCTGGATCTTGCCATCTGGCGTCGCGCCTATTTCGACACGCCGATGCAGAAGCTTCTGGCGTTCATGCAGTCTGAACCCTTCGCCAGGCGGGCCGCCGAATTTGGCGGCTATGATCTGTCAAACCTAGGCCAGATCCACCACAACGGAGCCAGCGGCTGACGCGCTTCGTCTTTTCTCAAATACTCTCGCCGAAGGCATTGACCGCAGGCGAATTCACTGCGCGTTCGGAAAGAACACCTGTTTCCCGTCCAGCTTGTAGGCCTCAATCGCCGCCTGCCCGTCCGGACCCGTCAGCCAGGCGATAAACCGCTGCCCGGCATTGGCCCGCACACGAGGGTGCTTCTCCGGGTTCACAAGGATCACGCCATATTGGTTGAACAGACGCGGATCGCCTTCGACCAAAACCTCAAGATTGCCCTTGTTCCCAAAGGACAGCCACGTGGCACGGTCTGTCAGAGTGTAGGCCCCCATGCCACTGGCCACGTTCAGCGTCGCCCCCATGCCCGAGCCGGTTTCCCGATACCAGGTGCCCGAGGCCTCGATCGGATCAAGACCGGCTTCATCCCAATGGCCCATCTCGGCCTTGTGGGTTCCGCTGTCGTCGCCACGCGAAACAAATGGCACTTCCGAGGTCTCAATCGCCGCGAAGGCCTCTAAAATATCGGCCCCGCCCCTGACCCCGGCGGGATCGGAGTTTGGTCCGACAAGAACAAAATCGTTATACATCAGGTCTTTGCGCTCAACTCCCCAGCCGTCCGCCACGAACTGCTCTTCGGCGGGTTTGGCATGCACCAGCAAAACATCCCCGTCACCGTTGATCGCGTTGCGGATTGCCTGGCCGGTCCCAACCGCCACGACGCGAACATCAATGCCCGTCTCGGCCTCAAACCCCGGCAGGATAAAATCAAACAGACCCGAGTTCTGGGTCGAGGTCGTCGATTGCACCACGATAAAGGGCTCTTCGGCCAAGGCCGGGGCTGCCGTGAACCCAAGCGTTATCACCGCTGCCCGAATGAAGTTTCGCAACATCCAACTCTCCATTTGGTGTGTCAGGTCACCAGCCCGCCGGCCAGGTAGCGGCGCGATGCCTCGGCTGTGGGGGCATCCAGCACCTGTTTGGCCGGACCATGTTCGACGACATGCCCGCCATGCATCATGACCACATCCGCAGCCAACCGCCGTGCCTGCCCTATATCATGGGTCACCATCACAATCCGCACCCCACGGGCCGAAGCGCGCTGGATCATTCGTTCAATCATTTGCGTGGCGCTGGGGTCCAGCGCACTGGTGGGTTCGTCAAGAAACAGTGTCTCGGGGCTCAGGGCCAGCGCCCGCAGAATGGCGAGCCTCTGCGCCTCCCCCCCCGACAGCGACCGTGCAGCCTGACGAGGTTTGTCCTGCAGGCCGCCCTCAGCCAGCAATTCAGCAATGCGCGCTTTGCGCGTGGCCCGGTTCAGCCCCTGCCGTTTTAGTACAAAGTCCAGATTGCTGGCCACCGACCGACGCAACAATACCGGCTGTTGAAAAACCATTGCCTGCCGTGCTTTGTGATCAGCATTCAGAGGGACACCTCCCTGCAACACGTGCCCCACGTCAGGCGCAATCAACCCATGCAAACAGCGCAAGAGCAGGCTTTTGCCCGCTCCGTTCGGCCCAAGGATCAGGGTCGGTCCCGGTCCGTCCAAGGTCAGAGTTGGCACGTCCAGCAGGGCCTTTCCCTTGCGCTGAATGTGCAGCCCTTTGACCTGCAGACAGTTCGCCGATTCGCAGACCAGATCACGCATGGCGCAAACCCTCCTGCTCGGCCCTCAGGCTCATCGCGCTGACCATCGCGTTCACGGCGACGGCGATACCGATCAGGATCGCACCCAGAGCCAGCGCCAGCGCCAGATTGCCCTTGGATGTCTCAAGCGCGATGGTTGTGGTCATCACACGTGTCACATGATTGATATTGCCTCCGACGATGATCACCGCGCCGACCTCGGCAATGGCGCGCCCGAACCCGGCCAGCAATGCGGTGACCAGTGCAAGACGCGCATCCCACAGCAACACCGGAACCGACGCCAACCGGGACACGCCCAGCGAGCGGAGTTGTTCCGAATACTCCTCGGCCAACATCTCGACCACCTGCCGGGTAAGCGCTGCAACGATGGGCGTGACCAGCACCACCTGCGCAATAATCATCGCGGTGGGCGTATAGAGCAGTTCCAGAACCCCCAATGGCCCGGACCGCGACAACATCAGGTAAACCAGCAGGCCAACAACGACCGGAGGGAAGCCCATCAGCGCATTCATCAACACGATCAGCACCCGACGCCCGGGAAAGCGCGCGACTGCCAACGCCGCGCCAACCGGCATGCCGATCAACGCCGAAATCAACACCGCGAACACGGAAACCCGCAGCGATAACAGGACAATCCCCCAAAGCTCTGCATCCCCGTCAAGGATCAGAGAGAGGGCACCGCTGAATTCTGATGCAAATCCCTGCATATTCTTCCAATATTGTTCCAGATGGTATCAGAAGCGTTGTTTTACAGGAAAATACTAGGCCATTTGGCCGCTAAGTACAGGAACAAATCCGACATCGGAAATAAGAAACGCGGCCCCAAAGGGGACCGCGCCACTATCTGTAATCCTAGCGCTAACGTCAGTTCAACGCAGCGTCGGTGATCTGATGAGTCCACGCGCCCTCGGGCTGCTTGGTGATCACCGGGTCAGACCCGCCAGCAAGCAGCGTGTTTACGGTGCGCTCAAAATCCGCCGGGTCGAGTGAGCCGTTCGAACCTGCGGTCAGTTTGGCGATCTCACCCATCATGCGTTTTTGATGTTCTTCAGTCTGCGCCCCGGTCTCATCGTTTTCCAGAACGATGTCGGCCGCTTCTTCGGGATGCTCCTCGGCGTATTTCCAGCCCTTCATCGACGCGCGCACAAAGCGTTGCATCTTGTCGGTGAAGTCGGCATCGCTCAGGTTTTCTTCCAGAACGTACAGACCGTCCTCCAGCGTTGCGACACCCTGATCTTCGTACTTGAAGGTCACCAGTTCGTCCGGGCTGACACCGGCATCGATGACCTGCCAGTATTCATTGTAGGTCATGGTGCTGATGCAATCGGCCTGACGCTGCAGAAGCGGATCGACATTGAAGCCCTGTTTCAGAACCTCGACACCGGATTCGCTTTTGCCGTCAGTACCAATGCCCAATTGGCTCATCCAGCTCATGAAGGGGAATTCGTTCCCGAAGAACCAAACGCCCAATGTGCGGTTCTTGAGGTCCTCGGGCGAAGAAATCCCCGCATCCTTCCAGCACGTCAGCATCATGCCCGAGCTTTTGAACGGCTGCGCGATATTGACCAGTGGCAGGCCCTTTTCGCGTGCGGCCAGCGCGGCGGGCATCCATTCGACGGTCACGTCGGCCCCACCGCCGGCAATGACCTGAGTAGGCGCGATGTCAGGACCACCCGGCAGGATCGTAACATCCAGCCCTTCTTCTTCGTAGAATCCTTTGTCCTTTGCCACGTAGTAGCCCGCAAACTGCGCCTGCGTGACCCATTTCAATTGCAACGTCACTTCATCCGCCGCCAGCGCCGCGCTGGCTGTCAGGCTGAAGGCTGCGACCGCCCCGCTGAGTAGTTTTTTCATCTTCATTTCTCCTAGTTGCTATTTTGCCCCGTTCTCGGGGTCTGTTGAATTTTATCCTCGTTGCGACGGGTGCCAGAACGTCACCGTCTTTTCGATCATTGCGACAAGACCATAGAATGCCGTACCGGCCAAAGCAGCCACAACGATCTGGGCCCAGACCATATCCAGCGACAATTGCCCGACACTGGTCGAAATGCGAAAGCCCATGCCCAGAGTTGGCGAGCCAAAGAACTCGGCCACAATAGCGCCGATCAGCGCCAGAGTGGTGGAAATCTTCAACCCATTGAAGATAAACGGCATTGCCGCAGGCAAGCGCAGTTTGAAAAAGCTCTGCCAATAGGTGGCGGCATAGGTCTCCATCAGATCACGCTGCATCGCTGTTGCCTCACGCAATCCGGCGACTGTGTTCACGAGCATCGGAAAGAACACCATCACAACCACCACGGCGGCTTTCGAGTGCCAGTCGAACCCAAACCACATCACCAGAATGGGCGCGGTTCCGACAATGGGCAGAGCCGCCACGAAGTTGCCCACCGGCAGCAAGCCAAGACGCAGGAATTCCCAGCGGTCCACTGCAATGGCCATCAGAAAGGCCGCACTGCAGCCGATCAGATACCCGCTCAGCGCGCCTTTGATGATGGTCTGCACGAAATCCGCCCACAGGATCGGCAAGCTGTCGGCGAACCGCACAGCAATGACCGACGGCGCAGGCAGGATAACAAGGGGCACGTCCAGCCCGCGAACCAGCAACTCCCACACAGCGACAATCGTCACACCAAATATCAACGGCGCAAGGAACCGAACCATCCGGGTATCCGCCTGCGGCCCACTGGCAAGGCGGCTGTTCAACCACCAGCCCAACGCCCAAAGAAGGATCGCAAACAGGACAAAGATCATTGCGCCATCCCCATCCGTTTCAACACCGTCCGTTCAAACAGCCCCAAAAGCCCCACAAGACAGGCCGCCAGAATGGCCGCTGCAAATAGGGCGGACCAGATCTGCACCGTCTGGCCATAATAGCTGCCCGCCAGAAGGCGCGCGCCCAGACCGGCCACCGCGCCTGTCGGCAGTTCTCCGACAATTGCGCCGACCAATGATGCGGCAATGCCGATTTTCAGCGAGGTGAACAGGTACGGCATCGACGCTGGCAAGCGCAGCTTCCAGAACGCCTGAGACCGGCTGGCGCTGTAGGTGCGCAGAAGATCAAGCTGCATCGCATCCGGGCTGCGCAGCCCTTTGACCATACCCACGACCACCGGGAAGAAACTAAGGTACGCAGAAATAATCGCTTTCGGAACAAGGCCTTGCACCCCGATGGAATACAGTACCACGATGATCATCGGTGCCAGCGCGATAATCGGAATGGTCTGGCTGACGATGGCCCATGGCATGACCGACAGGTCCATGACCCGGCTGTGCACAATCCCCACGGCTAACAGAATGCCCAGCCCTGTCCCGATCGCAAACCCCAATATGGTCGCGCTGAGTGTCACCCACCCGTGATACACAAGCGACCGTTTTGAGGTCACTTTCTTGTTCACCGTGGATTGCCACAACTCAATCGCTACATCATGCGGCGCGGGCAGCCTTGGGCGATCCTGCTCCCACGTTTCGGGGATGGCGAAGCTGTTGTTCCAGACCAGAATGATGTCGTATTCCAGCGTCCGCTCTTTCATGGTCGGTGGGTCCACCTCCTCACCCGCGCGCTCGGCCTGGTTCAGGGCGCTGTCGATGTTCATCGGGATACATGCGATGTACCAGGCGGCTACAATGGCGAGAACGACCAAACCAACGGCATAGACCTGTTTCATGCGCGCCACTCCATTCGGATGATCGGCAGGGTTTCAGGCGGAACCGGAGCTTCGGTGCCGGTGGCGACGAATCCTTCGCGCCGATAGAATCTTTGGGCAGCTATGTTCGGTTCATGCGTGGTCAGCCACAGGAACTCGCGCCCCTCCTTGGCTTTGTCCAGCAGACGCTTGCCAAAGCCCTGACCGGTGCGCAGGCAATACAGCGCCCCGACCTTGCTCTCGCTGGGGTCGACGGACATGTAGCAATCCACCGGATCGCCGATGACCCAAATCTCTCGGTCCGGAAAAGCCTCGCGGATCAACGCGGCCAACTGCTCCTGCGTCAATTCCTCGGGCATCCAGTCTGTCCGGGTCATCCAGGTCGAAATGACCCGAGCGCAAGCCGGAACGTCTTCGACCGTAGCCCGTCTGAGGTCACCTGCTACCATCACACCTCTTCCCCATGCCCGGCCCGCAGCCCCTCGCGGACGCGATGCGCGACTTCGATGAACTCGGGGGTATCGCGGATGTCCAGAGGCCGCTCCTTCGGCAAAGGGCTGTCGATCACATCGGTAATCCGTCCCGGGCGCGGGCTCATGACCACGATCTTGGTGCTTAAGTAAACCGCCTCGGGGATCGAGTGCGTCACGAAGCCGATGGTCTTTTCGGTGCGCGCCCACAGCGCCAGAAGCTGTTCATTCAGGTGATCGCGCACGATCTCATCCAGCGCGCCAAACGGTTCATCCATAAGCAGGATATCTGCATCGAACGCCAAGGCCCGCGCAATGCTGGCCCGCTGCTGCATACCGCCAGACAACTGCCACGGAAACTTCCCCCCAAAACCTTCAAGATCAACGAGTTCCAGAACGTTCTTCACTCGCTCTTCTTGTTCAGAGGCTGAATACCCCATGATCTCAAGCGGCAGCTTGATGTTCTTTGCAATGGTCCGCCACGGGTAAAGACCTGCCGCCTGGAACACATAGCCATAAGCCCTGTTCCGCCGCGCCTCATCCGGGGTCATGCCATTGACGGTCAGGCTCCCTCCGGTCGGTGTTTCCAGCGCTGCGATACAGCGCAGGAACGTGGTCTTGCCACAGCCCGAGGGCCCGATAAAGCTCACGAAATCGCCCTTGTCGATGCAGAGGTTCACGTCTTTCAGCGCGTGGACCGGGCCATCGTTGGTTTGGAAGGTGAGGTCGAGCCCATTTGCCTTGATCACCGGCAGTTCTTTGTCGTTCATTTCCGCCCCATCACTGGCATTCCGTCAAAACGGTCGAATAGCTTTGATCAAGTGGGGAAAAAACAAACCTATCGTTTCCATCGGACGTGAAGTTCCACGTCAGACTAAAAGTTTCTTCGTAACCAACGCATTGAGCTGTCAGGGTCTCGATACTTCCTGACTGGTTGCCGACAACTAGGTCCTTGGAGGCCATTTCATAAAACATCAACTGCCCTTCTTTCAACAGAACCATATCCGCCGCTTCATAGGTGTTCCGGTTAAAATGAACGTCGCAACCGGCTACATTTCCATAAACCGGAAAATTATGCTGCGCCGCCGCGGCTGTCCCCGACAATAAAAGAGCCGCCGAAAATGCGCTGCAAAACCTGCGCATCCGATCAAACCCCCGTCGCCGGAATACCCGTCCGCTCAACCGGTCTTGGCGCGGTCAGTTCTTTCCACGTACTCAAAGCCTTGTGCACATGGGTATTGGCCTCACGCGCCACGAACTTCCCGTGCCCTTCCTGCGTCCTGATCTCACCGTCATGCACCGCCACCGCGCCACGGGTCAGCGTGAAGCGGGGCAAACCGCGCACCTCTTTACCCTCGAACACGTTGTAGTCGATGGCCGACTGCTGCGTCTCGGCCGAGATCACCTTGGCCTTGTCCGGGTCCCAAACCACCAGATCGGCGTCAGCACCCACCAAAACCGCACCTTTTTTCGGGTAGCAATTCAGTATCTTAGCGATGTTCGTTGAAGTTACAGCAACGAACTCGTTCGGCGTCAACCGACCCGTGTTCACCCCATAGGTCCAAAGCATCGGCATCCGATCTTCCAACCCGCCTGTCCCGTTCGGGATCTTGGTAAAGTCCCCAACGCCATAGCGTTTCTGTTCGGTCGTAAAGGCGCAGTGATCCGTGGCCACAACGCTTAGCGTCCCCGATTGCAGACCATTCCACAGGCTGTCCTGATGTTGCTTGTTCCGGAACGGAGGGCTCATGACCCGCCGCGCCGCGTGCTCCCAATCGTGATGGAAATACTCGCCCTCATCCAACGTCAGGTGCTGGATCAAAGGCTCCCCCCACACGCGCTTGCCCTGCATCTTGGCCCGTCGGATGGCCTCATGCGCCTCTTCGCAAGAGGTATGGACCACATACAGCGGCACACCCGCCATATCCGCAATCATGATCGCCCGGTTCGTGGCCTCGCCCTCAACCTGCGGGGGGCGGGAATAGGCATGCGCCTCGGGTCCGGTATTGCCCTCGGCCAAAAGCTTGGCGCTCAGTTCCGCCACTACATCGCCGTTCTCGGCATGCACCATCGCGGTGCCACCAAGCTCGGCCAGACGCTTGAATGAGGCGAACAACTCGTCATCATTCACCATCAACGCGCCTTTATAGGCCATGAAGTGCTTGAACGTGTTGATCCCGCGCGTCTCGATGACTGTCTTGATGTCATCAAACACCTGCTCTCCCCACCAGGTCACAGCCATATGGAATGAGTAATCACAATTCGCCCGGGTCGATTTATTGTCCCAACGCTTGAGCGCATCCAGCAAGCTCTCCCCCGGATTGGGCAGAGCAAAATCCACCACCATCGTCGTCCCACCCGCCAACGCGGCCCGCGTACCACTTTCGAAATCGTCGCTGGAATAGGTCCCCATAAACGGCATCTCCAGATGCGTATGCGGGTCAATCCCACCTGGCATTACATAGCACCCGGTCGCGTCCAATTCTGTGTCCCCGCGCAAATCAGGCCCAATCTCCGTGATAATCCCACCCTCGACCTTCACATCCGCCGAATACGTCAGATCAGCGGTCACAACGGTTCCGTTCTTGATCACAGTGCTCATCTTAAACTCCCTGATGCGGTCTGCGCCGCTTGCTTCATCTGTCCAAAAATATCCCGGGGGAGTCGCCCTCGGGCGACGGGGGCAGAGCCCCCTATTCCACGATTTCCGCCGTCTCAACGACCGCGTGAAACAGAACATCCGCCCCGGCTGCAGCCCAATCCTTAATGATCTCTTCGGCCTCGTTGTGGCTCAACCCATCCACACAAGGGCACATCACCATGGCAGTCGGAGCAACCCGGTTGATCCAGCAAGCGTCATGCCCCGCGCCCGAGATGATATCCCTATGCGAATACCCTAACCGTTCGGCCGCGTCGCGTACCGCCGCCACGCAGCCGTCGTCGAACTTCACCGGATCAAAGCCGCCTACCTTCTCAAACTCGATCTGCAGGCCCATCTCTTCGACGATACCCTCGGCTGCCACCCGCAGACGGTTCTCCATATCCGTGATCACCTCCAACTCAGGCGAGCGGAAATCGACCGTGAACACCGCCTTGCCCGGGATCACGTTGCGAGAATTCGGGAACACCTCGATATGACCCGCTGCCCCAACAGCATGCGGCGCGTGGGACCACGCAATCTCATCCACCTTCTCAAGAATACGCGCCATCGCCAGACCGGCATTCTTACGCATCGGCATCGGGGTCGAACCCGTGTGCGCGTCTTTCCCGGTCACGGTGACCTGCGTCCAACTCAGGCCCTGACCATGGGTGACGACGCCGATATCCTTGTCCTCGGCCTCCAAAATCGGGCCCTGTTCGATGTGCAATTCAAAGAAGGCATGCATCTTGCGCGCTCCGACCTCTTCGTCGCCGCGCCAGCCGATGCGGTTCAGTTCGTCGCCGAATTTCTTCCCCTCAGCATCCTCGCGATCATACGCCCAATCCTGCGTGTGCATTCCCGCGAACACGCCTGAGGACAGCATTGCGGGCGCGTAACGCGTGCCTTCCTCATTGGTCCAGTTGGTCGCCACAATCGGGTGTTTAGTCTTGATGCCAAGATCATTGAGCGTGCGGATGATCTCTAGCCCCCCAAGCACCCCCAGCACGCCGTCATATTTGCCACCTGTGGGCTGCGTATCCAGATGCGAGCCGACATAAACCGGCAGCGCCTCGGGGTCGGTTCCTTCCCGACGGGCAAACATATTGCCCATCTGGTCCAGCCCCATCGAGCACCCGGCTTCCTCGCACCATCTTTGAAACAGGGCGCGACCTTCGGCATCCTCATCCGTCAATGTCTGACGGTTGTTACCGCCCGCAACGCCCGGCCCGATCTTGGCCATCTCCATCAGGCTGTCCCACAACCTGTCGCCATTGACCCTGAGATTCTGCGCCGGAGCTGCCATAGTCTTTTTCCCTGTCGCTTGCGATTTGGCTCGCTTTTGGTGTCTTGATTTGACCATCTGGTCAAACTCACGCTATCACGGGTTCGGGATCAGTCAAGAAATTGCGAGGCATGGCCGGATTTTTCGGCATATTTCGCTCCCGGTTGACCGAAAAAGAAACACGCAGGAACCATGCCAAAAGACCGCGCACCGACCCGTATTCAGAAAAAGAACCGCGCCGCGATTCTCGAGGCTGCCTTAAACGTGTTTTCCGCGCACGGATTTCGCGGGGCAACCGTGGATCAGATCGCCGCCGAGGCTGGTCTGAGCAAACCCAACCTGCTCTATTACTTCCCGTCGAAAGAGGCGATTCACACCGCCCTTTTGTCCGGTTTGCTTGAGGTCTGGCTTGCCCCCCTGCACGATCTCGACGCGGACGGAGACCCGATGCAGGAGATACTGTCCTACATTCATCGCAAGCTGCAGATGAGCCAAGAGCTACCGCGCGAAAGCCGCCTGTTTGCGAATGAACTGGTTCAGGGCGCACCGCGCATTCACGAGGCGTTATCGAACGATCTGAAAGAGCTTGTGGATGAGAAAACCAAGATTCTGACGCGTTGGATGGATCAGGGCAAAATCGCCCGACTTCACCCGTATCATCTGATCTTTTCGATCTGGGCGCTGACCCAGCACTACGCCGATTTCGATGTGCAGGTGCGATCCATTCTGGGAGGCGAAGACCCCTTTGATGGGGCCGGGCCGTTTATCGACACACTGTACCGCAAACTGCTGAAGCCCTAGTCAGCGATTATTTGTTCGGTTTCAAGGCCAGGATACGGTTCAGAATAACAATCGCCATTGCCAGAAGAATCGTGAAATCACCCATTGTTTTAACCGCATTGATCTTGGGCACTTTGCCCGCATCCTTGACGATCGCCGTATACATCTTGGGCTGTTGAACTCCGGCCGTGTGCTGCTGAGCCGAGGCCTTCACGTATTGATCAAAGTTCTGAAGCGCTTTGACCTTTTTGATGACCTGCCCCATGAACTGACGATCCAGCGCGCGGTCTTCCTTTAGCTTGGCCATCATGTCTTCGATGGATTTCTTCAGCTTCAGAATGTTATCGCGATCCTTCTTGATCTGCTTCTGATGCTGCACGAAGTTCTTTGCGGCCATGGCGTCGCGTTGCTTTGCCTTTGACAATGCAACGTTCTTTTTCGACTGATCCCGGTCCAGTTTGGAAACCCGGTTGCCGCCCTTGTTCCGGCCCGGCGATGCCGCTGGCATGACACTCTCCTTTGATCATGTCTGTCAGCGGCAGTTTAGCGCCGAACGTGGGTCGCCGAAATACCCGTTTCCACTACTCGGCGGCCTTTGCCATCGGGTTGTTGGGGTGACTTGTCCAGTTGGCATATTCTTCCTGCACAACCTTACCAGTGCGCGGGTCGACCTCTCCGGCGGCCATTGGCACCATCGAAATGCACCCTTCGACAGGGCAAACATCGACGCAGAGGTTGCAGGCCACGCATTCCTCATCGATCACCTCGAACACTCGGTCAGAAGACATCGAGATCGCCTGATGGCTGGTGTCTTCACACGCGGCATAGCAGCGCCCGCATTTGATGCACTGATCCTGATCGATCTTGGCCTTGGCGATGTAGTTCAGATTCAGGTACTGCCAGTCGGTCACGTTCGGAACCGCCCGCCCCACGATTTCCGAGACGTTGGAATAGCCCTTTTCGTCCATCCATTCGGACAAGCCAGCGGTCAGTTCGTCGATGATCTTGAACCCGTAAGTCATCGCCGCAGTGCAGACCTGGACTGTTCCACACCCGAGCGACATGAATTCTGCTGCATCGCGCCAGGTCGTCACGCCACCGATGCCAGAGATCGGAAGGCCATGCGTCGCCTCGGCCCGCGCGATCTCGGACACCATCGACAGTGCAATCGGCTTCACCGCCGGGCCGCAATAGCCGCCATGGCTGCCTTTGCCATCGATCGACGGTTCGGGGCTGAACGTGTCCAGATTGACGCTGGTGATCGAGTTGATCGTGTTGATCAGCGACACCGCATCGGCACCACCATTCCGCGCAGCCTCGGCAGGTTTGCGTATGTCGGTGATGTTTGGCGTCAGCTTGACGATCACCGGGCGGTCATAGTGCTTCTTGCACCACCGCGTAACCATCTCGATGTATTCCGGCACCTGGCCGACAGCAGAGCCCATGCCACGTTCGCTCATCCCGTGAGGGCAACCAAAGTTCAGTTCGATTCCGTCCGCGCCGGTTTCCGCTACGCGCGGCAGAATGGCTTTCCACGCCTCCTCCTCGCACGGAACCATGAGCGAGGCGATCAGCGCGCGGTCCGGGTAGTCGGCCTTGACCCGCGCCATTTCCTCAAGGTTCACCTCCAAGGGCCGGTCGGTGATCAGTTCGATGTTGTTGAGGCCCAACAGCCTCCGATCCGCGCCGTAAATTGCGCCGTAACGCGGCCCGTTGACGTTCACGACCGGAGGGCCCTCGGCCCCAAGCGTTTTCCAGACAACACCGCCCCAGCCGGCCTCGAACGCTCGGCGCACGTTGTATTCCTTGTCGGTGGGCGGTGCGGATGCCAGCCAGTAAGGGTTGGGGCTGGAAATTCCCAGAAAGTCAGTCGTCAGGTCAGCCATGGGTACTCCTTCCCGGCTCCTCAGCCGGTTTTCGTGAATATCATTTCGGTCGGACGAATGCGCCCTGCCTTGAGGTTTTCGACGTAGTTTTGGAATTTCTCGGGCGCTGTCTCGCCCATCATCAGGTGGATGCCCAGCGGGGCCGGACCGGTTTCGGCGATCTTGGCAAAGACTTCCTCGAAGAATTCCAGCGCGAAACCGGTGCGGTCATTTTCGGTGATCAGGTCCAAACCTGCCGCTGCGGCGGCGTCCTTGTAGACCTGCGGCGCATCAACAAAGGACGTTTCGGCAACGGTCGACCACGGCAGAGGAAAGGCCAGCGCATCGGAAGCTTCGCCCCCCATCACGTCGAACAGGGCGAATGTTCCCCCAGTGGCCAAGGCGCGCGACACCTCGGCAAACAGCCCCGCCTTGTCTTCGATGTTCATGCCCACATGCAGCATGACGGCAAGATCAAATCCGGCGTCGGGCACCGGCATGTCCAAGGCGCTGCCAACGTGAAAGTTGGTCTTTTCAGAGTGACCGACCAGATCGCTGAGCGCGGCGGCGGTTTCAACAAATTCCGGCGTCAGATCGACACCCGTCACCGTTGAATCGTAGCGATCCACGATGTAGCGCGAGGTGCCGCCTATCCCACACCCGACATCCAGCACCCGTGTCGCATGGGTGGGCGACAGTTGCGCAAACAGGTTGTCGGTCGCCAGAACGCCGCCCGTGTGGAATTCATCGCCCGCCTTCAGATCGGCGACCGTGGCCGAATCCGGGTCAATGCCGCTCGCCTCAAGCGCCGCGCGGACGCGCTCGGTCAAAGCGCCGGTCGTGTAATGTTGTGCAACAGCTTGTTCGATCTGGGACATGAGAAAACCTCGAGCAGCGAAAGGAATGGGGTGAATACCCCACCCTATCACGAAACCAGCGTTGCGTGGATGTCCATTGCCGCGTCCCGGCCTTCGGCCACGGCTGTCACGGTTAGGTCCTCACCCCCCGCAGCACAATCACCACCCGCCCAGACACCGGTCATCGAGGTGCGGCCTGCCCCGGTGACAGCGATCTTGTTGCCGTCCAGTGTCAGCCCCTCGGGCGCGCCATCCAGTGTCTGGCCGATGGCCTTGAGCACCTGATCGGCAGGCAGACGGATCATTTCTCCGGTACCTGTCAACTGCCCGTCGTGACTGGCGGTGTACTCCAACTCAATCTCGGCCGCAGCGCCGTTTCCGTGCACGGCCACTGGTTGCACATTGGTCATGATCCGAACCCCGTGCGAGGCCGCAAGATCCTGTTCATACCGGCTGGCCCCCATCGCGTCGCGATCCCGGCGATAGGCGATGGTCACATGCTCGGCCCCCAGCAGCTTGGACTTCACAGCCGCATCCACCGCCGTCATGCCACCACCGATGACAACCACGTTCCGGCCGACAGGCAGATCGGCAAGATCGCTGGCTTGCCGCACGTCCGAAATGAAATCGACCGCAGGACGCACACCGTCCTTGTCCACCCCACCTGCGCGCAGCGCGTTCACACCGGCCAGACCGATCGACAGGAAGACCGCATCATAGTTCTCCAACAGGCCGTCCAGCGAGATGGTTTCGCCCAGCACCGATCCGGTCTCAATTGCGATACCGCCGATTTTCAGCAGCCAATTCACTTCGGCCTGCGCAAAGTCGTTGGTCGATTTGTAGGCGGCGATACCGTATTCGTTAAGGCCGCCCGGTTTAGGCTTGCTTTCGTGAATCACCACGTCATGACCCAACATCGCTAGACGGTGCGCACAGGCCAGCCCTGCGGGCCCCGCGCCCACCACCGCTACGGTCTTACCGGTCGACGCGGCGCGTTCGAACGGATGCGCACCCGAAGCCATGATATCGTCAGTTGCAAAACGTTGCAGGCGTCCGATCTCAACCGGCTTGCCCTCGGCGGCTTCACGCACGCAGGCCTCTTCACACAAAGTTTCGGTAGGACAGACGCGCGCGCACATGCCACCCAGGATGTTCTGGTCAAGGATCGTGCGCCCCGCCAACTGCGGCTGTCCGGCCTGAATCTGGCGAATGAACAGCGGGATATCGATATCCGTCGGACAGGCCGTCACACATGGCGCGTCGTAGCAGAAATAGCAGCGATCTGCGGCCACGGCAGCCTCATGCGGGGCCAGTGGCGGATGCAGATCGGTGAAATTCGAGGTCAGCTCATCGCTGGAAAGCCGCCCGGAAACGATCCCGGGTGCCATCTGGCCCTGTGCCATCGCTCTACTCCCTGTAGATATGTTTGTTATGGGCCCAGCTTGCCACATCTGAAATTTTTATCAATTGGTAAAATTTGCCAAATGGTCAAAAAAAGAGAAATCCGCCCCGATCAATTGCTTTCCCAGACGGTTTCGCCTGATTTTGAGGCAACTGCCTATGTGTCATGTCTGCCCTGCCTTCACAGATTCCAACTACGGCCTTTTGACGGCCCACGCGGCATCCTGTAATCCCGAACTAAGAGCGCAAGCCAAAGACGCCCGACAGGAACAGGCAAACATGCAGGCACCCTCGCAGAAATTCAACGTCGTCATCGTCGGGCAAAACAACCGCCTGCAGTATGAGGCACTTCTGTTCGCTGCCTCGCTGCGCCATTCCTCGCCGGATTTCGCCGGAAGGCTGTTTGTCGCAACGCCGAAACCTGGCCCGCGCTGGCACCAGAATCCCAGCATTCAGGATGAGGATGTGTTGAAGGCGCTGAAACAGTTGGGCGCCGAGGTCCTGCCCTTTGAAACCAACGTCTTCGGTGACAGCTATCCAAACGGCAACAAGATCGAAGCCCTACTGGCCCTGCCCGAAGGCGAGCCGTTTGTCTTCTTCGACACCGACACGCTGATCACTGGAGATCTGAACGGCGTCCCGTTTGATTTCAACCGCCCCGGCGCGTCGCTGCGGGTCGAGGGGACGTGGCCCAGACCCACGCTGTATGGTCCGGGCTTTGAAGGCATCTGGAGCGCGCTTTACCGACGCTTCGGACTGGACTTTGAAAGCTCACTGGATCCCAGCCAGCCCATAGATTACTGGCGGCGGTATCTGTACTTCAACGCGGGCTACTTCTTCTACAAATGCCCCCGCCAGTTCGGCGAGCGCTATCTTGAATACGCCCGCGCCATCCGGGATGAGGACATCCCGGAACTGACTGGCCAGAACCTCGACCCCTGGCTGGATCAGGTGGCGTTGCCGCTGGTGATCCACTCATTCGGCGGTGGACGGGATGCCCTGCCCGAAGGGTTGCTGGATGGCACCGTCAGTTGTCACTATCGCCTGTTTCCCCTTCTCTACGCCCGCGAAAGCGATCATGTGATCAAGGTTCTGGAGACCGTCACCGCGCCCAACAAGGTCAAGAAGGTTCTGAAAAACTACGATCCGCTGAAAAAGCTGGTCATTCAGGGCAAGGGTGCGAAAATTCGCGATTTGTTCGATCAGGACAACCTGCCCCAGCGCGAGCAGGTCATTCGCAACACGATCAAACGCAATGGTCTGTGGATGCGCTGACAGGATCGTTGTGCGCATCCGGTCAATCGCCTAGACATTCCCTAACGACAAAGTCCAACAGGAGATTTCAAGATGTCTGACGGCCCCACCTATGGTTTCGACACGCTGCAAATTCATGCGGGCGCCCGCCCCGACCCGGCGACCGGAGCGCGCCAGACACCGATTTACCAGACCACAGCTTACGTCTTTCGCGACGCGGACCACGCCGCCGCTTTGTTCAACCTGCAAGAAGTGGGCTTTATCTATTCCCGCCTGACCAACCCGACCGTGGCGGTTCTGCAAGAACGTGTGGCCACGCTTGAAGGCGGCGTTGGCGCAGTTTGCTGTTCCTCGGGTCACGCAGCGCAAATTATGGCGCTGTTCCCGCTGATGGGACCGGGGTGCAATGTGGTGGCCTCGACCCGTCTGTATGGCGGCACGGTCACACAGTTCAGCCAGACCATCAAACGCTTCGGCTGGTCGGCCAAGTTCGTGGACACCGACGATCTGGACGCCGTTAAAGCGGCCATCGACGAAAACACCCGCGCGGTGTTCTGCGAATCCATTGCCAACCCGGGCGGCTATGTCACCGATATCCGCGCGCTGGCGGATGTGGCCGATGCGGCGGGCATTCCGCTGATCGTGGACAACACCTCGGCCACGCCTTACCTGTGCCGCCCTATTGAACATGGCGCGACACTGGTGGTGCATTCGACCACCAAGTACCTGACCGGCAACGGCACGGTTACTGGCGGATGCATCGTGGATTCGGGCAAGTTTGACTGGTCGGCGAATGACAAATTCCCGTCCCTCAGCCAGCCCGAACAGGCCTATCACGGGTTGAAATTCCACGAAACATTCGGCCCACTGGCCTTCACCTTCCACGGCATCGCCATTGGCCTGCGTGACCTTGGCATGACGATGAACCCGCAGGCGGCGCATTACACGCTGATGGGGATCGAGACCCTGTCCCTGCGGATGGAGCGCCATGTGGAGAATGCTCAGAAAATCGCCGCGTGGCTCGAAGCTGATGATCGCGTGGAATACGTGACCTATGCGGGCCTGCCCTCATCGCCCTACCATGATCGCGTTAAGGCGCAGTACTCACGCGGCGCGGGCGCGCTGTTCACCTTCGCCGTCAAAGGCGGATATGACGCCTGCATCAAGCTGGTCAACGCTCTGGAAATCTTTAGCCACGTCGCCAATCTGGGCGACGCGCGGTCGCTGATCATCCACTCGGCCTCGACCACTCATCGTCAGTTGACACCGGAACAGCAAGAGGCCGCAGGTGCCAGCCCGAACGTGGTTCGTGTCTCCATCGGCATCGAGGATGCCAACGACCTGATCGCCGATCTGGATCAAGCGCTCAGCAAAGCCAGCGCCTGACGATGGCGCAGCACGACACGAACGAGTTGGGCCAACCCATCGGCCTGCCGCTTCAGGGCGAGTTTCCCCGCCCTGCGCCGCCCTATACGCCGATGCAGGGGCAATATTGCTCGGTCGTGCCTTTGGATGTGAACCGCCATGCGCCCGGATTGTTCCGGGCGTTTGCCAACGACACCGACGGACGCAACTGGACCTATCTGCCCTATGGGCCTTTCGACTCGGAAGCCACCTTCGAGGGATGGGCGCGCGCCAATTGCATGGACGCTGACCCGATGTTTCATACGGTGCTGGATTCGGATGAGGTGCCGGTCGGCATGGCCTCATACTTGCGGATCGAACCAGTCGCGGGCGCGATTGAGGTCGGCCATATCCATTTCTCACCCCTGCTGCAGCGCAAGCCGCAATCGACCGAGGTGATGTACCTGATGATGCGGCGGGTGTTCGATGAGTTGGGCTATCGTCGTTATGAATGGAAATGCGATGCGCTGAATGCGCCGTCTTGCAGCGCGGCGGAACGGCTGGGCTTTACCTTTGAAGGGATATTCCGACAGGCGACCCACTACAAAGGACGCAACCGGGACACGGCGTGGTATGCGATCCTCGACAGCGAATGGCCGCGTATTCGCGAGGCGTTCGAAACCTGGCTGTCCCCGGACAACTTCGACGCCACGGGCCAGCAACGTCAGCCGCTGATGGCCCGCGCAAAAGACTAGGCTTATTCGGAAATCCCGAACACCATCGAGACACTGACAGAGACCGAAATCTCACCACCGGCGACCGGGACGCCACCGGAATCGGCCATGCTCATCGCGCGCATCTCGGGCATCGGGCGTACCCCGCCCGATCCTTCGGAGATCGACTGAACTGGTCCCAGAGTGATCCCGGCGGCTTGCGCCAGTTGCTCGGCCTTCGCCTTGGCTTCACCCACCGCTTTCGTGCGCGCCTGCGCCTCAAGCGGCTTGGGGTCCTGCACGCCAAAGGTCAGCCCACCAAAGTCATTCGCACCGTCCTGAATGACCGCATCCATGATCTGACCCAGCTTATCCAGATCGCGCACTCGCACGAACACGCGGTTCGAGGCGACGAAGCCGGTGATCTCGGGCTGCTCTCCGGTCTGGCTATTGCGGCCGGACCAGACTGGCGACAGGGACAGGTCGCGGGTCTGGATGTCGCGCTCTTCAATGCCCATCTCCTGCAGCCGCGACAGTACCTGGCTGACGGCGTCGGATGTGGCCTGCATGGCCTGCGACGCCTCGGCGTTTTCGTTTGTGACGCCCAGCGTGATTGTTGCCATATCGGGCGCAATCTGCACCGTGCCCGTGGCATCCACGGTGATGCGACGTTCTTCCGCATGGGCCAGCCCGGCGGTGGTCGCGGCCATCATCGCGGCCAGAAAAGCGAGTGTCTTCAAGGTTCTCTCTCCGAATAGTTCTGCTTCAACATGGGTTTGCGGGGGTATGCGGGACAAGGGGGAAGCTTGGCTTTTTCTTTCCCTCGGCGGGTTCCTGCTTTAATGTCGGTCTGCGAACGCAATGCCGTTTGCATTGATGCTGACAATTATGGTTCCTCCGGATTATGAAACCTGCCTTTGCGCTGTCATTTTCTTCTGCCGGAATATCGCTGCACCACCAGTCGGATGACGATTGGTATCAGATTGGCTCGGTCGCGCTGGATGCGCCCGACCTGTCGGACCAGATACGCGGCTTGCGCGATCAGGCCTTTGCGCTGGCAAACGATCTGAGTTGCAAGGTCGTGATCCCCGAGGATCAGATACGCTATTTGTCGGTTGAAACAGAAGGCCTAAGCCCTGAGGATAGCGAGCAAAAGGTCTATGACGCGCTGGCGTCCGCCACGCCCTATGATCTGTCGGAGCTGTCCTTTGATACCGCGACCGAGGGCACCACGATCCACATCGCGGCGGTAGCACGCCAGACATTGGATGAAGCGCAGGTCTTTGCCGCCGAGCACGGATTCATTCCCGTCCTGTTCAGCGCTGATCCGAGCCATGATGACTTCCCGCAAGAGCCGCATTTTGGGCCAGATGAGTTGCCGCACTTAGCTGAAACTACGCTGGATGAGGAGCCATCCGTTGAGGCCGTACCCGCACCCGAGGATGAGCCGCCTCAAGTGGCCGAAGCCGCGTTGGAGGAAGAGCCACACGTTGCGGACGAACTCGCGTTGGAGGATGCGGCGCCTCAGGTGGTCGAAACCACGTTAGAGGACGAACCGCCCGCGCCTGCAGAGCCGGAAACTCCTCCGCCACCAACCGAGGCGGAACCGCCCGTTCACGCCATTGCCGAAAGCGCCGACCCCGACACGTTCCGCTCGGTAGAAGCGCCCAGTGCACCGTTTCAAACGGTTTTTGCGGCGGCGGAGCCGAAGGCCGGGCGCTTTGTTCTGCCAGCGATTGCGGCGGCACTACTGGCTGGGGTTTCGCTATCCGCTTGGTCGTTTTTCACTTCTGACGACGGGACCGAGGTCACTTCCGCCCCCGCTGAGGTGGTGCAACCTGAGGTTAAGACGGAGCCGGAACAGGTTGATATCGCTTCGGATTCAGCAACCCAAGCCACTGCAGAACAACCCGAGAAGGCCGGCACAGAAACCGCATCTCTGCCTGAACCTAAGGAACAGCCGGACCTGTCATCAACGGATGCGGCCATTCTGGAGGCGTTGAAAGTTCCTCCGACTCCAGTGGAGACGATCCAGACCGATCCGCAAACTGAATTCGCCCCAGCGACCGCAGTGAACACCACGCCGCCAACCGCCTTGGAACTGCCGGTTCCGATTGAGGACGACGATCATTATCTGGCCTCAGTCAACAAGCCCGACCTGTCGAGCGATGCCATTGCCCTGCCCCCGGTTGAGAGTTTTGACACGGATCTGCCCTTCGTGCAGATCGCGCTACCTCAGACCGCCGACGCGGGTTTTGACCTAGACGAACGCGGGCTGGTCCCGCCATCTTCCGAAGGCACGCTGAACCCCGATGGGGTGATGATCTATGCGGGTCGTCCATCCTCAGTGCCGCCGGAACCGCCCGTGCGGTTCGAGGAAGAACCCGTGATCGATGAGACGGACCAGAGATTGGCAGGTCTGCGCCCCAAGGGTCGCCCTAGTGATCTGGTTGAACAGTTCGAACGTCAGCAACTGGGTGGTCGTTCGTTAGAAGAACTCGCGGGTGTTCGCCCCAAACTGCGCCCTGAGTCGCTGCAGGTTAATCCGCAGGTGGACGAAACCCCCACCGCTTTGGCCGTTGTCCGGGTGCCGCGCCCCAAACTCCGCCCGGCCCGCGTCGTGGCGGCGGCCCCATCCACTAATGCAAATACTGCCAATCTGGGCTCGACGGCGGCGGTGAATCAAAGCTCGGATGAGGCCGGATCGTTCCAGCCCAAGACCGTCAAACCCAAAGCCCCCTCCACCGCGTCCGTTGCCCGACAGGCGACGATAGACAACGCGCTGAACCTGCGCAGGCTGAACCTGATCGGCGTCTATGGCACCCCGGCCAACCGGCGCGCCTTGGTACGCCTGCCCAGTGGACGGTACAAAAAACTGAAAATCGGGGATCGTTTGGATGGCGGCAAGGTAATTGCCATCAGCGACAGCGAATTGCGGTATCAGAAAAAGGGCCGCAACGTGACCCTGTCCATGCCGCGTAGCTAACTGTGAAAAAAGGGCGCGCAGAGCTGGTCTGCGCGCCGGAGTTGTGGCTTCAGGCCGCCGAAATCTCACCGGTTTCGATCTGTTCCCGTTCGATGGATTCGAACAGGGCCTGAAAGTTCCCCTCGCCGAACCCATCATCGCCCTTGCGCTGAATGAATTCGAAGAAGATCGGTCCGATCACGGTTTTCGAGAAGATCTGCAGCAAAATCCGCGTCTCCCCCCCATCCACGACGCCTTCGCCGTCGATCAGAATGCCGTGCTTCATCATCCGGTCCAGCGGCTCTTCATGGTCCGTCACACGCTCAGTCGACATGTCGTAATAGGCCTGATTGGGACCCGGCATGAATTTCAGCCCGTTTTCAGCGATGGCATCGGTCGAGGCATAGATATCCTCGCTGCCAACCGCGATGTGCTGAATGCCCTCACCCTTGTATTTCTTCAGGTACGACACGATCTGGCCCGTCTCACCGCGATCTTCATTGATCGGAATGCGAATGCGGCCACAAGGCGAGGTCAGAGCACGGCTAAACAGCCCGGTGAACTTGCCCTGAATGTCGAAGAAGCGGATTTCACGGAAGTTGAACAGGTCGCCGTAGAACTTGAACCACTTGTCCATGTTGCCTTTGTAGACATTGTGGGTCAGGTGATCGAGGTAGTAGAACCCTTCACCCCGCGGTTTGGACTGCTTGATCCAGTCGAACTCTTGGTTATAGGGCGAGGTGTCATAGTACTGATCGATGAAATAGATCAGCGACCCGCCAATGCCCTTAATCGCTGGCACATCCATGGTCTTGTCGGCGGCGTCATAAGGCTCGGCCCCTTTCGATACCGCATGCTCATAGGCCTTTTGCGCATCCACGACGCGCCACCCCATCGACGGGGCGCAGGGGCCGTGCTCGGCCACGAACTTGTCAGCGAAGCTGTTCGGGTCCGCGTTCAAGATGTAGGTGACATCACCCTGCTGCCAAAGCTCTACAGCAGGATTCTGTTTGTGGTGGGCCACCAGCTCGAACCCCATCTTGGCGAACAGGTCGCGCAATTCCTGAGGCTCGGGATGTGCGAATTCGACAAACTCAAAGCCATCGGTTCCGGCGGGGTTTTCGTCACTGATGACGGATTTTGGGGCGTTATGCGGGAAAGGACCCATGGGTGCCTCCTTTCGAACAGGAAATTCTTTGCTGATTCCAAAATACGCCTTATCCAACGCTTTTTCTGCGCATTGTTTTCCTGTAAACTCTGGGTAGACGCGCAAATCTCGCACACGAAGATAAAAATACGGGAATACGCCGCATATGCTTGACGCCACAGACACGCATCTTCTTTCAGCCTTGCAGAAGAATGCCCATCTGACGGCGCATCAGTTGGGCGAGATGCTGAACCTGTCGCCCAGTCAGGCCGGACGACGGCGGCAACGGCTTGAGGCCGAAGGATACATCACCGGCTATGCCGCGCGGCTTGACCCCCTGAAACTGGGGCTGCACGTACAGGGGTTCATTCAGGTCCATCTGGGCACTCATGGCCCCGAGCAATCGGCCAGTTTCGCCCGCATGGTCGACACCCGACCGGAAATCACCAGCGCCTGGACGATGACGGGTGAGGCAGATTACCTGCTGCATGTCTATTGCGATGATCTTTCCGCCCTCAACAGCTTGCTTCATCAGGTGATCCTGCCGCATCCTGCTGTTGCACGTGTCCAAAGCCAGATCGTGATGGACCAGCTTAAACGAGACGCCCCCCTGCCAACCTGACCGGCGCAAGAGGAAAAACATGGACGAGTTCCTTTATCAGGCTTCGATCTATCTGGCCGCCGCCGTGATCGCCGTACCCCTTTCGGCGCGTCTGGGGCTGGGGTCGGTGCTGGGCTATCTGGCCGCCGGTATCATCATCGGGCCGGTCCTGGGGCTGGTCGGTGCCGAAACCGAGGAATTGCAGCACGTCGCCGAGTTTGGCGTCGTGATGATGCTGTTCCTGATCGGACTGGAACTTGAGCCACGCGCCTTGTGGGACATGCGCGACAGGCTGCTGGGCCTTGGCGGTCTGCAGGTCGCCCTGTCCACCGCCGTCATCGCTGCCGTGGCGATGTACGCAAACCACCCGTGGTCCGTCGCGCTGGCGGTGGGGCTGACCTTGTCGCTGTCGTCAACGGCGATTGTGTTACAGACCCTGTCCGAAAAGGGGTTGATGCAGACCAATGGCGGACGCGCGACCTTCTCTGTTCTGTTGACGCAGGATATTGCGGTTATTCCAATTCTGGCGTTCCTGCCCCTGCTAGCCCTGCCCGCGATGCCGCATATTCAGGCCGATGGCTCAATCGACCGCGGAGCCGGTGACGATCATCACGGCGCGGCTCATCACAGCCTGTCGCTGGTCGAAGGGCTGCCGGGATGGGCGGTGACACTGGTCACCCTCGCCGCCGTAGCCTTTGTCATTCTGGCGGGCATCTACTTGACCCGACCGCTGTTCCGGTTCATCCACGCCACACACCTGCGCGAGATGTATACGGCGCTGGCCTTGATGATTGTGGTCGGTATCTCATTCCTGATGACGCTGGTGGGCCTGTCGCCCGCGTTGGGCGCGTTCCTGGCTGGCGTCGTTCTGGCCAACTCGGAATTCCGGCACGAGATGGAAAGCGACCTTGAACCCTTCAAAGGGCTGTTTCTCGGGCTGTTCTTCATCACCGTCGGGGCCGGAATCAACGTTGCCTATTTCTTCAACGACCCGTTTGATTTGATCGGTCTGGCCCTGCTGGTCATTCTGGCCAAGGGGATCATCCTGTTTCTGGTCGGCAAGGCCTTCAAGCTGCGGGGCCGCGATCACTGGCTGTTTACGCTGGGGCTGGCGCAGGCGGGTGAGTTCGGTTTCGTCCTACTGGCGTTTTCGATGCAACAGAACGTTATCCCCCGGGATTTGTCGCAGAAACTGCTGATGATCATCGCGCTGACGATGCTGATCACTCCGTTGCTGTTCATCCTCTTTGATCTTCTATCCCGGAAAATTGGCGAGGTGACGTCCGAGGTGGAACCGGACGAGATCGACGAAAAAGGGCCGGTGATCATCGCGGGGATCGGGCGGTTCGGCCAGATCGTCAACCGACTGGTGCGTGCCAGCGGGTTCAAAACCATCGTTCTGGACCACGACATCGAGACAATCCAACTGATGCGCCGATTTGGCGTCAAAGGGTTCCTTGGCGATCCCACACGGCCCGAACTGCTGCGCGCCGCGGGGCTTGAAAAAGCATCCGTCCTGGTGGCAGCCATGGACGATCGCACTCAGGTCACCCGGCTGGTCAGCTACGCGCGCCGCCAGCGGCGCGATCTGCACATCATCGCGCGCGCCCACGACCGCACCCATGTGTACGAGCTGTATCAGGCAGGCGCGAACGACATTGTGCGCGAGATGTTCGACAGTTCTCTACGGGCTGGCCGCTACGTTCTGGAAAACATCGGGCTGAGCGAATACGAAGCCGCGCAGGCCGAGCAGACGTTTTATCATCACGACCGGACTTCGGTCCGCGAACTGGCCGAGCTTTGGGTGCCGGGCCTGCCAACTGCTGAGAACAAGAAGTATATCGACCGCGCCCGACGGTTGGAGAAAGATCTGGAAACGGCGCTGCTTGAGCTGGCGGAGGAACACGCCAAAAAGTCAGCCTGACCGGCGCGCTTGCCCCGGTCAGGGTCGGCAATCAGCCGTCAGACACACCTGCCTCGGCAAAGGTGGCCATGCCCGAATGGCAGGCAACGGCGCTTTTTAGAATGTTGATCGCAAGCGCCCCGCCCGAGCCTTCGCCAAGGCGCAGGCCGAGGTTCAGCAGGGGTTCCTTGCCCAACCGAGCCAGAACCGCCCCATGGGCCCCTTCAGCGCTTTGATGGCCTGCTATGGCGTGATCCAGCGCACTGTCCGACATCTGCGCAAGGCAGGCCGCCGCCGCCGAGCAGATGAACCCGTCCAAAATGACCGGGATGCGCAGGACCCGCGCTGCGGCAATGGCCCCCGCCATTGCTGCAATCTCGCGCCCGCCGAGGCAACGCAGGATGTCCAGCCCGTCGTCCGACCCGCCGTGCAGAGCCACGCCCTCGGCCACGACGCGGGTCTTGTTGGCTAGCCCCGCATCGTCGACGCCAGTGCCGCGCCCGGTCCAGTCGGCGGCCTCACCACCAAACAACGCGCAGGCAATCGCGGCGGCGGGGGTCGTGTTGCCGATCCCCATCTCGCCAACCACCAACAGGTCGGACCCGGGGTCAACGGCCTGCCAACCGGTGCGCAGGGCGTCCAGGAACTCCTCTTCGCTCATCGCGGGGGATTGGGTGAAGTCTGCGGTCGGCCGGTCCAAGTCGAGCGCGTGCACGTCCATCTTCGCATCGGCCGACTTGGCCAACTGGTTGATCGCCGCACCGCCGTGTTGAAAGTTCATCACCATCTGTACCGTGACCTCGGGCGGAAAGGCGGAAACGCCCTGCGCCGTGACGCCGTGGTTGCCCGCAAACACGATGACCTGCGGCGCGGTGATCTGAGGCCGCGCATCCCCGCGCCAACCGGCGTACCAGATCGCCAAATCCTCGAGCCGCCCCAACGCGCCCGGAGGTTTGGTCAATTGCCCGTTTCGGTCCGCCGCGCCGCTCAGCGCAGCTTCATCCGGACCCGGAGCGGTTGTCAACGCATCACGGAAGGTCTTCAAATCATTAAGTTCGGGCAGCATCCAAAGCCTCATTGCATCAGAGTGGTCCTGTGTGTTTAACCGAAGCAACCAAACCGACAAGACCCCGAAAGGCGCGGGAGTGCATAAAAACGACACCAAACCCTTTTCCGCGTGGGACATCCCGCTGGCGCTGGTTCTGCTGACCCGCCTGCCCCTGCCCCGGCTGCCCGAGCGGGTCTTTGCTCGGCAGGCGCAGGCGGTCTGGGTTTTTCCAGTGGTGGGCTTGGTTGTGGGCGGGTTGGCCTGCCTGACGGGTTGGTTGGCTGATGCATATTTGTCGCCCTTTGCCGCAGCCGTTCTAGTGGTTGCCGTTCTGATGCTGACGACCGGCGCGATGCATGAAGATGGCCTAGCCGACACATTCGATGGCCTCTGGGGCGGGTTTACCCCAGAACGCCGTTTAGAAATCATGAAGGACAGCCATATCGGAACCTATGGCGTGCTTGCCTTGCTGATCTCGCAGCTTCTCCGCGTCGCCGCCATTGCTGCGGTCTTGGCGACCGGACCGATCTGGGCGGTTCTGGCCGCTTGCGTGTTTTCTCGGGCCCTGATGCCGGTTTTGATGGCCTCTTTGCCGAATGCCCGCAATTCGGGCCTGAGCCATTCGGTTGGCACTCCGCGCTGGGCTTCGGTTGGCGTTTCACTGGGATTGGCCGTCTTGATCGCAGCTATTCTTTGCGGAACTCTGGCCGTGAAAGCAGCTCTTGCCGCCACCTTAGCCGTTGGCATCCTGACATGGGTCGCACGAAAGAAAATCGGCGGTCAGACCGGAGACATCCTAGGCGCTGCGCAGCAACTGTCCGAAATCGCCTTTCTGCTGGCCATCAGCGCCCAGATTTAGGACGCCCCGCCCGTCTCAATCCGCAGAGTGTGCCCGCAATGTTTGCAATGCACCGCGTCCGGGTCGTGCCGATACAACCCGCAGCTTGGGCACTTGTGGCGCACCTTCTGCGGCATGAAGATCGCCTGCGCCAGCCGCACGAACAGGGCGACGCCGACCACCATGATAAAGACGGAGAACAGCTTACCTGCGGGGGAGGCCAGAGTTATGTCTCCGAACCCTGTCGTCGTAAGTGTTGCCATCGTGAAGTACAACGCGTCGATATAGGGCGTTTGGCTGTCTTCGGGAACGAAGAACACCAAAACCGCCGTCGAAGTTGCAAAGACAAACACCAACAGATTGATCGCCGCGATCACCGCGTCTTCGTGGGTGCGGAAAAAGCTGCTGTCCCGCCGCAGGTCCCTGAGTAGGTGGTAGGAGTGGATCAGGCGCAAGGCCCGCAGGATGCGCAGAAACGCAAGATTCCCGGTCAAAAACGGATCGAGGATCAGCGAGGCGATCACCACGATATCCGCTAGCGTGTAAATCTGCCGCAATAGCTTCCAGCGATCTTTCGCAATCCACATGCGGGCCGAAAAATCCAGTAGGATTACGGCTCCGATGCACAGGCTGGCAAGGGTGATCCCCGGACCATGTGGAATATTCGCCGTGGCCACGAAAAACACAATCGACACCGCATCAAACAGGATCAGCCCATAGCGGAACCAGACCGAAACCGGTTCATGCGCGACGTACAGAAACTTAACGGTTTGCTTTATCCTGGCCATGTATCCGCCTTTGGCTACAGGAAAATTAGCGCCAAATGCGGGTTTCACCAAGCCACGAAAAAGGGCCGCCCCGCAGGGGACGGCCCTTGATGCAATGTGTTAGCTCTTAAGCGGCGCGCGAGGTCAGAACCTCATCCACCTGCTTGGCAGCCGAAATCTCGCCCGCGCCAGATACGGCGGCAACTTCGCGGGTCAGGCGTTCCAGCGCGGCTTCATAAAGCTGACGCTCGGAATAGCTCTGCTCGCGCTGGTCGTCGGTGCGGTGCAGGTCGCGGACCACTTCGGCAATCGAGATCAGATCGCCCGAGTTGATCTTTTGTTCATATTCCTGCGCCCGGCGCGACCACATGGCGCGCTTCACCTTGGCCTTGCCCTTCAGCGTCTTCATCGCTTGGCTGATCACATCCGGTGAGCTGAGCGAGCGCAGGCCGCTTTCAGTCACCTTGTTGGTCGGCACGCGCAGGGTCATTTTGTCTTTCTCAAACGAGATGACAAACAGCTCGAGCGTGAAGCCTGCGACGTCCTGTTCTTCGATCGAGATGATCTGACCCACGCCATGGGCGGGGTAGACAACATAGTCGTTCGGGCGGAACTCAAGCTTTTTCGACTTTGTCATTCAGTTTTATCCTTGGTTACAGTTTGGAACGCAGGCGACAAAAACACCACGTGCGGGGACTTTTTCAGCCCCGTCAGGCGGTGGTATTGTCACAAATTCAGAACTCCAAAGTGAGCATACTTACGGAGTGCATCCCAATTTTGGTCATCATGTGGGAGTGATTATATCACAAAAATACGACACCTGAAAGTTCGCACTTTCGCAGATGGGTGAATATTAAGCGTTTTCAATGTTCTAGCCACGCATCGCTCAAATTTCACTTTAAAATTTAGGTGCGAATCGCTTACCCGCCTTCGCCCGGCGCTTCCGAGAAATACTTCTCCATCTTGCCTTCTTCGCCATCGCGTTCCTCGGCTTCGGGCAAGGGGTCTTTCTTGGTGATGATCACCGGCCACATTTCCGAGTATTTCCGGTTGAACTCGACCCACTGCTCCATCCCCGGCTCGGTGTCGGGGCGGATCGCGTCGGCGGGGCATTCGGGTTCGCAGACGCCGCAGTCGATGCATTCGTCGGGGTGAATGACCAGCGTGTTCTCGCCTTCGTAGAAACAGTCCACCGGGCATACCTCAACACAGTCGGTGTATTTGCAGCCAATGCAGTTTTCGGTGACAACATAGGTCATTTTGGATTTCCCGTTTGCGCTTTGGGCGTTTAGCTAATTCAGTCTGCCCGCCTCTTCAAGAGAAGATCACCCCTTTGGGGTGCGAGAAAGATCAAGCGCACGCCGTTCTTTCTTGGTCGGACGACCTTTTCCCTCAAATCCCGGATTCCTGGGCGGTACGTCCTGTTTTTCGGTCATATCGAAGTACAAGGCCTGCGCCTCGGGGGCCGGGCCGCGCCGCGCGCCCAGTGCTTCGATCCGGACAACACGGACGATCCGGCCTTGCGGAAAGGTCAGAACGTCGCCGGGGGCCACCGCCTGCGCCGGTTTCAGCACCCGGTTTCCGTTCAGCCGGACATGGCCGCCGCTGACCTGTTTGGCTGCCAGGCTACGGGTCTTGAAGAAACGCGCCTGCCACAACCATTTGTCGATCCGCAGCTTGGCCTCGGCCATCGGCTTTTAGTTGCCGTCCTTCAGACCCATCAGCGCGGCGGCAAACGGGTTGTCGGGATCGATGGCCTTTTCCTTCTTCGGATGCCGCGACGAGAACGACTTGGCACCCTGAGGCTTGCCGCCCTTCTTACCCTGCGGCTTACCCTGAGGTTTCCCGCGCGGCTTGCCCTTGCCCTGCCCCTGTTCACGGCGCGGGCCACGGTTTTGCTGGCGCTGGCGACCCCATGTGAAGGTATAGAACACCTCGACCTCGGGCTCGTCCGATGCAGGTTCCGTTGCGGGGGCCTCGGCTGCCGCCTCGGTGCTTTCGGTGGCCTCGGCTGGCGCCTCGGCGGGTACGCTCTCCTCTTCCGTCGCAACGGCGTCTGCCGGGGTTTCTTCGACGGCAGGTTGCTCGGACGCTTCTGCGGCAGGTTGTTCGACCGGTGCGGCCTTGACCTTTTCACGCTCACCACGCTCGGCCTTGTAGCCCAAGCCCTGCATCAGGTCGGCGAACTGTTCCAGCGTCATGCCAGTGATCGAAAGCATATCGGCCTTGGCTTCGAACCCGCCCCGGCTGTCTTCGGCACGCAGCATGTCGGCCAGACGTTCCAGCATATCGATGCGGATAGACCGCTCGCCTGCATCGCGGTAGCCGCACATGGTGTCATAGCCCTGCGGCGCATCCTTGGCGACAGGCACGGTGACCAGACCCGGAGGCGGCGCTTCGGGGAATTCCTGCAGACCGCCCGACAGCGCCCACAACACCAGACGCAGACGCGTCGGCGCGGGTTTCAGCAGCAGAGGCATGAAGATGGTGAACTGGCCGAACCGGATGCCATGCTTGCGCAGCGCGCCGCGGGCGTCCTGATCCAGATCCTTTACCTCTTGCGCGACCTGCGCGCGCGGCAGCACGCCCAGCGCTTCGACCATGCGGAAGGCAAAGCCCTTGGCAAGACCGGTCAGTTCCTCGTCGCGCGACAGGTTCAACAGCGGCTCGAACAGGGCAGCCACCTTGCGGTCGATGAAATGCTGCAGGCGACGTTGCACTTTCTGTTCGACGTCCGGCCCTGCGGCTTCATCCACAAAAACCTCGACCAGCGGCTTGAGCGGTTCTGCCCCGGCAACCAGCTTGCCGACGGCATATTCGCCCCACATCAGGCCACCCTGATCGGTGAAATCAATTTCGGTATCGGGCGCGTTATAGAAGCGGTCGGCACGCAGATGGAATTGCGGTGCGAGTGCTTGCAAAGACGCGGATTTCAAGGCTTTCGCCTCGGTCCCCTGCGCGGCTTTGTCCGGGATAAACCGGAACCCTTCCAGACGACCGACGAATTCGCCTTCGACGGTCACTTCACCCTTGTCATTTACTTCGGCCAAAAGGGCCTCCTTCTGTTTGAGCCGGCGCAGCAACACGGATGTGCGCCGGTCCACAAATCGTTGGGTCAAACGGTCATGCAGAGCGTCCGACAGCCTGTCTTCTACAGTGCGCGTTTCGTCACGCCAATGGGATTCGTCACGCACCCAGCCATTTCGCTGCGCAACATATGTCCAGGTGCGAATATATGCCAGCCGTTTGGAGAGCGCATCAATATCCCCATCTGTTCGGTCGATCCGGCGGATTTGCCGCGCCATGAATTCATCAGGTATGGACCCGCGTTCATGCAGGTGGCCATAGATCACTTCCAGCAGGCTGGCGTGTTCGGCGTGGCTGATACCACGAAAATCGGGGATTCGGCAGACATCCCACAGCAGACGCACCGATTGCGGGTCGCTGGCGCGGGCCATCACCTCGGTCACTTGCGAGAGCGATTTTAGCGCATTCAGGTCGTCGGCGGGCCGCGCTTTGATCAGATGTTCGCTGTTAGGGCTGACCTCTAACGAGTCTATCAGCGCGTCAACCGAACCGAACCGCAAAGCAGCATTCCGCCAATTCAGCTTTTTCATCGGCGTAAAGCGGCTGTCCATGATCGCTTGCGCCGTACCTTCATCCAGCGGAGGCGCCTCTCCGGTCACGCCGAAGGTACCATCCGACATGCCGCGCCCGGCCCGCCCGGCGATTTGCGCCAGTTCGTTGGGGGCCAAGGCGCGCATCCGCCGCCCGTCGAACTTGGTCAGCGATGAAAACGCCACATGGTCCACATCAAGGTTCAGGCCCATGCCGATGGCGTCGGTGGCGACCAGATAGTCGACCTCGCCATTCTGATAGAGATCGACCTGCGCGTTCCGGGTGCGCGGGCTGAGCGCGCCCATGACCACAGCCGCCCCGCCCTTTTGTCGACGCAACAGCTCGGCAATGGCATAGACGTTGTCGACCGAGAAGCCGACGATGGCGCTGCGCGCGGGCATCCGGCTGATTTTCTTCGAACCGGAATAGACCAGTTGCGACATCCGCTCGCGCCGCACGAACTGCGCCTCGGGCACCAGCGCGGCGATTGCGCCGCGCATGGTGTCAGCACCCAGAAACAGCGTCTCATGCGTGCCGCGCATACGCAGCAGGCGATCGGTGAAGACATGGCCGCGTTCGGGATCTGCGCACAGCTGGATTTCGTCGATAGCCACGAAATCCGCGCCCATGCCCTCGGGCATCGCCTCGACCGTGCAGACCCAATACTGAGTGCGCGGCGGTACGATACGCTCCTCACCCGTCACCAGCGCCACGACCGAGGGCCCGCGGATGGCGACGATCTTGTCATAGACCTCGCGCGCCAGCAGCCGCAGCGGCAGGCCGATCACGCCGGTCCGATACCCCAGCATCCGCTCGATCGCGTAATGGGTTTTGCCTGTGTTGGTCGGGCCAAGTACGGCCACGATTCGGGATGACCCGCTCACCTTTGCCCCCTGCCCCGGATCTTAGAGCGCAGCGCCCTCGACCTGAGGCTTCAGTCGATTCACGGCATTGGTTACTTCTTCATAGTGGGGATGTATAGCCAGCGCGCGCTCATAGGCACCATACGCCTGCTCGGGCTTGTCCAGAATTTCGAAAATCAGGCCGAGGCCGTAAATCGCCTCAAAATTATTCGGGTTCAGGGTCAGTGCATATTCCAGATCGGCGGCGGCCATGCCGAACCGTTCGATCCCGAAAAATACTGACGCCCGCGCGTGCCATCCTTCGGCGAAATCAGGCGCGTGATCCGTCAGCGCAGTAAAGTGATCCAGCGCCGCGTCCATATCGCCATCTTCCATCGCCTCGCGCCCGCGTTCCAGCAACAAATCCGCCGAGGCAGAGCCCGACAGTGACCACAATGCTTTCAACTGCCGTTCGATCCCGATGGCCTGTTCGGGGGTCGATTCCTGCAATTGCTGCAAAAGCGCACCCTCATCCCGGGAATCCGCCTCTTGCGCCATGCAACTGGTGGAAAACATGACTAGGACTGCGGTTGCCGCAACGATACCTTTGAGATTGGTGCTTGCAATGCTCATAACAAGCATCACTTTAGCGTCGAGACAGAGGATGTCCATTCACGACGCAAGAAACAACTGTGAGGAAGACCATGAGCGTGACTCTTGAAAAGGCGGCGGCTGCTCTGAACGAAAAACTCGAAAGCGGCGCTTTCGACGCCTCGGCCCGGTTTGCCATTACCGATCTGGGCAATATCGTGCTGGATGCCGACGGCGCACGCGTCAGCGACGACGAAGCCGACGTGACCCTGAGCGCGGACGCCGACACGTTCGAGCAAATCCTGAGCGGAGAGATGAACCCAACCGGCGCCTTCATGTCCGGCAAGCTGAGCGTGGACGGAGACATGGGGATCGCCATGAAGCTTGCCTCGGTGCTGGCCTGATGGACCTGTCGCCGGCCCCCTTGTTCGAAGCCATTGCCGGCGGCCCCGCCGGGGGCGCAGCGCATTGGCTGCGCACCTCGGACGACAAACGCATTCGCGTGGGCCACTGGTTGCCCGAGGGCGCGGCAAACGGCACGGTGATGCTGTTTCCCGGTCGCACGGAATACGTTGAGAAATACGGCAGCACGGCCGCCGAATTCGTAAAGCGTGGGTTTGCGACGCTGGCTGTCGACTGGCGCGGACAGGGGCTGGCGGACCGGCTGCTGGATGATCCGCGTATCGGCCATGTCGATCACTTCCCCGACTACCAACGCGATGTTCAAGCGGTGCTTGATCTGGCCACCGAACTTGACCTGCCCCAGCCGTGGTATGTCGTCGGGCATTCGATGGGCGGTGCAATCGGTCTGAGGGCAGTGATCGAACACAAATGCTTCGCGGCCTGCGCCTTTACCGGCCCGATGTGGGGTATTTTCTTCACCCCGATCATGAAGCCGCTTAGCCGGGTGACGGCCTATTGGGGCACGGCGCTGGGTATGGGGCAATGGACGCCTCCGACGACAACGCTGGAAAGCTATGTCCTGTCGCAGCCCTTTGACGGCAATGTGCTGACACGTGATCCTGAGATGTACAGGATGATGCAGGATCAGCTGACTGCCCATCCCGAACTGGCACTTGGCGCGCCGTCGAACCTGTGGCTGCGCGAATCTCTGGACGAATGTGCCTGGTTGATCGAACAACCTGCGCCCGATGTTCCCTGTCTGACCTTCATGGGCAGTCACGAACAGATCGTCGACCGCAAGGCGATCCGGGCGCGCATGGCCAGTTGGCCCAAAGGCAATCTGGTCGAGATTCCCGACGGCGAACACGAGGTGCTGATGGAGGGACCCGACGTTCGTGGACCGGTGCTTGATCAGTTGGCGGCGCACTTTCTGGCCAACCAATCCAACGGCGCGCCCGAGCCCGCGCTGTCGCGCTGATCATTGCGACAGGCTCTGGCCGCTTGTGATCCGGGCGCGCCAGCCCTAGATGTTTGCCAAACAATCTTCAAAAGGTGATCCATGCGCGACCTTCCCTTTCCCATTCGTGATGCAAACGCCGTCGGCGGTGCCGACAATCTGGGCAACCTGCCGGAATGGGATCTGAGCGATCTCTACACCGGGGAAGACGCACCTGAAATCTCGCGCGATCTGGAGTGGCTTGAGGGTGAGTGCGCCTCGTTTGCCGCAGACTACGAAGGCAAGCTGGCTGATTTGGATGCGGCGGGCCTGCTGACCTGTGTCCAGCGCAACGAAAAAATCAACGCCATCGCCGGGCGGATCATGTCTTTCGCTGGCCTGCGATATTATCAACTGACCACGGATGCCGAGCGCGCAAAGTTCCTGTCGGACATGCAGGAAAAGATCACCATCTTCACCACTCCCTTGGTGTTCTTCACGCTCGAGATCAACCGGATCGACGACGATGTACTGAAATCGCATTTCGATGCGAATGCGGACCTTGCCCGCTATGAACCGGTGTTCCGCCGCATCCGCGCGATGAAACCTTATCAACTGTCTGATGAGTTGGAGAAATTCCTGCACGATCTCGGCGTCGTGGGGGATGCTTGGGAACGCCTGTTCGACGAAACCATCGCGGGGCTGACCTTTACCGTTGACGATCAGGAGTTGAACATCGAGGGCACCCTGAACCTGCTGACCGAACAGGACCGCAGCAAACGCGAAGCTGCCGCGCGCGAACTGGCCAGCGTGTTTCAGGACAACGTCAAAACCTTTGCCCGTGTGCACAACACGCAAGCCAAAGAAAAGGAAATCGTCGATCGCTGGCGCAACATGCCAACAGCGCAAACCGGCCGCCACTTGTCGAACGACGTCGAACCCGAAGTGGTCGAGGCCCTGCGCGAGGCCGTTGTCGCCGCCTACCCCAAGCTGAGCCATCGCTACTATGAGCTAAAGCGCAAATGGCTGGGCCTGGACGTCATGCAGGTCTGGGACCGCAACGCGCCCCTGCCGATGGAAGACACTCGCGTTGTCAATTGGACCGAAGCCGAGAAAACGGTGATGGACGCCTATAACGCCTTCGATCCGCGTATGGGCGAAATCGCAACGCCCTTCTTCACCAAAGGCTGGATTGATGCCGCCGTGAAGCCGGGCAAGGCTCCGGGCGCGTTTGCGCATCCAACCGTCACCGACGTTCACCCCTATGTCATGCTCAACTATCTGGGCAAGCCACGCGATGTGATGACCCTGGCGCATGAATTGGGCCACGGCGTGCATCAGGTTCTTGCCGCTGATCAGGGTGAGATGCTGTCATCGACGCCTCTGACACTGGCCGAGACCGCTTCGGTCTTTGGCGAAATGCTGACCTTCCGTAAAATGCTGGAACAGGCCGAAACCCCGGAACAGCGCAAGGTGCTGCTGGCCGGTAAGGTCGAGGATATGATCAACACGGTCGTCCGCCAGATCGCGTTCTATGACTTCGAATGCAAGCTACATGCCGCCCGTCGTGAAGGCGAGTTGACCCCCGACGACATCAACGCCCTTTGGATGAGCGTTCAGGCCGAAAGCCTTGGCCCCGCATTCGAATTCATGGAGGGGTACGAGACGTTCTGGGCCTATATCCCCCACTTCGTCCACTCGCCTTTCTACGTCTACGCTTATGCCTTCGGCGATGGCCTCGTGAACGCGCTTTATTCCGTTTACGAAAGCGGCGCAGACGGGTTCGAGGATAAGTATTTCGACATGCTGCGAGCCGGTGGTTCCAAGCACCACAAGGAGCTTCTGGCCCCCTTCGGCCTGGATGCCAGCGATCCCAAATTCTGGGACAAGGGCCTGTCGATGATCTCGGGCTTTATTGACGAATTGGAAGCAATGGAAGGCTGATCACTTCTGGCTTTTGGTCGTCAGGAACACGGCGGCCACGATCAGCGCCGCCCCGAAGGCCGCAATCGGCGTGATTGCGGCCCCCAGAAACAGCGCCGAGTTGATAAACGTAAACACCACTGACGCCGCGAACATCAACGTCGCGGTCAGGGTCGAGACACGCGCAGCGGCCTCGTACCACAGGTAATAGGCCAGCGCGGTCGGCAGGATTCCCAGAAGCAACAGGAAAACCACGTCGTTGGCCGTCGGCATCTGCATCGAAAACAGGGCCAATGGCACCAGCAGAACGCCCGAGCACAGGAATATGCCGAACAGGAAATTCAACCGCTCTGCCGTTGATTGCGAGGCTTTCATCGCGCGACTGCTGGCGATCAGAAACGCCGCCCAGCTGAACCCCGCGCCGATTTCCAAAATGTCGCCGAAAAGCGGTTCACCTCCGCCTTGGAAGTCTCTGAAAACGGTCAGGAAAACGCCGAAGATGGCCAGCACGGTTGCCAGCACTTCGATCCGTGTGACGGGCGTGTCGGCGAAGAAATAGAGGAACAGAAGCACGAAGAACGGGGCCGTGTTTTCCAGCACCATCGCGTTGGCGGCTCCGGTATGTTCCAGCCCGACATGGAACAGCACATAGTTCACGACGGTCGCCAGAACCGCGAGGCGAAAATTGCCATCCCGAAACTGAACGGAGACCGGCGCGCGCATCACGCGCAGTATGCAGAACATCGCCAAGGCCGCGATAAACAAGCGGGTCACGGCGATCTGCATTCCGCCCAGATCACCGGTCAGATACCGAACAATGACCGAATGTGTCCCCCACAAAAACGCCGCAGCAAATCCCAGAAACAATCCGTTCTGCAGAAGCGGCGCACGTTTTGCGGAGTTCTGTGTCACGACGCCCCTCAGCCGTTCACTTAAGCTGGCTATCCTTCGATCCGCGCCGGTTGATGCCTGCGCGCGTCTTGAACGCGCTGTCACGTTCCTGCTGGCAATCCAGACACAACTTCACGCCCGGCAGGGCCATGCGGCGCTTTTCGGGAATGGGTTCTTCGCATTCCGCACAATGGGTCAGGCTTTCGCCAACGGGTCGCTTCTGCGCCTGCATCCGCGCCAGTTCGTCCGAAATCGACGCCTCGATCTGTTCGCTTACCGCGCCATCACGCGCCCATCCGCCCGCCATGCCTTGTCTCCTTGCATCGGTGGCGGACAGGATACACAGGTCGCACGGGATCGGGCAAGTTACAGCGAAACCGCGCCGTCGAACACGCGATCAATCATCTCCTGCGTCCCGCGTGTGAATTCCAGCGGGCACGGATAATCGGTGCCCTCGCGGACAGACTGGCAGAAAGCTTCGACCTGCAGCTTATAATGGTCGTCGCCTGGAAAACGTGTGACCTGCAGTTCCAGCCCCGGACGGTGCAGTTCCACTCGTGCCTCGCCAAAGACACGCGCGTTGAAGGGCGCGGTCAGGCGGATCACGCCGCCTTCGCCGTGAAACTCCATCTCCTGATGCGGGTGCATCCGGGTCGAGACGTAAGCCGAATAGGTGAAATCGGAGAACCGCGCCCGGATTTCGGTGAAGACGTCCACATCATTCTCCCACCGGATTGCGCCGGTGACTTGGGCGGGCTCCTGCCCCGTTGCGAACCTTGCGCTGCCGATCACATACACGCCGATATCGCGCAGCCCGCCACCGCCGGTTTCCGGGCGGTTGCGGATGTTGCCCGTATCCGCACGGTTGTCATAGCTGAACACGCCGGTCACATGCACCAGCTTGCCAATGGCCCCATCAGCAATCAACTTGCGCGCCAGTTGCCATTGGGGGTGGTGCACGATCATATATGCCTCTGCCGCCAGCAGGCCGGTTTGATCTCGCTTGGCGATCAGGGCATCAAATTCATCCGCGCGCATCGTCATCGGTTTTTCGCATAGAACGTGCTTGCCGGCCTCGAGCGCCTTCAAGCTCCATTCCACATGCAGGTGATTTGGCAGCGGGATATAGACCGCGTCGATTGCCGGGTCAGCAAGCAACGCGTCATAGCTGTCATAGACATCCAAATCCGGACAAAACTGCAGAAATGGTTCGGCCTTGGCCGGGTCGGACGTGGCAAGCCCGGCCAAACGGGCACCGTGGGCCGCGTGGATGGCGGGTGCCATTTGCTCGCGCGCGAATTTCGAGGCCCCAAGGATGCCCCACTGAACCGGTTTTTGCATGATCGTCCCTCTGTTGTGCTGGCTGCGCGCATCGTTAGCGCTATCGGATTTCCAGCGTTTTACCAAGAGCAGGCCCGTCTGTCATGCCTGTCACAGTCACCTATACGCGAGAAAACCGGCCTGACGAGGATCAGGCCGGTTTGATGATTGGGAAAGCAGGCCAATCAGGCAGCGCCCAGCATTCCTTTTTCGCGCGCAAGCTCACGCATCTTTTTCTGCAGCTTCTCGAAAGCGCGCACCTCAATCTGGCGAATACGCTCGCGGCTGACGTGATATTGCGTGCTCAGTTCCTCAAGCGTGACGGGCTGATCCATCAGGCGGCGTTGGGTCAGAATGTCCTCTTCCCGGTCATTCAGCACATCCAAAGCGGCCGCCAATAGCTCACGCCGCGCTTCCAACTCATCGCGGGCTTCATAGTCACCGGCCTGATCGGCATCTTCGTCTTCCAGCCAATCCTGCCATTGCATCGTGCCTTCGCCTTCGGACCCAACCGTGGCGTTCAGCGAGGCATCGCCACCGGACATCCGGCGGTTCATGCTGATCACTTCTTCTTCGGTCACACCCAGATCATTCGCGATCTGCGTGACGTTTTCCGGGCGCAGGTCACCTTCTTCCAAGGCACCGATGCGTGCCTTGGCTTTGCGCAGGTTGAAAAAAAGCTTCTTCTGAGCCGAGGTCGTACCCAGCTTCACCAAAGACCACGACCGCAGGATGTATTCCTGGATCGAGGCGCGAATCCACCACATCGCATAGGTCGCCAGACGGAATCCCTTTTCCGGGTCAAACCGTTTGACCGCCTGCATCAGGCCCACATTGGCTTCCGAGATCACCTCGGCCTGCGGCAGACCGTAGCCGCGGTAGCCCATGGCGATTTTGGCGGCCAGACGCAGGTGCGACGTCACCATTTTATGCGCCGCCTCGGTGTCCTGCTTTTCGACCCAGCGCTTGGCCAGCATGTATTCTTCTTCCGGCTCCAGCAGGGGAAATTTGCGAATTTCCTGCATATAGCGGTTCAGGCCGCCCTCGGGCGTCGGTGCGGGGAGATTTGCGTAGTTTGCCATATATGATGTCCCTCCGACAAATGTTTACGTTATTAACATAGGATATGGGTAAGGAACCCTGTCCGTTCAAGAGGTGCTGGTAACAGTTTGAAATTAAACCTTGGTAAAGGAAAGATAAGAATCGCTTACTCACAGGACTTTGCGCATTATGTCAGCGGATCGTGCAGCCGGGCAATCAGGTTTTGCATATCTTCCGGCAAATCGGCCTCAAACCGCAGGTTTTCGCCTGTCACGGGATGTTCAAAGCCCAAAACAGCAGCATGCAGCGCCTGGCGCGGGAAAGCGCGCACCGCATCTGTTGCAGTCGGGCTGAACGCCTTGGCCGACAATTTGCGCTTGCCGCCATAGACGGGATCACCAACCAGCCCATGCCCTGCATGCGCCATGTGAACCCGAATCTGATGCGTGCGCCCGGTTTCCAGCCAGCATTCGATCAGCGCCAGCCCAGACGGTTGCCCGAACGTTTCCACAACTCGAGCACGGGTCACGGCATGGCGTCCGCCGTGGAACAGAACCGCCTGCCTTTGGCGGTCAGTCTTGTGCCGCGCCAGTTGCGTGGTCAGGCGCATGATGTTTCCGGGCTCAAAGCTCACGCCTTTTACGCCCCGCAAACGCGGGTCGTTCGCGTCCGGAACGCCATAGCAGAGCGCCCGGTAGTAGCGTTCGACGCTGTGCGCCTCGAACTGGGCCGCCAGCCCGTGATGCGCGGCATCGGATTTGGCGACGACCAGCAGGCCAGAAGTTTCCTTGTCGATGCGATGCACAATGCCGGGGCGTTTGACACCGCCCACCCCCGAAAGGTCATCGCCGCAGTGATGCAGCAGCGCGTTTACCAGCGTTCCGTTGGGCGAGCCTGGTGCCGGGTGAACGACCATACCTGCAGGCTTGTTCACCACAATCAGATCGTCGTCTTCATAGACGACTTGCAACGGGATATCCTCCGGGCCGATATGGCTTTCTTCGGCATCGGCCACCGTGATCAGGACCACGGCCCCCTCGGCCACCTTGAATTTCGGATCCCGCGCCTGCGTCCCGTTCACCAGAACCGCGCCGTCCTCGATCAACCGGACCAGACGGGTGCGCGACAGGTTTTCCTCGGGTGGTACATCCCGCGAAAGCGCCTTATCAAGGCGGGGCGGCGGAGCGGCCGCGATCTGAAACTCAATCTGGCGGGTGCTCATGACTGTCCCTTCCGAACCCCAGGAACCGCAGGAAACACCGCAGCTTCGGCTGTTGCGGCGCATGGTCATGTTACTGACCGCGGTGATGATTGGCGGGGTTCTAGTGACATTCGCGCTGATTGTCATCCGGCTTTCGGACCGCACCCCCACCCTGCCCGATCAGATCGAACTGCCAGACGGCGCGCGGGCGCAGGCGCTGACGATTGGAAACAACTGGTATGCGGTGGTCACGGATGACAACCGCATTCTGATCTTTGACAAAACCACCGGCAAGCTGCGACAGGAGGTTGCGGTCGAATAGGTCAGAAGCTTGGATTGAACTTGCCTGTCAGTTTGGAAAAAGACGCGTCCCGACCCAAGCATCGCCCAATTGCTCATCCAGCCCTGGCGTGCGCATCTTTCGTTTCCCCCCAAATGGGCACAGCGTGATCTCCCCCAAGTATATCTCGGACCCAATCGCATAGAGGTCCACTCGCGCGAATTCGACGCGTTGCCCAATAGCCTCGGCGATCTGAACCATATCGTCATAGCGTTCGGGCCGAGGCTCGGTGTCGTCGCTGGTCTTAAAATAAAGCTCTTTCGGAATGTATTTGAAATCCCGGTCATGGATCATCTGAACATGCCCACGGGATCGATCCCTATCGACCTGCACAAGCTGCACTTCTCCGGCAACGACCCAGAATTTCCAGTCGATAATGTCCTCGCCTTCGGGGGCCAGATCCTCTTCGATGAAGAACCGCGTTTCGATTGTGGAGTACCACCATTCCGCCGCCCAATAGCCGTGTGGAATGGACTTCTTGCTCCAACCGATGAGCTTCTGGTTCGCAAGCGCGCGTTCTTCGGCGTTCATGGGCCACGACATGCGGTAGTTCTGCCCCTGACCATTGTTGCACTTTAGCCAATAGGTTCCCGGCTGCAGGTCAAGCTTTTCGGGAAGCTCGGGCTCAGGCGAATCCCAAAACCTTCGCACCGGAGTAAGCAGACCCCTTGCAGATGAAGGTATGAAACTCTCGGCCGTTAGTTTGTCGGCCGCCGGGCTTTCCGGCATCTCACCGAAAAGCTTCATGACCAGAAGCTTTTCCGTCAGAGTCTTTGGCTTCGACAAATCCGGCAGATACCGCTGATTGTTGGCAAAGCGCGAAAGTGACATCGAAAGCGCGTTCAACCGGGCGGCATCATTACTGTAGTGGTCCCAACCCCTTTGGAAACCTTGACGGGGCGCGCCGCTCACACGGTAAAGATCGCTGCTCTGTATTTTGTCCAGCTCAGATTGCGCCACCTTAAGATACTGTTCTGATTTGGATATCTGTGCGACAGATTGGATTCCGTTTGTCGCTGCGCTGATGTCTTCCTGACTCAACCGCAACGCGGGGAGAGCGTCGGGAAACTCTATCTTTTTGGGTGCAGCCTTGCCCTTTCTGGGCAGCGGGGCGTCGCCGGGTCGAATGCCCAAACTGCGCAGCCTGCGGTCCAGGAACGAATGTCGTTTGACACCTTTGGCAATCCACCACCGCATGCGGCGCCCCCAAAGGTGCACAGCAAGCGTTTCTTCCGACAGGTATTTCCCGCGAAACTCGCGTGCAGGAATGTCATTTGCCTGCCCGGTCTGGCGGAACGGCAGAGGATAGAACACCGGGATCGGACTGGCATGCCTGATCTCATCGAAATGCTTCAGATACCAAGTCATGACCTCGGGGCCATAAACGCTGTGTGCCTGCTCGGACGCGTGCGGCAGTTCCCCTGCCTTTTTCTGGCGTTCAAGCTCTTCCCTTTTCGCGCCTTCCACCCATGGGCGGATCGGGAATGGGTCCAGGCTGTATTCCGTGAACGCTGTCAATGCAGGGCTGTCAGCCGGCAGCCGCATGATTGCATTGCAGATCGTGGTCTTGTTGAAGTAGCCGAAAGTATGGTCTGCTTTGGGAATGGCCGCGATCGAGAACACATCGGTATCACACCACAGGAAATCCGTTTTCTTCATAAGCTGCAGCCTGAAAATGTCGGACTGAGGTACAGGTGTTTTGAACTGATTGTTCATGATGAACTGTTTCGGCTCATGAATCTCGTTCGCTGATACCAGTTCAATGCCCTCGGGCACGTTTTCAACCTCACCATAATGGAACAGCACCACCCGGTGCCCGTTCGCAACGAAAGACAACATGCACATCTGCTCAAGGAAGCTTAGCGGCCCCTCCAGCCAGAGCATTCCAATCGTCGGAAGATTGTTTTCGACAACCATTAACACGTTACTCCGAAGGGTATGCCATCAGGATTCGGGCTGCTCAGGTGTCGCGGCGGGCACCGCGACCTTTGTTAGCCGTTCGTGGGTGCCGCGGTCACGGGCGACGAACTGAACGGCAGGCTTGTCGATGAGCCTACCGTAGAGGCCCCGGTATTCCGGCAGTTCCAGAAGCTGGTCGATCAGATCCTTGTGCCACCGGAAGGCTTTTTTGTGCAGCCGCCTTAGCTTTGGATCAGCCTTGAACTCCTCAACCAGTGCGCTCACCTCGTCTTTGTACCTTAGAACCGAGTCGTCTTGCGTACCGCCCCGATTCCAGCGATCCCAATATTCAGTCCCCAATGTTTGCGAGGAATGGTTGGCCCGCCCCCGGCTTCGCTTGGCCAGATAGGCTTGCGTTGACCGGACGGCGTAGTGGTTGATCTGCGCCACCTCAAATCCGAAAGGGGGGGCCACATGGTTTCCAAACGGCGCGGGCTCTTTCGCATGACCGCCCGGTACGGACCGGAAGATACCCGCCTGCAGGTCAGGCTTGGGATGCGGGTTATGCAGCCCATAGCGGGTGTAGAATTCCCCCTGCCGGAACATCGACTTGACGAAACGCCGCCCAGCCCCGCCGTCTTCGAAATCCATTTCGCAATCGGTGAACTGCTGGGTAATCGGAGCATCGCGCAGCACATGGCGGCCATTGTTCGAAAACAGCTTCCACGGGATAGAGATGACATCCACATCCGGCGTGGCTTCGATCAGATCGTCAACCCTGTTGCCCCCAACGTGGATGTTCAGAAACTCATCCGCATCCCCGACGTAGATCCACTGCGCCTCTTTCACTGCCGGAAGACGGCGCGCCTGACGCAGGGCGGACCGGTGAATTCCTCCGACGCCAACCCGATTCCTGTGAAACTCCACATGCCCCATAGTCTGCAGACGTCTGAGGATCTGGTTCGTCCCGTCCGAGCAGTCATTGGTGAACACGATGATCCTGTCGAAGCCAAGCACCGTGTGATGGGCCACCCATTCCAGGATATACGGCCCCTCATTCTTCATGGACGTAATCAGGACTTTTTCAGGTTTGCCCATCGCCGCTACCCGATACCTTGTGGTCTTATTGCTTGCTGTCGTCCTGCGGAACGATCTTTTCAATCGCGATCTGTGCGCCCGCGATTGCCCGGATACGCAGTTCGCGGGGGTGAAGCCCCAGAAACTCGTTCACGGCACGGATCACACCGTCGCCCCACCAACCGCGGCGGTGGTAATCGTCAAAGGCCATGATCCCGCCCGGTTTGATCTTGGGAAACAGGGCCGCCAGATCAGCAGAGACGCCTTCGTAGGAGTGATCACCATCCACGTAGGCGAATGAGATGCTCTCATCATCGAACAACTGCAGCGCCGGGACCGAGAAATCGCGGATGATGCCGACCTTGCCCTCATCAATCTCTTTCTCGAAAGTTTTGACAACCTTCTGGAAAATCGCCTCCATTTTTTCGTCCTCGGTTCGACCGACGAAAGCGGTTGTATGCGATTCCTCACCAATGTGCTTCCACGGGTCGATCAGGAAAAGCTGGCTGGGCTCCAGCAGCTTGAGAATGGTCGGCGAGAACTCTCCCTGCCACACCCCGATCTCAACCGCGACACCGCCTTTGGGCAGGCGCGAGAGAAAGGTCCGACGAATGGCGTCTTTCGTGTTCTTCCGCTTGGTCGCCTTCGCCGCCTTGGGCTTTTTCTGGCTTCCGGGCATCGCACCGATGACCTTGGATTCGTCTGGCATCTCGACCTCACTGTGGTGACGGGCATTTATTCCAGCCCGCTTTGTTACTTGATGAAGGGCTACCATGCCCAAGACCCAAGAGCCAGAAACTATATGTCCTCAGTGTTAAGCGGAGGTAACTTGTCGATGCCAAGCCACGGTGGCTGCAGGCTGGTGACACGGTACCGGGCCGCGTTGCCCCCAAGAAAACTGTTTATGGCTGCGGACATACCCGAATATGACCCCTTCCCCCTGCGGTAAGAGGTAAACGCGATACTGCCGCCGGGGGCCAGAACACGGTCGATCCGCCTGAGCAACTGGGTCATGACACGCTCGGCCCGGACACCGCGAATAATGACCACGCCGACGGATTCGTTCTCGAAGAGCTTCAGCATCAACGGGGGCAGCGCCCGGTAGACCCGCAGCCGCCCGTCAACGATGGGTTGCCGGAAATATTCCAAAAAAGCGTAGAACGACCGGTCGAGCGCCTGAAGGTCCGGGTCCTGGGTTGTGTCCGCGCAGGCGAAACTGTCCCATGACAAACCCCATGGGCCGATCACCGTTAATTGAGACACCGCATCCAGCGCCAGTATTTCGTCAACCAGTTCGGGCTCCACATGGCCGATCAGAACCCAGTTTTTCTTTCCGCTGATCGATTTTAGAAAGCTCTGCCGCTGTTCCTTTGTTCGCTCCATCTCTGGCGATGCCGAGGGCGGCAGTGTGGGGTCTTTGGGGTCGAACGGAAGGGAAACCTGCTTGGCATCCGTGATCTTGGCATGCTGTGCTGCGGCGACTTCGTAGTCCAGCGGAGTTTCAAGCGCGTCGAGCCGGGCGAACCATGGAAAACTATTCGGTTTAGGGTTTTGAACTTTTGCCATCTGTCCCAAACGGTTCCACTTTGCGACCTGAGCAAAGCTGACCTCGAGATCCTTGTAGGTTTCAACATCGAAGGAGGCGTTTGCTTCCTCAATCACCCCCAAATCCAGCGCTTTCAAGTTCTGCCCGCTTCGAAAATTCTTATACTTTCGGACAAACTCTTTCGCGGCATCCGTCTCGCGGATCATCGCAATTCTCGATTTATGGAAATCCACTGCGTTTTCGTGCAAATCCCCCAAGACGCTGTCAGCTCGCAGGCGATCGTAAACCTCGCGAAGACGTACGACTTTAGACAGAATAGATGTCTCTTCGACATCATTGTAGCAATGCAGGTGCCAATAGGCCTGACCCGTCGCCTCCATCTTCGGGTGAAAGGCCGTGGTGTTCACGTCCCCGCGCAGCCGTTTCATCAGGTAACTCTCAATGGACCTGACGGCATAGTGGTTCATGCGGAACAGGCTTCGCCCGAACCCGGCACCCGTGGTCGAAAATGCCCATCCCCGCCGCCGCATCGCGGGCGGCAAAGGGTCGCCGTCCCCATCCACCCAAGCGAACCGATCCGCCTTTCCCCGAACCGGGCCACGGGGTCTGTGAGTGTTGATCGAGCGGTAGGAGCCATTGTTTCGGATCAGGGATTTGAACGCGCGCAGATTTTGCGGCATTACGGCCCCAAGCTGACCGGCCATGGTAAATTGCTCCACCACGAGGCGATCTTCGAATTCCACCACGCCGTTATGTCCAAAAAGCTGCCACAGCGCCGCAAACCCATCCGCATGCGGCAATGTGTGGAACAGGTCATCCAAGGTCCCGCCGCCCACGCGGATATCCAGAAACTCATCAACATCACACACCAAAATCCACTCGGCTTCGTCATACCAGGGAAGTTCCATGGCTTTGGCATAGGCAGAGGCCTGAGGCCCAAACTTCCAAGGCCCCGGGTTATCAATATGCTTCAGGAATCCCAATTCTTCACAGCGCTTAAGGATCTTTTCGGTGCCGTCCGAGCAGTCATTTGAACTGACAATGAAATGTGTGAACCCGATGGACAGGTAATAGGCGATCCATTCGAGAATAAACGGCCCTTCGTCCTTCATCGTGGAAATGACAAGTCTCATCCGATAGCACCTGTAGCCGTTTTGCTGCGCTCATTGCCTGTTTCTTGCAGGTTCTTTGGACGCCCAGCTTTGTTATGTGTCCCGGCAGCGCTTTGCAAGCAACCGAACCGCGCGGAATTCGCGCGCGCGGCGTTTCAAATCTGGTCGGCTGCAGTTTGCCGGAAAGATCGAGCAAGACTATTTACGGCAGGGCATTTCCCAACGAATACACCGGCGCTCTTAACAGGACAGGACCGGCCAATTTGGTTGTAAAACTGCTATGAAATGGTGCGGTCGAGAAGACTCGAACTTCCACGGGTGTTACCCCACAGCGACCTCAACGCTGCGCGTCTACCAATTCCGCCACGACCGCACTGCCATTGGCTTGGTAGAGGCGCGTATAGACGTTGGCGCTGGCGATGTGAAGAGGCAAAAACACAGTGGTTTAAATTCCCGGGACGCGTTCATATTTTGGGACTTAACCCTGACACCCTCATCTGACAGGAACCGCGAATGTCCCAGCCTGAAACCCGCCCCGTCATCCAGATCGACATCGTGTCCGACGTGGTCTGCCCCTGGTGCATCGTCGGGTTTCGGCAACTCGATCTGGCGCTGCAGCAACAGGGCCTGCTGGCGCGGCTCAGATGGCATCCGTTTGAGTTGAACCCGAACATGCCGCCCGAAGGGCAGAACCTGCGCGAGCATATTGCTGAGAAATACAGCTCGACCGCTGAGCAAAGCCAGCAAGCCCGTGCGCAGCTGACCGCGTTGGGCGCGGAACTGGGGTTTACGTTCAATTTCAGCGATGACAGCTGGATCGTGAACACCTTTGCAGCGCATCAGCTGTTGGATTGGGCGGAAACGCAAGGCCGGCAACACCCGTTGAAGCTGGCGCTGTTCGAGGCCTATTTCACCAAGCAACAGGATGTCTCGAACCCCGAGGTCCTGCTGACCGCCGTCGAAGCGGCCGGACTTGACCCGGACGCGGCGCGGGCGGCGTTGGGTTCGGGGCAGCACGCCGCCCCGGTGCGAGAGAAACAGCAATTCTGGACCAAACGGGGTATCTCGGGTGTGCCGTCGATGGTCTTTGCCGGGAAATACCTGCTGACCGGGGCGCAGGGGACCGAGACCTACAGTCAGGTCCTGCAGCGCTGCCAAAGCGAGGCCGCCTGACCCCTTTCCCCCGCCTGCCCTGCAAGGTATGAGGCCCACATGGAATGGAAAATCACTGACGGTCTGACCAGCTATGAAGATGCGGTCGCCTTTATGGAGGCGCGCGTCGCGGCAATCGCGGCGGGTGAGGCTGATGAATGCGTTTGGCTGCTGGAACATCCGCCGCTTTATACCGCCGGAACCTCAGCCAAGATCGAGGACCTGACCGACCCCGACCGGTTTCCGGTGTATGAAAGCCAACGTGGGGGCGAATACACCTATCACGGGCCCGGGCAGCGTGTTGCTTATGTCATGCTGAACTTGAACACGCGCGGGCGCGATGTGCGACGGTTCGTGAAGCAGTTGGAGAACTGGGTCATCGCGGCGCTGGCTGAATTCAACGTGAACGGCGAAATCCGCGACGGGCGCGTGGGTGTCTGGGTGCGGCGGGACGACAAGCCCAAGACGATCACCGGCAAACCGGCCGAAGACAAGATCGCCGCCATCGGCCTGCGCCTGCGAAAATGGGTCAGCTTTCACGGCATCTCGGTCAATGTTGAGCCGGATCTGGACCATTTCACCGGGATCGTGCCCTGCGGGATCTCCGAATACGGCGTCACCTCTCTGGTCGATCTGGGGTTGCCCGTGACCATGGCAGACCTGGACGCCGCACTGCAGAAAACCTTTGCCGAGGTCTTTGAGCACGCCGAGGCCTGATCCCTCGAATCACTTTGAGACACTCAGGCAAACAACAATTCTGCGCGCTAAGATCGTCTGTTTCCCGTCAGCACAACAATTGACCGGCAGTACCACGGGTTTTCGACCAATTTTAACCAAAACGCGCTTTGGTTGAATACAGCGCGACGGAAATCACGTAGTCTGAAATTGCCAATCTTGAGTGAGTGGTATGTTAACCGGTCGACCGGGGCTTGCCCCCGAGAAATCCGTATAGTGTTTGGTACGAGTCTGCCGTTCCGACCCAAAATCGGAACGGCAATTCTCATTCCGGGATCACGCCAACGCGGCTTTGATCTTTTCCGCATGCTCCGCGATCAGGTCGAAATCTCCCATATTGCCCGGCGGACGCATCGAGACGCCCTCGTGCCGTGGCAGAACGTGGAAGTGCAGGTGGAACACCTCTTGCCCGCCAGCGGCTTCGTTGAACTGTTGGATGGTGATGCCGTCGGCTCCAAATGCCTCTTTCGCGGCCCTCGCCAGTTTCTGGACCGTCGCCATAACGGCGGATAGCTGTTCGGGCGAGGCATCCAGCACGTTGCGGCAGGGCGTTTTGGGGATCACCAGCAGATGACCATCGGTGCGCGGCATGATGTCCATGAAGGCCAGCGTGTCGTCATCCTCGTAGACGCGGGTCGATGGGATTTCTCCGCGCAGGATCTTGGCGAAGATGTTCTCGGGGTCATAGGCGGCCATATGTGATCTCCGGTTTTCGGGCGTTTGCGACAGTTCTGCGGCGCGGCCTTGCGGGGGTCAAGGTAGATGTCGGCACTGTCCCTCTTGAATTCAGGGCCGGAATAGCCAGATATGACCCGTTCAGGACCTGGAAATCGCGCGGCAGACACTTGCCCGCGACAATTAATCTTGATCCAGATCAAACTCGACCATTGAAGGTCGCCCCTACGCATTCTAAAACCAGCAGGAATCCCGCGCGTCAGAGAGGTCTGACAGCGCGGTGTAGTTGCAACAGGAGGCACCTAAATGGCAGACGCAGCCATTCATGGTCACGATCATGAAGACCAGCGCAGCTTTTTCACGCGCTGGTTCATGTCGACCAACCACAAGGACATCGGGATTCTTTACCTGATCTTCTCGGCGCTGGCCGGGTTCATCTCGGTGGCGATGACCGTCTATATGCGGCTCGAACTGATGCACCCCGGTGTGCAGTACATGTGCCTGGAAGGGTTCATGGCCGACCCGTGCACCCCCAACGGACACCTGTGGAACGTGATGATCACCTATCACGGTGTTCTGATGATGTTCTTCGTGGTCATCCCTGCCCTGTTCGGCGGATTTGGCAACTATTTCATGCCGTTGCAGATCGGCGCGCCGGATATGGCGTTCCCGCGGATGAACAACCTTTCCTTCTGGCTGTATGTTGCCGGTACCTCGCTGGGTGTGGCCTCGCTGCTGTCTCCGGGTGGTAACGACCAATTGGGTTCAGGCGTTGGCTGGGTGCTTTACCCGCCGCTGTCCACGACCGAGGGCGGCATGTCCATGGACCTTGCGATCTTCGCCGTGCACGTATCGGGCGCCTCCTCGATCCTCGGCGCGATCAACATGATCACCACCTTCCTGAACATGCGTGCCCCGGGCATGACCCTGTTCAAGGTGCCGCTGTTCAGCTGGTCGATCTTCGTCACCTCATGGCTGATTCTGCTGTCGCTGCCCGTTCTGGCCGGCGCGATCACCATGCTGCTGATGGACCGCAACTTCGGCTTTACCTTCTTTGATCCGGCCGGTGGCGGCGACCCGATCCTGTATCAGCACATCCTGTGGTTCTTCGGTCACCCGGAAGTGTACATCGTGATCCTGCCCGGTTTCGGCATCATCAGCCACGTGATTGCAACCTTCGCGCGCAAGCCGATCTTCGGTTACCTGCCGATGGTATGGGCGATCATCGCGATCGGTGTTCTGGGCTTCGTCGTTTGGGCGCACCACATGTACACCGTTGGCATGTCACTGCGTCAGCAGGCCTACTTCATGCTGGCCACGATGGTCATCGCGGTTCCGACCGGTGTTAAGGTCTTCTCGTGGATCGCCACCATGTGGGGCGGCTCGATCGAGTTTAAGACACCGATGCTGTTCGCCTTCGGCTTCCTGTTCCTGTTCACCGTTGGCGGTGTGACCGGTGTGGTTCTGTCGCAGGCCGGTATCGACCGTGCCTATCACGACACCTACTACGTTGTGGCGCATTTCCACTATGTGATGAGCTTGGGTGCCGTCTTCGCGATCTTCGCGGGTGTCTACTTCTACTTCTCGAAAATGACCGGTCGTCAGTACTCTGAGTTCTGGGGCAAGGTTCACTTCTGGATGTTCTTCATCGGCGCGAACCTGACCTTCTTCCCGCAGCACTTCCTGGGCCGTCAGGGCATGCCGCGCCGTTACATCGACTACCCCGAGGCGTTCGCCCAGTGGAACTTCGTGTCGTCGATTGGTGCGTTTGTGTCCTTCGCCTCGTTCCTGCTGTTCTTCGGCATCGTGATCTACGCCCTGCTGCGTGGCGCGAAAGAGACCCGACCAAACCCGTGGAACGAATACGCGGACACACTGGAATGGACCCTGCCCTCGCCGCCGCCCGAGCATACATTCGAGCAGCTGCCAAAGCAGGAAGACTGGGACAAAGGCCACGCGCACTGATCCCACGACAAACCCAACAAAACCCCGCCAAAACCGGCGGGGTTTTTCTTTGGCATATGAACCGGTTCACGCGCTGAAAACGTGGCCAAGTCGCCAGAACGGCAAAAATAGGCTATTCTGGTTCGGGCAAACCATCCGGCAAACCGGAGTGTTCAGATGCCCGAAATCGACTTTTGGTATTCCATCGGCAGTACCTACAGCTTCCTGACGATCATGCGGCTGGATGAGTGGTGCGCTGAAAATGATGCAACGGTAAAGTGGCGTCCCTTCAACGTGCGCACTGTGATGTCTGAACAGCAAAACGTGCCCTTTGCAGGCAAACCGGTCAAATCCGCCTATATGTGGCGCGATATCGAGCGTCGCGCGGCTAAGTACCACATCCATGCCAAACTGCCCGCCCCCTACCCGATCACCGATCTGGCACTGGCCAATCAGGTTGCCCTGATGGGCATGCAGGATGGCTGGGGCAAGGCGTTCACGCAAAACCTCTATCGCATCTGGTTTGAAGAAGGCACCGAGGCCGGCAGCGAAAGCGCCCTGTCCGAAGCTCTGTTGCGCTGCCAGCAGGACCCGCGCCTGACCCTGGCCCGCGCCCGCGGCCCCGAAGCCGTCGCCGCGCTAGAGGTCGAGACCGAGCAGGCCACAAAACTGGGCGTATTCGGCGCACCCAGCCTTGTCGTGCGCGGAGAGGTCTTCTGGGGCGACGACCGCCTGGACGATGCCCTGTCCTGGGCGCGCGTCGGTCACGTCATCTGATCATTTGGGCTTCGACATGACGAAGCGCTGCGTTATTTTTCTGACATGCCGTATGCATGGAATCAGACCTCGGACACCGAACAGCAGCTGCGCCTGTGGCCACATAACTCGCTGCCCAAACGTGGGGCGATGATTGTGATCCTGTCGGTCTTTCTGTTCGGCCTGATCCCCCTGCTTGCGGTGCTGGGATCGGTGATCCTGTGGGGGTTGCTGCCCTTCCTGCTGCTGACGGTTCTGGGCCTGTGGCTTGCCATCCAGACCAACTACCGCGCCCGCAGTGAATTCGAAGTGCTGACTCTAAGCGGCACCCAAGCCCATCTGGTCCATCACACGCCCGGACAGCAGCAACAGGAATGGTCCTGCAACCGCTATTGGGCCCGGCCCGAGATGCACAAAAAAGGCGGACCCGTCCCGCATTACGTCACCTTGATCGGCGACGGGCGCGAGGTCGAAATCGGGGCGTTTCTGTCCGAGGATGAGCGTATCACCCTGTATGACGATCTGGTTAAGAAACTGCGCGACCCCGCCGCGCAGTCGCTTTAGCCGTTTGAAGCGGCGCAGAGGTGGTCCTTGACCATCGGTCCGACCTTGCCGAAATCCATCTGGCCGGTATAGCGCGTTTTCAACTCACCCATGACCTTGCCCATATCGCGGATCGAACCCGCGCCGGTCGCCGTGATGGCGGTCTGAATCGCCTTGGTGACTTCGTCGTCGTCCAACTGCTTGGGCAGGAATTCCTCGATCACCTCAACCTCGCGCAACTCACGCTCGGCCAGATCCAGCCGCCCGCCCTCTTCATAGGCGCGCGCACTTTCCTTGCGCTGCTTGGTCATTTTCCCAAGGATTTCAAGAACCTCGGCGTCGCCGCATCCCTTGACCTCTTCATTGTCCGAGGCCCGTGCAGCGATGTCCCGATCCTTGATCGCCGCATTGATCAGCCGCAGCGTCGACAGGCGCTCGGCCTCTTTGTCTTTCATTGCTTGCTTCAGGGCGGCATTCACCCGTGATCGCATATCCATATGGTCTGTCCATCCCCATGGCAAAGGAACCCCGACCATATCGAAACAAAAAGGCAGGCACAACAGGGGGTGAAAGCGCTTAACCCATTGAAAAACAACAATAGCCTAAATTTTGATCAGGCTTGACCCAAGGCCTCAACCCCCTTAGGTATGCGCCGGTTTACCTTGCAGGAGAGTCGCGCCATGGCCCAGAACGCCCCGTCCAAGCCCACCGCATGTCTGGCATTGGCCGATGGAACGCTTTTCTACGGAATTGGCTTCGGCGCAACCGGTCAGACCGTGGCCGAACTTTGCTTCAACACCGCCATGACCGGCTATCAGGAGATCATGACCGACCCGTCATATGCGGGCCAGATCGTGACCTTCACTTTCCCCCACATCGGTAATGTGGGCGTGAACCCCGACGATGACGAAACCGGCGATCCGGTTGCCGCTGGTATGGTGGTCAAGTGGGACCCGACCGAGCCGTCGAATTGGCGTTCGGCCGAAGAACTGAAAAGCTGGCTGGCGCGCCGTGGCCGCATTGCCATCGGCGGCGTCGATACCCGCCGTCTGACCCGCGCTATCCGTCAGCAAGGTGCGCCCCATGTAGCGCTGGCGCATGATCCGGACGGAAACTTCGATATCGCCGCCTTGATCGCCGCCGCGCGCGGATTCGCCGGGCTTGAGGGCATGGATCTGGCCAAGGACGTCACCTGCGCCCAAAGCTATCGGTGGGACGAGATGCGTTGGGCCTGGCCCGATGGCTACCAGCGTCAAGAAGCACCGGTGCACAAGGTCGTGGCACTGGATTTCGGGGCAAAGCGGAACATCCTGCGCTGCCTCGCCTCGGCCGGATGCGACGTGACCGTGTTGCCCGCCACCGCCACCGCAGCCGAAGTATTGGCGCATGAGCCGGATGGCGTTTTCCTGTCCAACGGCCCCGGCGACCCAGCCGCCACCGGCGAATATGCGGTGCCGATGATCAAAGAGGTGCTGGACACCACCAGCCTGCCGATCTTTGGCATCTGCCTCGGCCACCAGATGCTGGCGCTGGCCCTTGGTGGTCAGACCGTCAAGATGAACCACGGCCACCACGGCGCGAACCACCCGGTCAAGGATCTGGACACCGGCAAGGTCGAGATCACCTCGATGAACCACGGCTTTGCCGTTGATGCACAAACCCTGCCCGATGGCGTGGTGGAAACCCACCGCTCGTTGTTTGACGGTTCCAACTGCGGCATCCGCATGACCGATCGCCCGGTCTATTCGGTGCAGTATCACCCCGAAGCCTCACCCGGCCCGCAGGACAGTTTCTATCTGTTTGAACGGTTCGCAGCAGCCATGGCGGATCAAAAAACACAGGCTTAACGCCGAAATCATCAGCGTTAACCACACGTTAACCCTGTTTAAGCAACCCTGCCCAGCGTGATTTGCGGCAGGGTTTTCTTATGGTCGAACTGAATCTTCAGCGTCAGACGCAGGCGCAGCCGGTGCCCGGGCCGCGGTCGCGCAAACCGTTGGGCACCTGCCTGTTGGACCAAGGCATCATTACTTCGGATCAACTGGCGCAGGCGTTGCGGATGCAGATGCGCCAGAACGCGCCGCTGGGTGAGATACTGGTGGGCGAAGGCTGGTCCAGTCGGGAGCAGGTTCTTGCAGCGTTGTCCGAACAAACCGGCCTGCAGATCGCCGATCTGGACCAGATGCCGCCACCTGCGGACCTCTGCGCATTGAAACCGGTGGAGTTCTGGCTGACCCATAACGTGCTGCCCTGGATGCGCGTGGGTCCAATCCTGCTGGTTGCGACCGCGCGCCCGGACGCATTCCCCGCCATTGCCGAGGCCCTGAAAGACAGCGGTCAAACCATCGTCCCGGTTCTGGCCGGACCCGAGCAGATCGACGCCGCCATCGCCCGGCATTATGCGACGCCACTGGCGCAGGTGGCTGAGACGAGGGTGCACGTCGAACAAAGCTGCCGCAACTGGTCGGCCCGGGCGCGGACCGGCCCGGCGCTGGGGATGGTGGTACTGGCCACTCTTTTCGCCCTGTTTCCGACCATCGGCCTCAGCCTGTTGCTGGGCACTACGCTGCTCACATTGACGCTGTTTCTGGCGCTCAGACTGTCGGGCCTGATCGCCTATCTGCTGCCACGCAAGGCGCGACCGGCTGCCGATGGCCCGATCCGCCTGCCCTGCGTCTCGATCCTTGTCCCGCTTTACAAGGAACGAGAGATCGCGGATGTCCTGATCGCCCGGCTACGCCGTCTGACCTATTCCAAGGCGCTGCTGGACGTCATTCTGGTGCTGGAAGAACAGGACGACGTGACCAAAGCGGCGCTTGAGCAGGTCGACCTGCCAAGCTGGATGCGCGCCATCGTGGTGCCTCAGCACGGGGAACTGACCACCAAACCCCGCGCCATGAACTATGCGCTGGATTTCTGTCGCGGCGACATTCTGGGTGTCTGGGACGCCGAGGATGCGCCGGTACCAGATCAATTGGAAACGGTAGCCCGCCACTTTGCGACCGCGCCCGAGGATGTCGTCTGCCTGCAGGGCGTGCTGGACTATTACAACCCCCGCACCAACTGGCGGTCGCGCTGTTTCACCATCGAATACAGCGGGTGGTTCCGGGTGATCCTAAAGGGAATTGCCCGGTTGGGGTTGGTCGTCCCCTTGGGTGGTACCACCTTCTTCTTCCGCCGCGACAAACTGCTGGAGCTGGGCGGATGGGACGCACATAATGTCACCGAAGACGCCGATCTGGGCGTCCGCCTCAGCCGCGCCGGATACCGGACCGAAATCGTCAACACCACCACCTATGAAGAGGCCAACTTTCGCGCCTGGCCTTGGGTCAAGCAACGCTCGCGCTGGCTCAAGGGGTTCATGGTGACTTATCTTGTGCATATGCGCGCGCCGGGCCAGTTGCTGCGCGATCTTGGGCCGTTGCGCTTTCTGGGGCTGCAGGCGTTCTTTCTTGGCACGTTGGGGCAGTTCCTGCTGGCCCCGGTCCTGTGGGTGTTCTGGCTGATCTTCTTCGGCCTGCCCCATCCGTTTCTGTCTATCATGACGCCCGGCTTCCTAACCGGCTGCGTCTACCTGTTTCTGATCGCCGAAGCCGCCAACCTACTGGTCGGGATGCTGGGGGTGATCGCGGGGAAACGCCGGTTCCTGCTGCCTTGGGTGCCGACGATGGTTCTGTACTACCCGTTGGGTGTTTTGGCGGCCTACAAAGGCCTTTGGGAGCTGGTCGTAGATCCCTTCTTCTGGGACAAAACCCAACACGGGCAAGCTGGCGAAGACCAGCCCCCTAAATCCTAGCCCTCCCGCCGAACCGCATCCTGTTTCAGACGGGTCATAAACGCGATCGAGATATGGTCTTTCAACGCGCGCGCCGCGGCTTCTTCGTCGCGGGCGGCGATGGCCTCGACAATGCCTTTATGCTCGTTCTGCGCAATCTCCCCACGCCCTTGCACGGCCAGTGAGGTCGTCGCCATCAGCGCCATTGTGCGGTGCACAAGGTCAAGCTGTTGCACCAAATAGCGGTTGTGCGAGGCCAGATGGATTTGCTCATGAAACCGCCGGTTGGCTCGCGACAGCGCCGTCGGATCGTTGACCAGCGCGTCATCGGCCGCGACCATGTCCTGCAGCACCCTGATCTCTTCCTCGGTGGCGTGTTTTGCGGCCAGACTTGCGGCCAACCCTTCAAGCTCTCGTCGCACGACGTACAGTTCAGCCATCTGGTTGTGATCCAGCGACGCCACGATCAACGACCGCCCGTCCCGTTCCAGCAAAGACTGGGTTTCCAACCTCTGCAACGCCTCGCGGATCGGAGTGCGGGACACGCCAAACCGCTCGGCCAACTCGCTTTCGACCAGCCGGTCGCCGGGTTTGTAGACGCCCACGTCGATGGCTTCGAGTATCAGGCTGTAGGCGTCCTTGTTGGACTGTCGGGACTGGCGCATGTGGTGTTATGTCTCCTCGTTCGGACATGTCTATCCGTCCCGAGGGTCTGCAATCAAGAGCGGCATTGAAAACCGGTCCGCCGCGTCCTAAACCCGGATCATGGTCAAACCCGCCTTCAGCCACGTCACCCAATGGGTGTTCGATCTGGACAACACGCTTTATCCGCCGCACATGCGCCTGTTCGATCAGATCGAGGTGCTGATGACCGATTACGTGGTTCAGGCCATCGGCGTTGATCGGGCCGAGGCGGACCGGCTGCGCTCGCACTATTGGCGCGAATACGGCACCACGCTGGCCGGTCTGATGGCCGAGCATGATCTGGATCCCGACCCCTATCTGCACGCCGTGCATCAGGTGGACATGAGCCACATGGACCCTGACGCCGAACTGGCCGGCCACATCCGATCCCTGCCCGGTCGCCGGATCGTCTACACTAACGGCAGCGCGCCCTACGCCGAGCGCGTGCTTGAGGCGCGCGGATTGTCGGGCCTGTTCGACGCGATCTACGGCATCGAGCACGCCGGATACCGCCCCAAACCAACCAAGGCCGCTTTCGAGGCGATCTTTGCGAAAGACGGCATTCAGGCCAAAACCGCCGCTATGTTCGAGGATGATCCCCGCAATCTGGCCGCCCCGCATGAAATGGGCATGCGCACCGTACACGTCGCCCCCGAGCCGCACGAAGCCGATCATATCCACCATCACACCGACGACCTGACGTTCTTTCTGTCCCGCCTGCGATAGCCTGTCACACTGCGACGTTCCGCACATTTTGCACCCGCAGCACGAGCCCTATATCGCCTCTTGCGACGAACAGAACGGAGACCTCCAATGAGCGCGATCGAAAGCCTTCGGCGCCCGCCGATGTGGCAACGCCTGCTATTTGCAATTCCCTTGTTTGGTTGGATGGCCCACGACGCCACCCAGAGCGAGGATTGGGGCTATACCGCCCTTGCCATTTTCAGCATGTGGGGCTGTTCCACCCTGTTGTTCGGCCTGCCGGGTCTCTACATTCCTGCCCTGATGATGGTGCCGGTGATGTTCCTGATCCTCATCCTGATCTCTCGGGGGTAAGGCACGGGACAGGATGTCACTTGGCGCGTCCGGCGGAACCGCATTAGGGTCCGCCCAAAACGATGGGAAACGCCATGACTGACAGCTGCGATATCCTGATCTCTGGCGGCGGAATCGCCGGCCTGACTGCTGCGGCGGTTTTCGGGACAGCCGGGTTCGACGTTGTCTGCGTCGACCCAACGCCGCCGATCACCGAGCGCGATGCGGATGGGTCTGACCTGCGGACCACGGCCTTTCTGCAGCCGGCCCACGGGTTGCTGGAACAATGCGGACTGTGGGGCCGCCTGGACGCCCACGCAGCCCCGCTGCAGATCATGCGCATCGTGGATGCCGGTGGCGACGTGCCGGAACCGCGTGTGGTGCGCGATTTCAACGCGTCGGATATCTCCGATCAGCCCTTTGGCTGGAACCTGCCCAACTGGCTGCTGCGGCGCGAGATGGTGGCGCGGCTGGCCGAACTGCCCAATGTCGATTTCCGCCCCGGGACCGGTACGGTCAGCCTGTTCACCCGCACTGCCGAGGCGCGCGTGGGGCTGAGCGATGGCAGCCGCATCCGCTGCAAGCTGGTTGCGGCCGCCGACGGACGCAACTCGCCGATGCGCGAGGCTGCCGGGATCAACGTGCAAACCACACGCTATGGGCAAAAAGCGCTGGCCTTTGCGGTCACGCATCCCATCACGCATGAGAACGTCTCAACTGAGATTCACCGGTCCGGCGGCCCCTTCACGCTTGTTCCTCTGCCCGATTGGCAGGGTCAGCCCTCCTCAGCCATCGTCTGGATGGAACGCGGCCCTCGCGCGGTTGAGTTGCTGAATCTCGACGACAGCGCGTTCGAGGCCGCAATGACCGAACGGTCCTGTGGGTTGTTCGGGCCGCTGAAGCTGGCCTCGCGCCGCACAATCTGGCCGATCATCAGCCAGTCGGCAGACCGCCTGTCCGGCGAGCGCGTCGCCCTGATGGCCGAGGCCGCGCATGTGGTACCGCCCATCGGCGCGCAGGGGCTGAACATGTCTTTGGGCGATCTGCGTTGCCTGCTGGAACTGGCGCAGGCCCGCCCCGAAGGTCTGGGCGACGCCCAGATGCTCGACGCCTATCACAAAGCCCGGCACACCGAGATCGAGTTGCGCGTCAAAGGTATCGACCTGCTGAACCGAGCCTCGATGATCGAGGCGCGCCCACTGCGCGATGCGCGAGCGATGGGGCTGAATGCGCTCTATTCCCTGCCGCCCGTGCGCAAAACGTTGATGCAGATGGGCCTCGGGGTGCGCTGAGGCCCTGCGCTTAGAGCACCTGATCCAGAACGCGTTTCAGACGGTCAATCGTGCCGCCCACGTCATACAGCTTGTCCAGCCCGAACAGGCCCAAACGGAAGGTGCTGAACCCCTCGGGCTCATCACACTGCAGCGGCACACCGGCGGCGATCTGCATGCCCAGAGCGGCGAATTTCTTACCGTTCTGAACCTCGGGGTCCGAGGTATAGCTGACCACCACCCCCGGCGCGCCGAACCCGTCTGCCGCGACCGAGACGACGCCCTTGTCCTTCAACATTGCACGAACCCCGTTGCCGAGCGCCCATTGCGCGTCGCGCAGCTTCTCGAACCCGTATTCTTGCGTTTCAGCCATCGTATCGCGGAACGCCCGCAACGCGTCCGTAGGCATCGTCGCATGATAGGCATGACCGCCATTCTCATAGGCCTGCATGATCTGCCGCCACTTCTTCAGGTCGATTGCGAAACTGTCGGATGTCGTCTGCTCCAACCGCGCCTCGGCATTCTCGGACAGCATGACCAGACCGGCACAGGGTGATGCGCTCCAGCCTTTCTGCGGGGCAGAGATCAGCACATCGACGCCGGTGGCCTTCATGTCGATCCAGACACAGCCGGAGGCGATGCAGTCCAGAACCATCAACGCCCCGACGTCATGCGCTGCGGACGCCATGGCCTTGATGTAGTCATCCGGCAGGATTACGCCCGCCGAGGTTTCGACATGTGGGGCGAAGACCACATCCGGGCGCTGGTCGTGAATCGCCGCGACAACCTCTTCAATCGGCGCAGGGGCAAAAGGCGACGGGCTGGAATTGCCGGTCTCGCGCGCTTTCAGAACGGTCGCCGACGCAGTCAGCGCGCCGCTTTCGATGATCTGACTCCACCGATAGGAAAACCACCCGTTGCGCACGACCAGAACTTTAGCGTCGCGCGCAAACTGGCGGGCAACCGCCTCCATCCCATAGGTGCCGCCACCGGGAATGATGGCAACCCCATCGGCATTGTAGACCTGCCGCAGCATACCCGAGATGTCGCGCATCACCTGCTGAAAGCTGGCTGACATGTGGTTCAGCGAGCGATCCGTGAACACGACCGAGAATTCTTCAAGGCCGTTTGGGTCGATGGAATCCAGCAAAGCGGGCATGGTCTGTCCTTTCGATCAGTTACCCGAATTCTTGGCCTCTTCGCGCGGATTGGTAAAGTGTGAAATTTCTGGTTGAGTTGACCTGACGGCAACTCACGTATTTGACATAATTTCGCCCCACATACCGCTGAAAACACAAGATATGACGCCATATAGTGTCATACCTCTTTACACTTTGACGTGCTTCTGCACAGATAAGCACACTTTTTACATGAAAGGGCTTTTGTACCCGTGACTGCGCAAAAGCGGATCAGTTTCCAGTATGTTCGTGACGAAGTTAAACGAAGAATTGAAAGCCGAGTTTGGCCACAAGGCTCGTTACTCCCAACCGAGACACAGCTAGCCGAAGAATTCAACTGCGCACGCGCAACGGTCAATCGCGCTCTGCGGGAACTGGCCGAGCAAGGCTTTGTGGAACGCAAACGTAAAAGCGGCACGCGGGTCAAGAAAGAGCCCAGCAAACACGCGAAGCTGGAGTTCTCGCTGACCCGCCAGATGGTCGAAAGCCAGAACGCCACCTACCGCTATGCGCTTGTGGAACGTGAGGTGGTTTCAAGCCCCGGTTGGCTGGCCTCGCAGCTTGGCGTGTCGCCCGATGCGCGGGTGCTGCATGTGGTCTGCATGCACTACGCTGACAATCGCCCGTTTCTGCTTGAGGAACGCTGGATCAACATCGAAGCCGTCCCCGATGTGGAACAGGCCGACCTCAGCGAAAGCGGGCCACATGAGTGGTTGTTGAACGCCGCGCCCTTTTCGGATGCCGAGGTCGCGTTCTGCGCCATTTCCGCCGATGGCCGTCTTGCCGAGTTCATGGGGACCACAGCCGGGGCGTCGATGATTCAGCTTGAACGCACCACGTGGAAGGGCGACGTGCCGATTACATTCGCCCGCATGACCCATCATCCGGGCTATTGCATTCGGACCCGATACTGAGGTCGATCAGCCGATCGGCCCCGGCAGGCGTTCCTCGCTGAGCAGAACGTTTGCTTCGACGTCCCCGGCCCCCGGCAACGTCATGATCCGCCGTCTCAGCACACGCTCGAAATCGGACAGGTCCCGCGCGACGACCCGAAGGCGGTAGTCATAAAGTCCCAGCACATGTTCAACCGTCTGAACCTCGGGGATCGCACTGACGGCACGTTCGAAATCTTCCAAACTGACCTGCCCCTTTCGCGCAAGTTTGACGCCCAGAAACACCGTCACGCCAAACCCCAGAGCCTCGGCATTCAGCCGCAGACGCCGCCCCTTGATCACGCCCGCCTCTTCCAACCTGCGAATCCGCCGCCATGTCGCAGGTTGCGACAGACCCAGTTTGCGCCCCAGCGCCCCGGCGCTTTGGGTGGCATCCTGTACCAGAGCGCGCAGGATCTTGCGATCGACCTCATCCAGTTCGATCATACCGGCAGCACCTCATCCCGCTTGACCCGGGCGATATGCATCAGTGCCTCGATATCAGCGATATGCGGCAGGGTCAGGATACGGTCGCGGTAGACCTGCTGATAATGGCCCATGTCGCGCGCCAGCACCGACAGGCGCACATCGACCCTGCCCAGAAAGGTCTGGATCTCGATCACCTCGGCCACCTCGCGCGCCGCTGCGGTGAATTCGTCAAACGCCCGCGCCTGTGTCTTGTCCAGCGTCACCCGCAACGACACCTCGACCGCGTATCCCAGCGCCGCCCAGTCGATGACAGTCTCCTGCCCCTCGATCACCCCTGCAGCCTGCATCTTCTCGATCCGCCGCCAGCAGACGCCGGTGCTGATGCGGCAGCGCTCGGCCAGTTCCGCCGTGGTCAGGCTGGGTTCAGCCTGAAACTGGCGCAGAATACGCCGATCAACATCATCAAGCATGATTTTTTCACATTCATTACGTTTGAGGAATTATTCTTCATCTTTTTCTCAAATACTCAATCGCAACGCTATCGCCAATACCCAAAGCTCAGGATAGAAACACCGCAATCGAAACTGAAAGGACCGGCAAAATGCGCGTCTACTACGATCGCGATTGCGACATCAACCTGATCAAAGACAAGAAAGTGGCGATTCTGGGCTATGGCAGCCAAGGCCATGCCCACGCGCTGAACCTGCGCGATTCGGGCGCCAAGAACCTTGTCGTCGCCCTGCGCGAAGGCTCGGCCTCGGCCAAGAAAGCCGAAGCCGAAGGTCTGCAGGTCATGGGCATCGCCGAGGCTGCAGCTTGGTGCGACCTGATCATGTTCACCATGCCCGACGAATTGCAGGCCGAAACCTACAAGAAATACGTCCACGACAACATCAAACCGGGTGCCGCCATCGCATTCGCCCACGGCCTGAACGTGCATTTCGGCCTGATCGAGCCGAAAGAAGGCGTCGACGTCATCATGATGGCCCCCAAGGGCCCCGGCCACACCGTGCGCGGCGAATACACCAAAGGCGGCGGCGTGCCTTGCCTTGTGGCTGTCGATAAAGACGAGACCGGCAAGGCGCTGGAAATCGGCCTGTCCTATTGCTCGGCCATCGGTGGCGGCCGTTCGGGCATCATCGAGACCAACTTCCGCGAGGAATGCGAAACCGACCTTTTCGGCGAACAGGCCGTTCTGTGCGGTGGTCTGGTCGAACTGATCCGCTGCGGCTTTGAAACTCTGGTCGAGGCCGGTTACGCGCCCGAAATGGCCTATTTCGAATGTCTGCACGAAGTGAAGCTGATCGTTGACCTGATCTATGAAGGCGGCATCGCCAACATGGATTACTCGATCTCGAACACCGCCGAATACGGCCAGTACGTCACCGGCCCGCGTATCCTGAAATACGACGAGACCAAAGCGCGCATGAAAGAGGTTCTGAACGACATCCAGCAGGGTAAATTTGTTCGCGACTTCATGCTGGAAAACGCTGTTGGCCAGCCGACCATCAAAGCGTCGCGCCGTGCCAACGACGAGCATATGATCGAAGAAACCGGTGCCAAACTGCGCGCCATGATGCCCTGGATCTCGGCCGGCAAGATGGTCGACAAAGAAAAGAACTAAGTTCGGCGAAAGCCACGTAAAGGGCGGCCGCTACGGTCGCCCTTTTTCATTTGCACCCGGCCTTTTCCCGGCACATAAACCGCTGGTGGAATTGACCATTCCCACCAACCCACAGGACGCGCCATGGTTCAGCAACCAACAAAACAGGATTGGAGCGGTGTTTTCACGCTGGGCCTGATTTGGGGTGCAACGTTCATGGTCGTTGCGATGGCGCTGGAAGGGTATGGTCCGATAACGGTGGCAACCTCGCGAACAACGCTTGGGGCCGTGACCCTGTTGGCATTGATGTGGGCGACCGGTCGCAAGATGCCGGTGCTGACGCCCGCTTTGGGCACATCGGTTGTCCTGATCGGAGTGCTCTCCACCGCTGTGCCCTTCATACTGCTGAGTTGGGGGCAGCAATTCGTACCCTCGGCTTTCGCCGGATTGTCGATGGCGGCAATCCCTCTGATGGTGCTGCCGTTGGCGCATTTCTTCTCGGACGAACCGCTGAACCTGCGCCGCCTTCTTGGCGTGTGCCTGGGGTTCTCGGGCGCGCTGGTTCTGATCGGACCCGGCCTTGCGCAACTGGGTCAGGGGGCTGAGCCGTTGGCACAACTGGCCTGCATCACGGCAGCGCTGTGCTACGCCAGTTCTTCGGTCATGACCCGACGCTGCCCGCCGGTGGACCCTCTGGTGTTGGCGGCTTTGACGCTCGTGGTCGGGGCGGTGATCCTGTTGCCGATAATGCTGGTGACCGAGGGTCTGCCGACCTGGCAAGGCCCCCGCCCCACGCTTGCGCTGATTGTTCTGGGGTTGGTCCCGACGGCCTTTGCCACCCTTCTGCGCGTGTCGGTCACCCGCAGCGCCGGGTCGGTGTTCCTGACGCTGGTGAATTACCAGGTTCCGATCTGGTCGATGATCTTCGGCGCATGGATCCTGTCCGAGGCCCTGCCCCTGCGCTTTTACATCGCCCTCACCCTGATCCTGACCGGCATGGCAATCAGCCAATGGTTCAGCCTGCGCAAGGCCCTGTTCGGCAGTTAACCTGCGGCGGCTTCGACTTCGGCCACAATGCTGTCGACCACTTGAACCAAAAGCCCGTCGTCTTCGCATTCCGCCATAACGCGGATCAGCGGCTCGGTCCCCGACTTGCGGATCAGCAACCGGCCCTGCCCGTTCAGGCGCGCCTCGGCATCGGCAATAGCGGCCTGCACGCTTTGGTTTTCAAGCGGCAGCTGCCCGGCGCTGAACCGCACGTTCTTAAGCAACTGCGGCACGGTTTCAAACTGCTTTGACAACTCGGATGCCTTGCGCCCGGACAAAACCATCTCGGCCAGAAAATGCAGGCCGGCCATCAGCCCGTCGCCGGTGGTGGCGTAATCGCTCATCACGATGTGACCGGACTGTTCGCCGCCAAGGTTGAACCCGCCTTCGCGCATCCGTTCGACCACATAGCGGTCTCCGACGGCGGTGCGTTCCAACTGTAACCCGCGCGCGCCAAGATGCCGCTCCAGCCCGAGATTCGACATAACCGTTGCAACAAGGGCCCCGCCTTTCAACTGACCCGATCTGGCCCAGGCGGTGGCAAGCAAGGCCATCAACTGATCGCCATCCGCCACCTGCCCGGTTTCGTCAATCACAACGACCCGGTCCGCATCACCGTCTAGGCAAATGCCAACATCGGCACCATGCGCCACCACGGTTTCGGCGGCCATCTGGGGTTTGGTGGACCCGCAATTCTGGTTGATATTCTTGCCGTTAGGCGCGACGCCGACGGGGATGACCTCGGCCCCAAGCTCCCATAGAACCTCGGGCGCGGTGCGGTGGGCCGCGCCGTTGGCGCAATCGATGACCACCTTGAGCCCGTCCAGCCGCAGTTCGCGCGGGAGTGAGGATTTGACCCGCTCACCATACCGGAACCGCGCATCATCGACCCGGCGCGCACGCCCGATATTCTGTGCCTGAGCGGGCCTGACCCCCTCTTCGATCAGCTTCTCGATGTCGGCCTCTGCCTGGTCCGACAGTTTGAACCCGTCCGGCCCAAAGAACTTGATCCCGTTATCTTCGGCCGGGTTGTGACTGGCCGAGATCATCACCCCAAGGTCCGCCCGCATCGACCGCGTCATCAACCCCACCGCCGGGGTCGGCACCGGCCCCAACAACAGCACGTTCATCCCGGTCGAGGTCAACCCGGCAGTCAGCGCGTTTTCCAGCATATACCCGGACAGGCGCGTATCCTTGCCGATCACCACACGGTGCACACCGGTCGCGTCGCGGCGGAAATACCGCCCCACGGCAGCGCCAATGCGCAGGGCCATCTCGGCGGTCATCGGGTGCGTGTTGGCCGTGCCCCGCACCCCGTCGGTTCCGAACAGCTTGCGCATATCTGTCACTCCGTGAAAATTGCTTGCGACCGGATTACCGGACAGCGGCCCACAGACGCAAGGCCTGAGCGGTCTCGGCCACGTCATGGACCCGGATGATCTGCACGCCCTGGGACAATCCGGCAAGTGCGACGGCGATTGATCCCGGCGCGCGGGCTGTTTTGCGCGGCTCCTGCCCGATTGCCCCGATGAACCCCTTGCGCGATACGCCCAGCAGGATCGGGCAGCCAAGGCCGTGAAACAGGCTGAGATTACGCAGCAAGGTCAGGTTATGCGCCTCGGTCTTGCCGAAACCGATGCCCGGGTCAACCACGATCAGGTCCCGGTTCAGGCCGAGGTTTTCCAAATGCGCGATCTGGGCCTCAAGGAAGTCATACACATCCAGCAGGACGTCATCATATTGCGGGTCGTCCTGCATCGTCACCGGATCGCCCTGCATATGCATCACACAGACCGGCACGCCCATCTGCGCGCAGTACGGGGCAAGGTCCGGATCGAAGGTGAAGCCCGAGACATCGTTCACCAGCCCGGCCCCCGCCTCAACCGCCGCTTGGGCAACGCTGGCCTTGCGCGTGTCGATCGAGATCAACGCATCCGTTTCCGCCCGGATCGCCTGAATCAACGGGCGAGTGCGGCTGATTTCCTCGTCCTCGGGCACGAAATCTGCGCCGGGTCGGGTGGATTCCCCGCCGACATCCAGAATGCTGGCCCCGTGCGCGACCATATCCGACGCTGCAGCGCGGGCGTTCTCGACCGAGTTATGCACACCGCCATCCGAGAAACTGTCCGGTGTCACGTTGAGTATCCCCATGATCTGAGGCCGCGCCATCTCCAGCCCCGCGATGGGACTGCGTGACCGGGTCAGACGGTCCAAATTGGCTGCCGGAATCTCGCCGACGGCCACGATTTCGGGGCTGTCGTTTCGTGTCAGGACCTCAGCATGCGTAAACCATAGCTGTTGCCCGGCGAGCGAAACCACGCCCTCCGGGTGGGTCGGCCCGTGTTGAACCAATGGCCGGTAGTAGACGCTCACAATTGTGCCTGCTCCACTGAAACCGCGCGCAGCGGTGTCTTGGGGGACTGCGGCAACTCTCCGCCTATGACCAGCATTTCGCTGGCTTCAAAGGTCGCCGCGAACCACGCGGCCAGGGCCACAGCGTCCGATGGCGCGGCCGAGGGGCCATCTACGGCATCCAGCACGATCTTGGACGGGGCCCAGACACAAATCTGGCCATTCTTCATCGCCCAGTCCAGTTCGGTCCGGGTCGAGACCACAACGCAGCGATGATCCCGCGCAGCCAGAACCCAGGAATTTTGTTCAATCGCCAGCAGGTCGATCCGCCGCTGGGTCATGGCGTGGCCGGTCTGGGACACAGACAGATCAGACGCACCGACACACAGAATCAAAGGGCGCTGCCGGTTTTCCAGTTGATCGATCCAGCCGGTCAGATTGTCCGAGGCGATGGCCTCATTCGAAAGATAAACCAACCGGGGATGCGGGCGTTCTTCCTCGACAATATCATGGTTGTGCGCATCGCGCCCACGGACGATCTCTACCCCCAATGCGCCCGGACCACGATCCAATTTTTCGATGCGAACAAACGCTCTTACGGCCTGCGGTTCAAGCAGAATACGCTCAGCCACACGCTCGGCCAAGGTCTCAAGCAGGTTCAGGCGTTCGGCGGCCAGTTCAAATGCGATTGCCTCGGTGACGCGATCATAGGACAGGATGCGATCTACATCGTCCTCGATCGCATCTGTTAGCGGGCGCACTTCGACCACGATATTAAAGCAAACCCGCTGCGTCGTTCCCCGCTCGGACTGAAAGGCACCGATTTCGACATCGACAATATGATCGCGCAACGAAATACGGTCCAGCGGACCCTGCGGCGATGTCGCCTCGGACCGTTCAGACGGGTGCGCAAAGGCAAGGCGGATTTCGGAACTCATTGGAGCTGGCCTTTTCGGGCTTGTCAGGACGTTTGCCTAATCTAGACGTGTCCGGGGCCTATAGCATTCAAACATGCGCCATTCCAGCCGCCGAATGCGGCGTCAGGCAACGCGGTACCAACTCATCATACCTGATGCGGCGTGCCCCAGCATATGACAATGCAACAGCCAGTTGCCCGGGTTGTCAGTCACCAGCGCGATTTGCCGCGTCTGGCCGCGCTCGACAAGCACCGTATCGCGCCAAGGCCCCAGAGAGCCATCTTCGAGGATCAGCCGGAAATGATGACCGTGCAGATGCATCGCATGCGGAAAGGCCGTTTCGTTGACGAACTCGATCCGATGCTGGCTGCCGCTCGCGGCATCCAGAAACGGATCTTGTGGGCGCTCGGCATATCCATTCAACGCCCAGAACCGGCCCAACTGCGCCAATTCGCGCCCTGAAAGTTCGGTGTCGCCAAGCCGTGCGCTTCCCAACCAGCGCATCGCGCCGCCCTGCAGAACCATCCGGTGCAAGGGCGTGGACTGGATATCTTTGATCTCTGGCAGCGGGTTTGGCGGCAAGGCCGATACCTCGCCCCGGCGCGCCCGCGACGCCTCACCGGCAACGTCAAACCGGGCGAGCCCATAGGCACCATCCCGCTCGATACTCAGCAGGCTGGCGGGATCGCCGGTCACATCGACGATCAGGTCCGCGCGTTGTGCCGGGGCCAGAGGGAAGCTTTCGGGAACCGCCAGAGGCGTCTCCAACGGCATGCCATCCAGCGCGACAATCCACCCCTCTAACCCGTCGAGACCCAGATCGTAAATCCGGGCATTGGATGCGTTGATCAGGCGCAGTCTGAGACGCTCATTGCCCTTCACGGCAAACGCAGGATCAAACGTGCCGTTGACCGTCACGATATTACCGAGGCGTCCGGCGTGGCTAAGATCGTGCCCGTTGTCAAAATCGTCGGTGATCTGAGCCGTTTCGGGGTCCAGCCGCCAATCATCCAGCATCAGCACCAGATCCTGATCAATGTCGAGCCGTGCCGCCTCTTCGACAATCAGCGGCCCATAGAGCCCGCGCGCCACCTGTTCGACCGACCTGTTATGCGCGTGATACCAATAGGTTCCGGCATCGGGGACGACAAAGTCATAATCAAAGGTTTCCCCCGTCAGCACAGCGTCCTGCGTCAGTCCCGGAACCCCGTCCATCGCATTGTCGATACGAATACCATGCCAGTGAACCGAGGTTGGCTGAGGCAGATTGTTCACCAGCCGCCTTTGCAGACGTTCACCTTGCCTTAACCGCAGCGGCGCGCCCGGAACCGAACCGCCGTAACTCCAAACCCTCGTTTCCGGAAAGCCCTCTGGCGCAAGGCGTTGCGCCGCCTCTTGGGCTTCAAGGGCCGGGTAATCCGCCAGGGGCACGCGCGGCAAAAGCGCAAGCGCGGCTGCGGAATGAAGGATTTGTCGGCGGTTGAAATACATTGGGGGCCTCCTGGCCCCCAATATAGCCTGCATGAAACCCCGCGCCATCAGCCTTCCAGCGCGGGTGCGTCAATCAGTTGCTCGCCGTCCGATAGTTGTGACGGTAGAAAATATGCACGCCGATCTTCGCGGTCTGCTTGTAAACGCGCGACCAGGACGGACGAACCGCCGTGGTGTGATAATGGGTTGCGCCTTCGGTCAACTCGTTCGCCGTTCCGTCAATCGCCGCACGCGCCACTTTGGAAACCCGCTCATAGGCTTTCTTTTCGTGGATCACTTCCTTGCGACCATCGCAGGTATACGTGAACTGACATTGGTATTTCTTGCCGGTCCCCTGGCGGATCACACCGCACAGCGAGTTCGGAAAGCGGCTGCTTTCGACCCGGTTCAGGATAACCTCGGCCACTGCAAACTGACCGCGGACGCTTTCGCCGCGCGCCTCAAAGTACAGAGCCTCGGCCAGACATTTCCAGTTTTCGTCGCCCGATGGTGCGGGCTGCTGGTCGAGCCAATCCTTGGAATAGGACACCTCGACCGGTTCAGCCGCCCCACGCGGCTTGAACAATTTCAAATAGTCCCGAAAGCTTTGCCCCGGCAATTCATTGCGGGCCACAAGCTCAGGCTTGGTGGTGGCTTCCTTCTCAGCGAAGGACGCACTAGGCAGCACGGTTGCTGCCAACACGGCAACAGCCATTATATATCGTAGCATCAGATAACCTCGCACAGGCACAACACGCGCCATACCCTCCCCCGGCGGGCGCGACGAGGCGTTTAACCCAGACAGATGCAAACGTCCAGAACTACGGAAAAAGCAAGTGGAAAACCGCCCGTGGGAAGATTTATTTTCGCCACAAGGTTACCTGGAACCCACTAATCCTTGGGCAAATACCGGGTGTCAACCCCCAAGTCTGGACGAAATCGCCAATTGAGCGGAAGCCAGCCGAGCAACCGGAACCCGGAAGGGCGAGCATGAGACGTAGTCAAACCCAAGTTCGCGGCAAATGGCGATTGATTCGGGGTTTCCGCCATGTTCGCCGCAGACTGAAAGGGTAACATCGGGCTTCGCCGTCCGCCCGCGTTCAGCGCCAAGCTTCAGCAATTCCCCCACCCCGTCCGCGTCAAGCACGTGAAACGGGTCTTCGGTAAAGACACCCTGACGCACATAGGCAGACATGAACCGCCCCGCGTCATCTCGTGACAGACCGTAAGTCATCTGGGTCAGGTCGTTTGTCCCGAAGCTAAGAAAGGAAGTGTTGGGCGCAATCTCTTCCGCGCGCAGGCAGGCGCGCGGGGTTTCGACCATCACGCCGAGACGGTATTCGAACTCTTGCCCCTGCTCTGCAGCGACGGCCGCAGCGACCGTATCGATGCGGGACTTGACCAACTCCACCTCTCGCTTGGCCGAAACCAGCGGGATCATGACCTCGGGCACAACCGGTGCACCATTCTTGCTGGCCTCAAGCGTAGCCTCGAAGATCGCCCGCGCCTGCATGTCGTAGATTTCGGGCACGGTGACCCCCAGCCGAACACCGCGCAGGCCCAGCATCGGGTTGTATTCAGTCATCGCGGCCACTCGCCGTTCCACGTCCGACACCGGCAGGTCCAACGCCTCGGCCAGTTCACGCTGACCGCTCCGGGTCGTCGGCAGGAATTCGTGCAGCGGCGGGTCAAACAGGCGGATACAGACCGGTTGCCCCTCCATGATGCGGAACAATTGCACGAAATCCTCGCGCTGCATGGGCAGCAGACGTTCGAGCACCGCCGCGCGGCCAGACGGGGTCTGGGCGAAAATCATCTCTCGCATGACGATCAGCCGCCCCGGATCGAAGAACATGTGTTCCGTCCGGCACAGACCAATACCCTGAGCCTCAAAGTTCCGCGCCGTCTGCGCATCGGCGGGCGTATCGGCATTGGCACGGATTTCGATGTCACGCTCGGCATCGGCCCAGGCCATCAGCGTCTGAAAGCAATCATCCAGCGCCGCTTCCAGCATTGCTGGCTGACCCGCCAGAACCTGACCGGAACTGCCATCGATCGTCAGCACGTCACCGGTCTTGAACACCCGCCCGTCCGGCGCGGTCAGCAGTTTCTTCTTGGTCTGAAACCGCATCTCGGATGCGCCCACGATACAGGGCAGACCCAAACCCCGACCGATCACGGCGGCATGGCTGGTCATCCCTCCCTTTTCGGTCAGAACCGCAACAGCCGCGTGCATCCCACGCACGTCTTCGGGCGACGTCTCGCGCCGGACCAGAACGCAGGCCTCGCCCCGTGCCGCGCTGGCCTGCGCCTCGGCGGCGGTGAAAACGATCTTGCCGGTCGAGGCCCCCGGGCTTGCGCCAATGGCCGTTGTCAGTACATCGCGCTCGGCATCGGGGTGCACCTGACGGTGCAAAAGTTCGTTCAGCGCATGCGGATCGACGCGCATCACTGCCTCTTGCGGCGGAATAATCCCATCCTCGGCCAGCCGAACCGCTATTTTCATCGCCGCTCGGGCACTGCGCTGGACCCGAACTCCGTCCAGAATATGCACCCGGCCGTTTTCGATGACGAATTCGACCTGCATTTCTTCCCGCAGCTTCCGCCGCATCATCGCCGCATGCGCCTTGAGATCGGCAAACGCATCGGGTGCCACCTCTTCAAGAGACTGCCCGCGCGGGTCCTTTTCCAGAAACAGCGCAGCCACCCCTGCACCAAGGGCATCGCGGCCCTGGCTCTGGCTCAGGTACCGGCCCGTGATCTGCGGCTCGCCTGTGGTGGAATCCACCAGTTGCAGCACGCCCGATCCGCATTCCCCCTGCCCGACGCCTGGGATCATCTCTTGTATGACCAACCCCAACCCTGCGTCTGCCGGAGCACCCTTCGCCTGACGCAGCAACCGGGCCGAGGTGCCGTCCCAGGCCCGCGCCATCGACCGCAGAACACCCGCAAGCTGTTCGCCCCGGTCCTGCGGGAACACCTCGTCGGCCTCATCCTCATAGGCGCGCAGGGATTGCCGCAGTCCTTCCTGCCCGTCTGCCTCGATGTCGTCGAACACATCCGCGTCCAGCCGAGCCACATGGATCGCGTAGCTTTGGACAAAGCGCAGATACAGGGCCGCCGCGGCCTCGGCCCCCATTGCGTCGGACAGTTCCACGTAACGCGCGTCGTTCATGCCGATGTTCAGAACCGCCCCCGGGCCGCCCCAATCCGGGTCTTCGGAACTGGGTCGCACACATAGCAGGGCCGACGAGTCAAACTGCTCCAATATCGCCGCCAGATCGGGGATGTCCCCCTTGGCGATCTTCAGAACCGCATCGAAGGACAGCGCCACGGTGCGCGGCACAGGCATGTCCAGACGGACCAGCCGTTGCAGGCATTTGGCCCGGCCACCATGGGTTTCGGTGGTCACGGGCGCTTCCGAGGTAATGAGCGTGGTATGCGGGTTATTCTGCACTGCGGCACCTTTTGGTTTCACCGCAGCATAGGCACCTGCGCCCTTCACGCAAGGGTGATCTGGGCGCAGTCCGGCCCGCGCCCGTGGCTTTAGCCTTCGATCCGGGTCAGATCGGCGACGCTAGAGCAAATCTGTCGGATCTGGCTGAGCAGATTCAGGCGGTTGCGGCGCAGGATGTCGTTGTCGGTGTTGACCTGAACATCCTCAAAGAACGCATCCACCGGCCCGCGCAGCGCAGCCATTGCGGCCATGGCGGTCGGGAAATCCTCGGCCTTGAGCGCAGGCGCAATCTTATCCTGCGCCAGATCCAGAGCGGCAAACAGCGCCTTCTCGCTGTCGGTCTCGGCAAACTTCACATCCGCACCGTAGGAGTATTCGACCCCGTCCTTCTCCTCGGCCTGTGTCAGAATGTTGTTGGCCCGCTTGAACCCCTGTACGAGGTTTTCCCCGTCCTCAGTCGCAATCACCGCATTCAGCGCGCGGGCACGTTTGACCAGCAATGTAAGGTCGTCGTTGCGGTCCATGGCAATGCAAGCGTCAATCACGTCGTGACGAATTCCATCATCGCGGAGAAAAACTTTGAGGCGCTCATGAAGGAAACTCCAGAAGCTCTTCTCAATCTTGGGACTCTCTGCTGAATATGCTGAGTCCAGAAGGCCGAAATTTCTTGCTTCTTCCAACATCTTGGGAAGTTGATCGCTTGCATACTTCTGCTTAGCCAAAGACTCAGAGTACTTATCCCTGAACTCTTGCGGCAGATGAGAAATGTACTCCTTGATCCACATTATCGCTGTAGCATTGTTGGAAGCGTATCTTGCACCAAAGGCGGCGCGCATCGCTATGGAGATGATTTCACGCCACGAGTGCCCTAGCCCATTCTCCAATACCAACCGAATAACCCCAAGCGCAGCCCGGCGCAGCGCAAACGGGTCTTTTGATCCGGTCGGTTTCTCATCAATCGCCCAGAACCCGGTCAGCGTATCCAGCTTATCGGCCAGCGCCACCGTCACCGACAACGGCGCGGTGGGCACATCATCTGAGGGCCCCAACGGCGAGTAATGCTCCTGCGCCACGGCGGCCACAGCGGCGTCTTCTCCCGCCGCCTCGATATAATACCGCCCCATAAGTCCTTGAAGTTCAGGGAATTCATAGACCATCTCGGAACTCAGGTCAGCCTTGGCCAGACGCGCAGCTTTCTCGGCCTGATCGGCATCCGCGCCCGTTACCGGAGCCAATTCGCGGGCCAGTGTGGCGATGCGGTCGATGCGCTCGGCCTGTGTGCCCAGCTTGTTGTGGAAAGTCACGTTCTCCAGCGCGCGGGTCCATTGGGCGATGTCCGATTTGGCGACGCGCAGGTCATTCTCCCAGAAGAATTTCGCATCGGCCAGACGGGCCGACAGCACCTTTTGGTTGCCCGCCAGAATGGTTGCGCCATTGTCGGCGGTTTCGCGGTTGGCGACGGTGATGAAGCGCTCGATCCGCCCCGTCTTGGGGTTCTTCACGGAAAAGAACTTCTGGTGCTCTTTCATCGAGGTCTGCAGCACCTCGGGCGGCAGTTCGAGAAACTCGGCATCGATCTTCCCCATCAAGACCACCGGCCATTCGACCAGGCCGGCGACCTCGGCCAGCAGGCCCTTGTCATCGGCTACTTCCAGTCCAGCGGCAAAGGCGAGGTTCTGTGCGTCGTTCCAGATATGTTCGGCGCGTTCCTCGGGCGACAGAACGACAAAGGCGCGTTTAAGCTTGGCGGCGTAATCGTCGAAAGACGTTACAGAAAAGCGGTTCGGAGCCATGAACCGATGCCCTTCGGTCGAGTCCCCGGAGGTAATGCCTTCGACCGCAAGCGGGACGACCTGAGCACCCGCCTCATCGCTAAGGATGCACAGGATCGAATGCAGAGGCCGCACCCAGCGCATCGACCCAGCCCCCCAGCGCATCGATTTGGGCCATGGGAAGTTGCGGATGGTTGCCTCAAGCACCTCGGCCACGATGTCCGCCGCTGGACGACCGGCTTTTTCGATTGTGGCGAAGTAGACGGCACCTTTGGGGGTGTCGCGTTCCTCCAACTGATCACGGCTCAGGCCCGCGCCGCGCAGGAAGCCTTCGATGGCTTTGTCGGGCGCGCCGACCTTGGGGCCCTTGCGTTCTTCGCGGATGGTGGGGCTTTCCGCAAGCAGGCCCTCGACCGCCAGCGTCAGGCGACGCGGCGTGGTCAGGGCGGCGGCCCCGGCATAGGTCAGACCACCCTCGACCAGACCATCGGTGATCCGCTTTTTCAGGTCTTCACCGGCGCGGGCTTGCATGCGCGCGGGGATTTCCTCGGAAAACAGTTCGATCAGCAGGTCGGGCATTTTCGGTCCTTAGAAATTGACGATCGTCTGGATGACGATGGCATTGGCGATATCCACAAAGAATGCGGATACAAGGGGGAGCACGATAAAGGCAATAGGCGATGGCCCATATCGCTTGGTCACAGCTGTCATATTGGCAATCGCAGTGGGGGTTGCGCCCAAAGCGAACCCTCCGAACCCGGCGGATAGAACAGCGGCGCGGTAGTTGCGGCCCATGACCGGGAACAGCACCCAGATCACGAAGGCCACGGCAAACAGGGTTTGAGCGGACATGATGACGACAATGGCCAGACCGAGTTCGGCGATAGTCCAAAGCTGCAGGCTCATCAACGACATCGCCAGAAACGCACCCAGCGAGAATTCCGAGATCAGCGCCAGCGATGGGGTCCGCGCCACTGGCGGCGCTTTGGGGATCAGCATGGCACGCAAGTTCGCAATCACGATGCCCATGATCAGGCAGGGCACGAACAGGGGCAGTTTGAGACCGGCGGCCTCAATCACTTCGCCCAGCATGTAGCCGAAGATAATGGCGAGGTTCAGATGCAGCAGCACCCGCATGACCGACAGGTGGTCGATTTTGGCGTCCGCTTCTTCGGCATCCTCGGGCAGACCGATTGTGTGTTCTTCACTGGGGCGCGCGGGGGTCAAACCGCGCCCCTCAATCAGAAACCGCGCGATCGGGCCGCCCACCAGTGCTGCAAGAACAAGCCCGAGCGTGGCAACGGCAACGCCCAACTCGGTGGCCCCTGCAAGGCCTGTCACCTGAGCCACCTCGGGCGACCAGGCGATGGCCGTACCATGGCCGCCAATCAGCGCGGCAGAGCCGAACAGAACCCCAGCTTGTGCCGGGTAGCCGAAGGTCACGGCCCCCACGGCACCGATCACGTTCTGAGAGACAATTGTCGCCAGCGTTAGAACAAGAAGCAAAAGCAATGGCTTACCGCCCGAAATCAAATCGGAAAACCGCGCGTTCAGGCCGATTCCGGCGAAGAACACCACCAGCAGAAAATCGCGAGCGGCCAGACCGAATGACAGTTCCATCCCGAACAGCAGATACAACAGCAACACGACCAGAGAGGCCAGCAAGCCGCCCGTCACCGGTTCTGGGATGTTAAACTGGCGCAGGGTGGCAACCCGCGCGTTGACCTCGGCCCCGAACAGATACACGGCAAAGCCCAACGTGGCGGTCAGGAAATCCGGGATCTGAATCGCGTCGGTCATCGGTGGACCCTCAGCTTTCCGGGCGCGGCGGGCATTCCTCGCCAACCACCGTCCCGTCATAGGCCTTTTCACCGCAATTGTTCAGCGCATGCCAGATGAAGCCCTGACCATCCTGAGTCACTGCCACAATCCGGTCCACGCCATAATGCACGTTTTTCACGCCGACAAATGCCTCGGCATGCCCCGATTTCAAGGCATCCGCCAGCGACACGGCGTCATAACAGTCAAACCATCCCGGCGCGGTCAGAGGGGTCGCCTCCTCGGCCAGGTGATAGGTTGCACGCAATTCCTCTGGCGTCAGGTCGGTTTCAAAGCACGCCCGGTATCGGATCGGAGAGCTGTCGGCATCAATCGCCTGAAACGCGGTGTAGCTGATGGGCTCGGGGATTTCCGCCCCCTGCGCCAGCAGAACCACATCCTGACCGGGGCGCGGTTCGACCAAGTAATAGTAGCCGTAGACCTGCAGGTAATACATGCCTGCGCCCGCCAGAACGGCGGACAGGATCAGGATGATCGCTAGAAACTTTCCGGTCATACTTTGGCTTATCCTTTTACGCGGGCTCTTTTAAGTGGCTCAAAAATAGGACAGGTTTCGCAACAGAACAGAGCGGATCAAGGAACACCGGATGGAATCGACCCTTGCTGTCGGGTTTTTCGGCGCACTTTTTGCAATCATGAACCCTGTAACCAACCTGCCGGTTTTCCTGAGTGTAACGGACAGTCTGCCAGCGGCGGAACAGAAGAAAATTGCTGTGAAAACAGCGGTCTATTGTCTGATCCTCGGGGCCGCCTTCGCGGCGGTGGGCAGCCAGACGTTGGGGCTGTTCGGTATCACCGTGGATCATCTGCGCGTGGCAGGTGGTCTGGTCGTCATGATGATCGGGCTGAACATGCTGAACGGGAACGAGAGCACCTCGCATCACGGAACGGAGGGAGAGAAGCAGTCGTATCCCGAACCGGACACCGTGGCGTTCTACCCGCTGGCCTTTCCGATCCTTGTCGGCCCCGGCACGATCACAACGCTGATCCTGTATGCTCATCACATCACCAAACCCGTCGATGCCCTTGTTTTTGCAGGCGTCTTTCTTGGTGTTGTCGCGCTGCTGCTGATCACCTTCTGGAACGCCGCCTGGCTGGCCGAGCGTCTATCCGGGACCGCCCGTGTCATCATGAGCCGCTTCATGGGCATGATCCTGTCGGCCATCGCCATCAGCATGATCGCAAGCGGCCTGAAAGCACTGCTGCCGGGTTTGGCTTGACTTCCCATCAGGCCGAATGCCCGGCCGCCTCGGTCTGAACAAACGCATCCGCGCATTGCTTGGCCAGCGCTCGTACGCGCCCGATGTAAGCTTGGCGTTCCGTCACCGAGATCACGCCCCGCGCGTCCAGCAGGTTGAAGACGTGGCTGGCCTTGATGCATTGATCATAGGCGGGATGCGCCATGATGATGCGCTTGCCGGTTTTCGGATCGTCATGTTCCTGCGCCAGAATGGCGGCGCATTCAGCCTCGGCCTCTTCGAAATGGCGCAGCAGAACCTCGGTGTTGGCCACGTCAAAGTTCCAGCGGGCGTATTCCTCTTCGGTTTGCTTGAAGATGTCACCATAGGTCAGCGGGCTGGGCGATTGCGGATCGTTGAACGGCATGTCCATCACATGGTCGATACCCAGAACGTACATCGCCAGACGTTCCAGACCATATGTCAGCTCACCCGATACGGGCGCGCAGTCATGGCCGCCGACCTGTTGGAAATAGGTGAACTGGCTGACCTCCATCCCGTCACACCAGACCTCCCATCCCAGACCCCAAGCGCCCAGCGTCGGGCTTTCCCAGTCATCCTCGACAAAGCGGATGTCGTGCAGGTCCATGTCGATGCCGATAGCCTCGAGACTGCCCAGATACAGCTCTTGCAGATCGGGCGGACTGGGTTTGATCAGCACTTGATACTGGTAGTAATGCTGCAGCCGGTTCGGGTTCTCACCATAACGCCCGTCGGTCGGACGACGCGACGGTTGCACATAGGCCGCCGCCCACGCCTTGCCCCCCAACGCGCGTAAGGTGGTCGCCGGGTGGAACGTCCCGGCGCCGACCTCCATGTCATAGGGCTGCAGGATCGCGCAGCCTTTGGACGCCCAATATGTCTGAAGCCGCAGGATAATCTCCTGAAAAGAACGAGGTGCGCTGGAGTGTTCGGTCATGACATTCCCTTTGGGCGCGACAGCACCCGGTTCCGGTCGGTTTTGCCCTTCCTATGCAAGGGGCCAAGGGGCGTCAACGGGCCAATGGCCCGATGCTGTATCTGCGCGGCCACACCCTGAATTCCCCGCATTCACGGCATGGCAATCGAGGTCCGAAATCGCGTAATCTGCGCCAAAGCACCACTGGCGCATAAAACGGGCAGAAAATGACACGCGTATTAACGGTTATTCTATTGTTTTTCACCTTCGGCCTTCAGGCCGCAAATGCTCAGCAGGATCAGGGAGTCTGGGTTCAGGTCGAGGCGCGCCCGACCCTGAGCCAGGCGCAGGACCGCGCGCAGGCTTATGCCAATGCGCTGCCGGATGTGAACGGGTTTCGCCTGAACAGCGGCTGGTACGCCATCGTGATTGGCCCCTACCTGCGTAGCGATGCTGAACAGGTGCTGCGGGTTTACCGGGCCGAGGGCGAGATCCCCGCCGACAGCTTCATCGCCTTTTCCAACACGCTGGGACAACAATTCTGGCCGGTTGGCGCAAACCTTCTGAACCGGGGCGTCATTGCGCCGCCTGTGGAGCCTGAGGCGCAACCAGAGCCGGCGCAGACCGCCGTCGCGCCGCAAGATGCGGATGAAACACGCCCACAGGCCCTGCAAAGCGAACGCCTGCTGACCGCGCAAGAGCGCAAGGACCTGCAGACGGCGCTGCAGGCTGCGGGTTTTTACAACTCGACCATTGATGGCGCATTTGGTCAGGGCACGCGCCGTTCCATGGGCGATTGGCAGCGCTTCAACGGATTTGAGGCCACCGGCGTTCTGACCACGTCACAGCGCAAGGCGCTGATGGATGACTACAACGCCCCGCTGATCAGTGCCGGGATGGCGCGGCACAGCGACGATCAGGCTGGGATTTCGCTGGACCTGCCGTTGGGAGTCGTCGCCTTTGACCGTTACGAGGCTCCGTTTGCCCATTTCAAAGCCTCCTCTGACCTTGAGGCACAGGCTTTGCTGATCAGCCAGGACGGTGACAAATCCACCCTGCGCGCGCTGTACGAAGTGATGCAATCGCTGGAAATCGTGCCGCTGGACGGCGCGCGCGAGTTGCGCGGGGATCGATTCACGTTGGAAGGGCGCGGCAACGGGGTCGTGTCCTATACCCAAGCCACGCTGAAGGACGGCAAGATCAAAGGCTTTACGCTGGTCTGGCCCGAAGGTGACGAGGCGCGGCGTGCACGGGTTCTGGCGGCGATGAGGGCCAGCTTCTCGACCACCGATGCGGTGTTGGACGCCGCAGCCGGTGCGGATGCTGAGCAGCGTATCGATCTGGTCTCGGGCCTGCAGGTCCGCAAACCGCGCCTGTCACGGTCCGGGTTCTTTGCGGATGCCCAAGGCACCGTCCTGACCGTGGCCGAAGCCGCCGACAGTTGCAGCCGGATCACGCTGGAGGGCGATCAGGAGGTTCAGGTAGCCTGGACCGACGCAGACCTTGGCATCTCGGTCCTGCGCCCAAGCCGGTCCCTCGCCCCGATCAACATTGCCGAATTCAGCGCTGATCAACCGCGCATTCAGTCCGAGGTTGCGGTGTCCGGCTTCTCGTATCAGGGCGCTTTGGGGGCTCCGACGCTGACCTTTGGGCAGGTCGCGGACATCCGGGGCCTGAATGGTGAAACCGGGGTCAAACGCCTGGCACTGAATGCACAGCCTGGTGATGCCGGTGGCCCGGTCTTCGACGTTAGCGGCCACGTGATCGGCATGCTGCTGCCCGCGCCGTCCGAAGGCCGCACCCTGCCCGCCTCGGTCAGCCTTGCGGCAACCGTGGACCGATTGACGGATGTGCTGGGCAAGGCGGGCGTGTCGGGTCAGTCCAGTCAAGAAACCGTACAAATCTCGCCCAACGAGCTGAGCCGCAGAGCCACCGGAATGACCGTACTGGTTCACTGCTGGGACTGAGAAAATAACTAAAGCAATCTGGAAAGCGCCGCATTCATTCGCGGCGCTTTTTTTATGCGATGCCCGGTGTCACGCGGATCAGAGTGGGCACCGGCGCGTCAAGGGCCGCGCGGACGGCCGATTGCATCTCGTCCAAACTGGTGGGGTCTGCGGACAGCGCCCCAAACGCCTCGGCCAGTTTGCAGAAATCAGGATTGCGGGCCACAACCGCGTTGGGCGCGATCTGGCTGCGAACCATACTGTCCTCGATCTCTTTCAGCTTGCCATTGTCCCACAGGATGATCGGCAGCGAGAGGCCCAGTTCGACTGCCGTTCCCAACTCCTGCATCGTGTACTGAAACCCGTAATCCCCGGCGATCACCGCCGTGGGCTGACCCCGCCGTGCAACCGCCCCGCCGATGCCGGCGGGCAAGGCGTATCCCAGCGTGCCGAAGCCAGTCGGGTGGTGCCAGTGATGGGGATGGTCCATATCCCAGACCTCTTTTGCGACATAGGCGAATTGGGTCATGTCGGAGTAGATCATCGTCTCGGCAGGCAACGCTGCGCGCAGGGCATCTGCGACTTGCACGATGCCCGAACGCTCGGCCTCAACCTCGGCGCGCCAGCGGGCACGGGTCTCGGCAACTTCTTCGGGCGACCAGCCTGCGGCAGGATCGGAGTTTTGGGTCGCTTCCGACAGGGCACGGGCAAAGCCCTCTGCGTCAGCCTGCAACTTGACGGTGGCGCGGTGGTGATCCGACAAAACCTCGGGGTCCAGATCGACGCGCACCAGATTGGCGGTATGACCCAGCTCGCGCCGCCACAGATCAACTTCGCCGAGTTCCGCCCCGACAGCGACCACCAGATCAGCCGAGGCGATCACGTCGACACTGCTCGGTCGCGGCAGCATTGACCCAAAATCCAGCGGATAGTCCACGCCAACGAAACCCCGCCCCGCATAAGTGGTGAAACAGGCCGCGCCCAGCTTTGTCAGCGGGTCTCGCCAACGGTCAGACCGGCACCCACCGCCCAGAATAAACAAAGGTCTGCGTGCCTGCGCCAACAATGACACAACCATCGACACATCCGGAGGCAAAGCCGCCCGCGTGGCCGGAGGCTTGGGCGAGGGTGCGGGTTCGGCATCGGCCTCCAGCACAGCGATTGGCACCTGAATATGCTTGGGTCGCGGGCGGGATAGCGCGAACTCTTCAAACGCGCGCTCAATCAGACCATACGCGGCCTGCGCGCTATTGGCCTGACAAGACCAGTCGGCCACGGTGTCCGCCGCTGCGCGCTGATCCTTCATCTGGTGCAACTGACCACGTTGGGCATGCGTGTCATCCAGACAAGAGGACAGAACCAGCATCGGAACCGAGTCGGAATAGGCCTGCCCCATCGGGGTCATGATGTTGCACAGGCCCGGTCCGGTGATCACATAGGCCACCCCCGGCTTACCCGTCGCGCGCGCATAACCGTCGGCCATGAACCCGGCCCCCTGCTCGTGCCGGGCCAGAACATGGGTGATTCCGGCCTCTTCGATGCCGCGATACATTTCCTGGTTATGCACGCCGGGGATACCAAAGATCACGTCGACCCCGCGATCCTTCAGCATATGCGAGACTTGCGCGCCAAGGGGCTTTTGCATCACCCTCTCCAGAATTGAGCGGTGAAGATCGCGTAAACCGCCAGCAGTTCCAGACGGCCCACCAGCATGCCAAGCGACAGCAGCCACTTGGCGGTATCGCTCAGCCCCGCGAAATTGCCCGCCGGGCCGATCTGGCTGCCAAGGCCCGGGCCTACATTGGCCAGCGCCGTCGCCGCACCCGAAACCGAGGTGATGAAATCCAATCCAGTCAGCGCCAGCGCCCAGGACAGAATGCCCATCGACAGCACGAAAAACATGAAGAAACTCATGACCGAGGTCAGAACGTCGCGCCCAACAGGCCGCCCGTCATAGAGCGGCATGAACACCCCATGCGGCGATCTGATCCGGCTCAGCTGTGTTTTGATCGAGGCAAACAGCAATTGATAGCGGAACACCTTGATCGAACATGCGGTTGAGCCCGCGCACCCCCCAATAAGGCCGATCAGAAAGAAGATCATGACCGGGAAACTGCCCCAGGTCATGTAATCGACACTGGCGTATCCCGTGCCCGAGATGATCGACGTTATGTTGAATAGCGATTGCCGAAAGGCCTGCTCCCAATGATGCGGAAAGACTGATGTCAGAAAGATGGACATCATCACAACGAGCACCAGAATGGTCGCCAGAAAGGCTCTGATCTGGCTGTCCCGCCACAAGGAACTGGTGTTGCCGTTGGCAAGCTGGACGTAGCGCACGAAGGGCAGAGCGGCGAGGATCATGAAGACCGATGCGGCATATTCTGCAGGGCCCGAGAACGTGCCGAACGAGCTGTCGTAGTTGGAAAAGCCGCCTGTGGCGATCGTTGTCATGGAATGCACGACGGCGTCGAAGAAGCCCATACCGAACCCGGCATAAACCAAGGCGCAGACGACGGTCAGGAACACGTAGATCAGGGAAATCTGGCCCGCGATCTCCTGCGCGCGGGGCAGGATTTTTCCCATCGTCTCGAACCCTTCCGAGCGGAAGATCTGCATCCCGCCCACGCGCAGTTCGGGCAGGAACACCATGGCAACAACGATGATCCCGATACCTCCCAGCCATTGCAGAATGCCGCGCCACAGCAGCAGGCCCTGCGGCAGGTTATCGAGGCCCGAGATTACCGTCGACCCGGTGGTGGTGAGGCCCGACATCGCCTCGAAATACGCGTCAACAAAGCGCAGTTCGGATTCGCCGAACAAAAACGGGATCGCCCCGAATACCGGCAGGGCGACCCATACACCGGTTGTCAGCAGAAAGGTCTGCCGGATGGTCAGCCCCTCGCCCACGCCATTCGAACAGCTTAGGGCCAGCACGGTGCCGGTCAGCACCGTAATGATGGCGCTTTCCAGAAAAACATGCCACTCGCCCCGCCTTTCGATCATGTCGGCGAGCATGGGCAGCAGCATGGTCGCCCCAAGAATGGCGACCAGCAAGCCAATCACATATCCGACCGGTCGAAGATCCATCATGACGCGCAGCGTTGGCGCGCCATGGGGACCGTGTCAAGCAGATGATCTGCGATTATTCGTCGGCCTTAGCCTTGGACGCTGGCATCGCAGGTGGTTTGGATGGCGCACGCGTCCGACGCGACTGTGGCTTGGGCGCGGCTTCGGCGGTATTCGCGGCTTTTACCTCGACCGGTTTCGCCTTTGCCGGAGCCGCATCGGCCTTGGGCTTTGTAGCTGCGGTTTTTGGCGTCGCAACGGGTTTCGCAGCGGGCGCTTTTGTAGCCGCAAGTTTTGGCGAAGCTTTGGGCGCAACAGGCTTTTCAGCTTTCACAGCGGGTTTTGCCGAAGCCGCTGCAGGTGCGGTCTGTACCTTGGCTGCAACCGCAGGCTTGGCCGCAGGTTTAGCGGCGGGCTTTGCTGCGGCTTTGGCGACAACCAGTTTGGCAGCAGGCGATTTCGCAGCCGGTTTGGCAGCAGGCTTGGCCGCCGCAGCTTTAGTGGCGGTACGCGGCTTTGCCGTGAACTCGGCAACGGGCTTTGTTTCAGCCTTGGTCACAACGGGTTTGGTTTCAGCCTTGGCCACAGCCGGTTTCGCGACAGGTTTCTTGGCCGCAGGGGCAGCTTTTGCCGCCGCCTTCGCGCGCTTCGCAGCCGGTGCCTTGGCCTTGGGCTTAGCAACAGGCTTGGGTGCGGTGGGTTTCGCCACAACGGGTGCCGGGCTCGCAGCCGCAGCATGCAGCGCCTGGACCGGAGCCATCGGCAGCTCGAATGCCGAACGGGCCATGATCTGCATGATCTTCATCTGGCTCACAATCGCATAGCCAGCCACGCGGCACACAGCAGCCTGAAGCTCAAGCGGTTGGGTAATCGGGTTCATCTACGTTCTCTCCTGTAATAACAACGCAGCAAGGACATTGAGTGAATAGCACTCTGCCCGCTCAAATCGCTTGAGCGGCGGTTGTGGTGTTGCAGTCCAAGGCGTTGCACGTCTCGGGGTCCTTTAAGGGCGGCACACCGTCTTTTGGCGCAGGTGTGCAGCGGCTGCATTCCGGCCCACCCTAACGCAAAAGAATGCTACAGTGCAGCGATATCGCTGCATTGCGGCAAAAAGGCGCTTACGCCACGGAAACGTGATGAATTTCTGACCAGTTAGCCCGTTTGCTACCCGACGTGGAACAACGTCGAAAATAGACGCGGGTCCAGGCTGGGGGCCGCGAAGGTCGGGCCTTCGGTCAGAATCGAAACCGCGTCATGGCTGTGCAGGCTTTCCTGATGGCTCGCGATCACGCGGAAATCTCCGACGTGGTGGTCGGCCAGCAACTCGGCACAGAACAGGCGCGCGGCGTCCTCGACAAAGATCGGGTTGGCGGCGTTCAGTTCTGCAAAGGCCTGCTCATCCTCGCGCTTGACCATGACTTGCGTCTCGGTCGGCACTGCACGGCGGCAGAGCGCAATCAGATCCTCGAACCACAAACAGTCGGCGTCGCAATCCACGACAACCGAAATCCGCGCGACCGAGCGCTGCGAATGCGGGGTCGCCAATTGCCCGCGCTGCGAACGCGCGTGCTCGCTCAACTCAAGCGAACATGGGCAGGTCGAGGAATAGACGTAATCCAGATGCATGATCTTCTGACGCACGCCGTTTTGCTCGACCAGTTCCAAAGCGATATCGTAATACTGATACCCTTCCAGACCCGAACGCAGGCTTTTGATCTGGTCGGGGTAGGAAAAGCGCATCTGGATGCGGGCATCAAAGCTGTCCAGATCGGTCATGTAGTCGCTTAGCGCCGCTTCCATCACCTCAAAACTGAACGTGCGCTCGGCGTGTCTGTAAAACGACCGCATGATGCGGGACATGTTGATGCCCTTCTTTTCCGCCTCAAGGCTGACCGTTCCGGTAACCGAGGTCTCAAGCGTCAGATCCGCGCCCTCCTTGCGATGGAACCGGATCGGCAGGCGAAAATTCGAAATCCCGACATGCTGAATCTGCTGCTTAGCGCCCCGGATCAGGCTTGAGGGACCATTCTGCAGATCGGGCAGCGTCGCCCGGTAGGTGGCATCAACCTCAAATCCTTCGGGGTATTCGCGCGACATGGCGGGGTAGTCCACCGGCCCCAAACCCGGAACCAGCCGGGCCACAGCCGGGTCGAGCTGGCTGATCTCGGACGCAGGGGCGGTTTTGGCCCATCGCTGCAGAACGTGCAGGGCGGCGGCGGCTTCGTCACGGTCCGGGGTGTCGTCAATGTCGCGCGGGTGAACGTTCATAGGATGGGGTTCCTCGATTGGTCGCCGGAATATATACGACTACAGTTGTTTTTCCAGTCTTACCCAATACGCATTCACTAACACTCTGGATTGAAAATAGTAGGGCAAAACCGTCATATTACAACGGAATACGCCCTGTCGTGGCGGAAAGCCGGATCAAGCGCGCAGCGTCGCGCCGATGGTGTCGCAATCAGAACAGCACGGAGCCGGCTGGCAGATAGCATGCGCAAAGGCTTGGACCGAAGATTTTGTTAAAGGGGGAAATCGCATGCAGACTATTCTCGACCTGGAGCGTTTTCCCATCGACCGCCCCGGCAGTCCGGAATGGCACGCGCTCGTGGAACGGTGCCGGGCGGACCTTGCCGCCGACGGGATGTATAACCTGGACGGGCTTATGCGCAGGGACGTCGCCGCTGCCGCCGTTTCCGAGATGACCCCCCGTTTTGCAACCGAGTCGTTCCTGCACGAACGCCGCCACAACATCTATTTCAAGAAGCTGGGGGATTTGCCCAAAGACCACCCCGCATTGCAGGAGTTTCACACCTCGAACCGGACGCTATGTGCTGATCAGATCGAAGGTTCTGCCCTGCTGCGATTGTACGAATGGCCGGAATTCGCGCAGTTTCTGGCCGCGACGATGGGCAAGCCCGAGCTTCACGTGATGGATGACCCTCTGGCCCGCGTGAATGTCATGTCATATCAGGAAGGACAGGCCCTGAACTGGCATTTCGACCGGTCCGAGTTTACCACAACGCTGTTGTTGCAATCCCCGGATCAGGGTGGCGGCTTCGAATACCGAACCGACCTGCGCAGCGATGAGGATCCGAACTACGACGGCGTCGCCCGATTGCTCAACGGTGCGGATCTGGACAGCAAGGTCATCACGCTCAGCCCCGGAACGCTTAACGTGTTTAAGGGCAAGAACACCGCCCATCGCGTCACGCCCGTTGTCGGCGGTAAGCCACGCGTGATCGCCGTGTTCTCGTATTACGAAAACCCTGGCGTCACCTTTTCTGAATCTGAGCGAATTGGCTTCTACGGCAGGGCCTGAATGCGCGCCTCCAAGGCGATTTCACCGCCTTGGGTTGGTTGTTTAAGACTGAGAGGCGCCCAGCGCCTGACGGATATCCGCCAGAAGATCTTCGGCATCCTCCAACCCGACGGACAGGCGGATCAGGCCGGGCGTAATGCCCAACTCGTCCTTCTGCGCGTCGCTCAGGCGTTGGTGAGTCGTCGTAGCGGGATGCGTCGCAATGGATTTCGCGTCCCCAAGGTTGTTCGAGATCACCGGGATCGTCATCGCGTTCAGGAACGCAAACGCCGCCTCTTTCCCGCCCTTGATGTCCAAAGACAGAACCGTGCCGCCCTTACCACCCAATTGGGTCTGAACAAGGCCATTCTGCGCATGCGTCTTCAGGCCCGGATACAAGGTGCGCTCTAGCGCAGGATGCCCCTCTAACGCTTGGGCCAGGTTCTGAGCGGTCTCAGCCTGCGCGTTGACACGCAGGGCAATCGTTTCCAGACCCTTGAGCATGATCCACGCGTTGAACGGGCTTAGCGCGCCGCCGGTGTGCTTCATGTAAGGCTCGACCGTTCCGCGAACGAACTCTTTGGTGCCGATGATCACACCGCCAAGGGCACGCCCCTGACCGTCGATATGCTTGGTCGCCGAATAGACCACGACGTCCGCCCCCTGCTCGATCGCGCGCGAGAACACCGGGGTCGAGAACACGTTATCCACCACGACAACAGCACCGACCGCATGGGCAAGTTCTGCCACTGCGGTGATGTCGATCACCTCAAGCGTCGGGTTCGACATGGATTCGAAGAACACGGCCTTTGTGTCGGGCCGGATCGCGGCCTTCCATGCATCCAGATCGGTGCCATCGACGAAGGTCACCTCGACCCCATAGCGGGTCAGGATGTTCTCAAGGATATACAGGCAGGACCCGAACAACGCCTTGGCCGAGACCACGTGATCCCCTGCCTTGAGCATCGAAACCAGCGCGCCATTGACCGCAGCCATACCCGAAGCGGCGGCAAAGGCATCCTCGCCCCCTTCCAGCATCGCGATGCGCTGTTCGAACATCGACACGGTGGGGTTGCCGTAGCGGGCATAGATGAACTCATCCGGGCCGCTGTCCAGAAACCGGGCCTCGGCCTGTTCAGCGTTGTCATAAACGAAGCCCTGCGTCAGAAAAATCGCCTCGGACACCTCGTTGTACTGGCTGCGGCGAATACCGCCATGGACGGCTTGTGTGCGTTTGTTCCAGCTCTCGCTCATGTCTTTCCTTTCAGCCCCTCAGGGCAAACAAAAAACCCCAGACGCGGCCAAGCGAAAGGGGTCTTTCATCCTGACCTTTTAGCGGTGTTGTTTAGCGTGGCCCGCAATCCGGTAACAAATCGCCACGTGGTGAAGATGCATTTACGCCCCGCCCCGCCGTTGGTCAAGAGCGGGCCGATATCGGTCACGCTTTCGTAACACCTGGTCGGCTGCCCCTTGCCGAACGTGCTGAAACCCTCATGATCGTCCCATCATAAGGAGACGCTATGATCGACCTGTATTTCTGGCCCACGCCGAATGGCTGGAAGGTATCCATCGCTTTGGAAGAGATGGAATTGCCCTACACCACTCACCTGATCAATATCGGCAAGGGCGACCAGTTCGACCCTGAGTTCCTGAAAATCGCCCCCAACAACCGCATGCCCGCCATCGTCGATCCGGATGGCCCGGACGGCGCACCGATCTCGGTTTTCGAAAGCGGCGCGATCCTGATGTATCTGGCCCGCAAGACCGGACGGTTCTATGGCAAAACCGAGCGCGACCGGATCGCGGTCGAGGAATGGCTGATGTGGCAAATGGGCGGCGTCGGCCCGATGGCCGGTCAGGCGCACCACTTCCTGAAATATGCCCCGCAACTGGATCCGCCACAGGACCTGCCCTACCCCAAAGACCGCTACCGAACTGAGGTCGGGCGTCTCTACAGTGTGCTGGATCGTCGACTGGCCGAGAACGAATACGTCGCGGGCGATTTCTATTCCATCGCCGACATGTCGATCTGGGGCTGGGCGAGCCTGTGGGAAGGGCAACAGCAGGTGTTGGAGGACAAACCTCATTTCACGCGCTGGCTTGAGACGGTCAGCGCGCGCCCAGGCGTTCAGGCCGGACGTGCGCTGCATGCAGAGTTGCGTGGGGATCACCGGGACAAGCAGGCGCAAGGGGTTTTGTTTAAGCGTTGAGCAATACAACCCATTTCTTGCACTAAAGAAACCAGCAGGCAGAGACATGAGAGGTATTGCTTTGCGTCGAGTCTTCCGCCCGAGTTTCGTCGGGGTCCTGTGCCTTGCCGGGTTGGCATTTGCGGGTTTTGTCCAATTTCGGGCTGCGTCCGCGACCAGCCAGCCCCAAAACCTCTTTCTGGAGGAAATGACATGGCCCGAAGTTCACGCCGCACTGACGGCGGGCTATGACACTGTCATCATTCCCACTGGCGGCACCGAGCAGAACGGTCCTCACGCGGTTTTGGGAAAGCACAATTTCGTTGTCGCGCATACCAGCGAACGCATTGCCCAAGAACTGAAAGGCACCCTGATCGCGCCGGTCATGGCCTATGTCCCCGAAGGCGATGCGGGCAGTTCACCCAGCGGCCACATGAAGTGGCCCGGAACCCTTTCTCTGCCCGAGCCGATCTTCGAACAGGTTCTGGAAGCCACCATCCGAAGCCTTGTAACCCACGGCTTTACCGAGGTGCTTCTGATTGGCGACAGCGGCGGCAATCAGGCGGCACAGGCCCGGGTTGCTGCGGCCATGACGCCCGAGTTTGCACCGTCCGGCGTCGTGGTGCGCCACATTTCCGATTATTACGGCAACAATGGTCAGGTCGCCTATCTGGAAAGCTTGGGGTTCAACACGGAACAGATCGGCACACATGCCGGGCTTCGCGACACGTCCGAACTGTATTTTGTTCGGCCACCCGATGCCGAGCGCAGTTATCCGCCGGTGCCCTCGGGCTGGCCGTCAGGGAACAATGGCCGCCCTGATCTTGCATCGCCCGAGATAGGCGAGAAACTGATCGAGCTTAAGGTCGATGCAGCCCTGGCGCAGATTAACCGCCTTCGAAACGAAGATTGAAAACGGCTGCAAAGAGGTGCGTTGACAGTCGGGCTGAACCTACCCCTCCCCTCGCACCAACACATCCAGCATCCCCGAGATATCCTCGATCTCTTCCGCGATCACATGGATGACCGCGTCGGCCTTCTGCATTCGCCCCGTCACGCGCAGCAGCCGCCCCGAAATCACCGCGCGGCGGAACTGCTCATAAATCTTGCGCCAGACCACCACGTTGACGATGCCGGTCTCATCCTCGAGCGTGACGAAGATCACCCCCTTGGCTGTCCCCGGCCTCTGCCGCAGGATCACCAGCCCGGCCACCGTCACCCGCGCGCCCTCGGGCGGATCATCCAGTCGGTTGGCAGGCAGACAGGCGGGCGGGCGCGGCCAGTCCCGGTTTGAAACCACAGGGCGAACAGGGGCAACAAGCATGAGAACAAAAATAGAACAAATAACAAGAAAGTCCAGAGGCGGCGCGATGAGTCGCAAATGAGGCTGGTCAGACCCCAATGCCTTGACTAAACACCAATTCGAACATCGCAAAAGGAAGACGCACGCAATGGCAAAGATCACCTATGTCGAGCACGGCGGTACCGAACACACTGTCGAGGTCGCCAACGGACTGACCGTCATGGAAGGGGCCCGTGACAACAACATCCCCGGCATCGAGGCCGATTGCGGCGGCGCCTGCGCGTGTTCGACCTGCCATGTCTATATCCACCCCGACTGGGTCGAGAAAATCCCCGGCAAGGACGACATGGAAGAAGACATGCTGGACTTCGCCTATGAACCCGACCCCACCCGCTCGCGCCTGACCTGCCAGATCAAGGTCACAGACGCGTTGGACGGCCTGGTCGTGCAAATGCCGGAAAAACAGATCTGATGCCTGCAAAAGCGCCGCGCATGCCCGGTCGCCTGTGGCAACGCTGGGCACGCGGCGCGGGGCTGGCGTTGGGTTTGTGGTTGGGTTTGCAAAACGCGGCTGAGGCCTGCCGAGCCCCGCCCCGCACTTGGGGAATTGCCAATGGCTCATATGTTCTTGCGCCTGGTTGCAAAAGCTATTTCTGCCCGGAAAGGATCATCGCTGCGGCTTGGTATTCTCAGGAAACCGACCGTTATACCCACGGCGTTCTCGGAGACGCTATTGAATACACCCGCCTCACTGTCGATTCCAACGACAGCCTTGCGGTCAGATGCGGAACAAAATCTGCACAGTTGGACGAGCTTCATGTATTCGAAGACATCGCCCCACGGCTTGTGGATCTGGACGGAGACCAAAACGCCGAAGTCATTACCGTCCGCAGTCACGTCGACAAGGGAGCACAACTCGCGATCTATGCCGACCGGGGCGACTACACGCTCAAACTCATTGCCTCAACCCCATACATCGGAACAAGGAACCGCTGGCTCGCCCCAATCGGCGCTGCCGACATGGACGGCGATGGCAACATCGAGATCGCCTATATCGACCGCCCGCATCTGGCCAAAACCCTGCGCATCTGGCGCTTCAAGGACGACAACCTGACCGAAATCGCCTCCCTCCCCGACCTGACCAACCACAAGATTGGCGAGGATTTCATCTCCGGCGGCCTACGCACCTGCGGCAACACCCCCGAAATGATCCTCGTCAACGGCAACTGGACCCGCATCATCAGCGTCTCGTACCAAAACGGCTGGACCAAAACCGATCTCGGCCCCTTCAACGGCCCGGATAGCCTGACCAGCGCCCTCAACTGCTGATCCTAACTTCATCTGTCTACAAATATCCTGGGGGTGAGGCCGCAGGCCGAGGGGGCAAAGCCCCCTAACCCGATCAGCCGATCAAAGCGCCCGCCAGCCGATATCGCGGCGAAAGAACCCCTCGGGCCAATCGACACCATCCACCATCGCATATGCCCGGTCGCGCGCATCCTGCAACGTCGCGCCCCGTGCCGTGACGTTCAGAACCCGTCCGCCCGACGCCTGAATCTGACCATCAGCGACTTTGGTCCCGGCATGAAACACCATGTTGCTGCTGTCCTCAGGAAGCCCGTCCAGCCCCTTGATAACAGAACCTTTCTCGTATGAGCCTGGATATCCCTTCGCCGCCATCACCACCGTCATCGCATGGTCATCCGCCCAGTTCACGCGCATCTCACCCAACCGGCCTTCGGCGGCGGCGTGCATCAGGTCCATCGCCTGCGCGCCCAGACGCATCATCAGCACCTGACATTCCGGATCGCCGAAACGAACGTTGTATTCCACCAGCCTCGGCTGCCCGTCCCTGATCATAAGCCCAGCATAAAGCACGCCCTGAAACGGCATCCCCCGACGCTTCATCTCGGCAATGGTCGGGCGTACGATTTCATCCATCGCGCGGGCCTCAATCTCGGCGCTCAGCACCGGTGCCGGAGAATAGGCCCCCATGCCGCCGGTGTTCAGGCCGGTATCGCCTTCTCCCACCCGCTTATGGTCCTGCGCGGTGCCGACCGACAGAATGTCCTCACCATCGCATAGCACGAAAAGCGAGGCCTCTTCGCCATCCATGAACTCCTCGATCACAACCTCGGCCCCGGCCCCACCGAACGCGCCACCGAACATGTCGTCGATCGCATCCAAGGCGGTTTGCTCGTCCATTGCCACGATTACGCCCTTGCCTGCGGCCAGCCCGTCGGCCTTGACGACAATCGGCGCACCGTGTTCGCGGATATAGGCCTTGGCCGGTTCCACATCGGTAAACCGCGCATAGGCCGCTGTCGGCGCGCCCGAGGCATCGCAGATTTCCTTGGTAAAGCTTTTTGAGGCTTCCAACCGTGCCGCCTCTGCCGAGGGACCAAAGACCAGCACACCCGCCTCGCGCAGCCGATCCGCCACGCCTGCGGCCAGAGGCGCTTCGGGGCCGACAATCACGAAATCAATCGCGTTTTCCTCGGCAAAGCTGACCACCGCCCCTCCGTTTTCGATATCCAGCGACGCGCATTCCGCAATCTGCGCAATCCCCGCATTTCCCGGCGCCACGATCAGACGGTCGCATTTGGGGTTCTGCATCACCGCCCAGGCCAGGCTGTGTTCGCGCCCACCGCTGCCGAGAATAAGGATGTTCATTGGGTCGTCTCCGATCTGCTTGGCCTCGCCTGCGCGGCGTTCTAAGCTGGCCGGGCATTTGACACAAGGCGCTGAAATGTCCGACCTGCTTGACGACCCGGTTCCGGGCCAAAACACCCCTGAATACACGGTTTCTGAAATCTCGGGCGAGGTCAAACGTACCCTCGAAGGCTCGTTCGGACGAATCCGTGTGCGGGGCGAGGTCGGGCGGGTGTTCAAGGCGCGCTCAGGCCATCTGTATTATGACATCAAAGACGACCGGAACGTGCTGGCCTGCACCACGTGGAAAGGCCAGATTTCCGGTCTGTCCGTGGTCCCCGAAGAGGGGCTAGAGGTCGTCGTCACCGGCCGCCTGACCGCGTTCGGTGCGCAATCCAAATACAACCTAAATGTCGATGAGGTTGCCGTCGCCGGACAAGGCGCGCTGATGGCGCTGCTGGAGAAACGCAAGAAACAGCTTGAATCCGAGGGCCTGTTCGCGCCCGAGCGCAAGAAGCCTCTGCCCTACCTGCCGCAAATCATCGGTGTCATCACCTCTCCGTCGGGTGCGGTAATCCGCGATATTCTGCACCGCCTGCGCGACCGGTTTCCGCGCAAGGTGCTGATCTGGCCTGTCGCCGTGCAGGGCGCGAACTGCGCGCCCGAGGTCACCCGTGCCATCGACGGCTTCAACGCGCTGACGCCGGGCGGTGCCTTACCGCGCCCGGACCTGATCATCGTCGCACGCGGAGGCGGGTCTATCGAAGACCTCTGGGGCTTCAACGAAGAAACTGTTGCCCGCGCGACGGCAGCTTCGGACATTCCCCTGATCTCAGCCGTCGGGCATGAGACGGACACGACCCTGATCGACTTCGTCTCGGACCGCCGTGCGCCGACGCCCACGGCTGCGGCGGAACTGGCGGTGCCCGTCCGCATGGAACTGCTGGCATGGACCGGTGAACAGGGCGCGCGCCTGTCGCGGGCCGCCACTGACGCCTTGCAACGCCGATCCCAGCGCCTGCGCGACCTGTCCCGCGCCCTGCCTCGGCCCGATAGCTTGCTGGAAAGCCCCCGGCAGCGGCTGGATCAGGTTTCTGAACGCCTGCCGAATGCGCTTATCCGAGGCGTACAAAACCGACGTGTCAAATTGCTGGACACATCCGCCCATTTGCGGCCCTCGACCCTGCGCGGGCTGGTCGAAACCCGCCGCGACCGCTGGCGCAACCTGTCTTCGCGCCTATCCCTACGCCCGATTCAGCGCGAGTTGGAGGCACGGCGCGAGGCTCTATCGCGGCTGACCGACCGCCTGAACACCGCACAAACCACACGTCTTGACCGGTTGCGCCAACAGCTTGAGGCCACCGACCGCCTGCGCGAAACTCTCAGCTACAAGGCGACGCTCGAGCGGGGCTATGCGGTCGTTCGGGCCGAAGGAGAGGTCATCACGACTAAAGCCGCAGCCGCCGGGCACCCGGTTCTGGAAATCGAATTCGCCGATGGCCGCCTAAAAACCGGCGCATCGGCCAAGGCCCCACCCCGGAAACCCAAGCCCGACGCGCCCGATCAGGGCTCTTTGTTCTGAACAATGCTGACCGTCTGGGGCCGCAAAACTTCATCCAATGTTCAGGCATTGATGTGGTGTATCGAAGAGCTTGGCCTCACCTATCAGCGCCGTGATCTGGGTCATAGGTTTGGCGGGCTCGACACCGAGGCCTTCTGGACCCTCAACCCGAACCGAACGATCCCGGTTCTGCAGGATGGTGACAATCCGCCCTTGTGGGAAACCGGGGCGATCCTGCGCTACCTCGCCGCGCAATACGGAAGTGGCACGTTCTGGCCCGACGACCCGATCCGGCGGGCCGAGGTCGATAAATGGGCCGAGTGGGCGAAACTGAACATCGCCATGGCCTTCACCGGACCGGTCTTCTGGCGGATTGTTCGAACTGCGCCGTCACAGCGGGACGAAGCCGCAATTCAAGACGCGCTTCTAAACCTCGAAAGCAAAATGGAAATAGCGGATGACAGGCTTGCCCACAGCACGTTTCTGGCAGGAGACGACCTGACCCTTGCCGATATCCAACTGGGTCATGTTTTGTATCGCTACTACGACATCGACATCCGCCGCAGACCCCTTGGCCATCTGCGCAGGTACTATGATGCCCTGACCCGGCGCCCCGCTTACCAAAAACACGTGATGATCAGTTACGACGAACTGCGGGAGACCTGAACCTTCAAACCCCAACCTCAGGGCCCAGACAGACCATCTCCTGGTCGATATCTTCGACCTCATACAGTTCCTGCGCTTCCGGAGCGCCGTCGGGCCGCGCAACAAGCCCCCCGACCGAGCGGGTAAACTCCCAACACTGCGGATCCAGCCGATCCTCATAGACAAAGCAGATCTGATCCTCGCGCTGATACCAGACGCCTTCCTTGCAATTGCCATCCAGAAACGACCAGATGACGCGGCGGTTGGGCAGATAGCGTTCAACGCCATAGACCTGCCCGTCGAATTCGTAGAACAGCGTCTTGCCCTGCGTGTATTCATCAAACTCCGACCCGGACAGCGGCGACTGCGCAACAGCAGCCTGTCCAGCCAAAGCCAGAAGAATCACAATACGTCTGAACATGACCGCACTCTGGCAGATACCACGACGCGTGACCATTCAAGCTTTCTCGTGCCGCAAAGATGCCCCCACGTCACTGCTTGCATCCGTTTACGCCTCATTGCCAGATTGCCCGCATCAGAACCGGCAGGACATCGGAACCGAATATGACAACGCTGATTTTCTGGGCGGCATCCGCCTGCGCTCTGGCTTACCTGCCAATGTCCGCTCGCCCCGCCAGTATGCTACGGACCGCGTTAAAAACGGCGTCTGTCGCGTTGCTGGCCATCATCGCGCTGCTACAGGCCTCCCCCTGGCTGCTGGTCGCCGCATTGGCCCTGTGCGCTGCTGGCGATGCGCTTTTGTCGCGCGAGACCGACAGCACCTTCATGGCCGGGGTTGCCGCCTTCGCACTGGGTCATCTGGCCTATATCGCCCTGTTCCTGACCCAACCTATCAGCGACCCGTCCCTGATATTGGACCAGCCTGCCATCGTCTGGTCTCTGGTAATCCTCGGGATCGTCATGGCCACATTGCTCGCCCCGCGCGCGGGTGATCTGAAAGGGCCAGTGCTGGCCTATATCCCGATCATCCTCGGCATGGGCATCACCGTCCTCGCCTTGCCCGACGCAGGTCCCCTCCGATGGGCACTGCCAGCCGCATTCGCGTTCATCGCGTCCGACCTGATCCTGGCGACCGAGAAGTTCCTGCTGCCCGCCAACCACCCTGCCCTGAAGCTGACCCCCTACCTGATCTGGCTGCTCTACTGGGGCGCACAGGCCGGGTTCCTGATCGCCTTCACCTGACCCTTTGCAACTGCCGCCAATCCGCATTAGGTGAGAGGACCACCTGCGGAGACCGAAAATGGCGTTTTTCTCAAAGCTCAAGGACAAGCTGTTCAAATCCTCATCGCGGCTCGAAAAGGGGCTCGACGCGATTGTCGAGGATGGGGGCGAGGAAACCGCCGCACCCGATCCGGTGATCCCCGCGCCCGAACCGGAACCGCAACCGGTCCCCGAGGTTCCCGAACCAACGCCCGTCCCGCAACCGGTTGAAACGCCAACACCTCTGCCCGCCGACCCCGTTCCGGCACCACCGCCGCCGGAAGCGCCTGAAAGCAAAGGCCTGCTGGGCCGCCTGTTCAGCCGCAGCGAAAACCGCACCGAAATCCGGCGCACGCTGGATGACGACATGCTTGAGCAACTCGAAGAGCTGCTGATCGCCTCGGACATGGGCGTAGACACCGCCCTGCGCGTCACCGCCAATATGGCCGAGGGCCGCTTTGGCCGCAAACTCTCGACCAGCGAAATCAAGCAACTACTGGCGCAAGAGGTTGCCCGCGTGATGGAACCCGTGGCCAAGCCCATGCCGCTCTACCCCAAGCGCCCGCAGGTCGTGCTGGTCGTCGGCGTCAACGGGTCGGGCAAAACCACCACCATCGGCAAGCTTGCCAGCCAGTTCAAAGCCGCAGGCAAAAAGGTCGTCATCGCCGCCGGAGACACCTTTCGCGCCGCCGCCGTCGAACAGCTGCAAGTCTGGGGCGACCGCGCAGGCGTGCCCGTGCTCACCGCCCCGGAAGGCTCCGACCCCGCCAGCCTCGCCTTCGATGCCCTGACCAAGGCGCAGAACGACGGCGCAGACCTGCTGATGATCGACACCGCAGGCCGCCTGCAAAACCGCGCCGACCTGATGGAGGAGCTGGCAAAGATCGTCCGCGTCATCCGCAAGGTCGACGACACCGCCCCCCACAACACCCTGCTGGTGCTGGACGCCACCACCGGCCAGAACGCCCTCAGCCAGGTCGAAACCTTCCGCAAACTGGCCGATGTCTCGGGCCTGGTGATGACCAAACTCGACGGCACCGCCAAAGGCGGCGTGCTGGTGGCACTGGCCGACAAGTTCGGCCTGCCCATCCACGCCATCGGCGTCGGCGAGCAAATCGACGACCTCGCCCCCTTCGACCCCGAAGAATTCGCTGCCGCCCTGACGGGCCTGCAATCCTGATCCAGACCTTCATCTGGCCAGAAATATCCTCGGGGGGTGTGGGGGGCAGACAGCCCCCCGCGCGCTCCACCCAGACAAAGGCCCGCAGTTGAGCACCTGGCTGATCTCCCTCGAAGGCACAGAAGCCGGCCACCACCTCGCCCTCGGCCTGGCCCTGATGGCCGCCTTCCTGCACGCCGTTTTCGGCGCGCTGCAAAAGGGCCGCCACGACCCTTGGATGTCGCGCGGGGCAATCGACGCCTGCTATTGCCTGATGGCGGCCCCCTTCGCATTCTTCGTGGTCCCGTGGCCCGAACCCTATATGTGGCCCATCTTTGCCACCGTCTGGCTGATCCACATCGGCTACAAGGTTCTGCAGGCAGCGGCCTACACTAAGGGCTCCTACACCGTGGTCTACCCGGTGGTTCGCGGCACCGGCCCGCTCTTTACCGTCATCGGAGCGTACCTGCTGTTCGATGAGACCTTTTCAGCCATCCAATGGCTGGGCGTGGCAACATTGATGGCAGGCATCTTCGGGCTGGCGCTCTATAACCTGCGGTTCCTGGAAACAAACCGCGAAACGCTGGGCATTGCCCTTGCGCTGGCGCTGGCCACAGGGCTGTTCGTCGCGCTCTACACCACTTATGACGCCTACGGCATCCGCGCCACCGCTGATCCGTTCACTTTTCTGGCGTGGTTCTTCATGATCGACGGCGCGGCTATGCCGATCTACGCCGCCCTCAGATTCCGCGCCATGATCCACCGCCCGGCACTTGGCCCGCTGATGCTGCGCGGACTAGCGGGCGGGATCATCGCGCCGATGTCTTTCGGGGCAATCATGCTGGCCACAAGGCTCGACAAAGTTGGCGAAGCCGCAGTGTTGCGCGAAACCTCAACGGTCTTTGCCGCATTAATCGGCTGGCTGGTGCTGAAAGAAACCGTCGGCCCAAGGCGCATTGCCCTGATGGCATTGATTGCACTCGGCGCCGTAATAGTTGAAATGGGCGGGTAAGCAGCAGGACGCAGGCGATGACAGACAAAAAAAAGATCAACCCGTTTCTCAAACAGGCATTGGAACTGGGCCCGCCACTGGCCTTTTTCCTTATCTATCTGCGCCTGCGCGATGACAGCTTCCTGATCGGCGGCACCGAGTATTCGGGCTTCATCGTCGCCACCATCATCTTCGTGCCGCTTATGCTGGGCGCAATGGGCGTGCTTTGGTTCCTGACAGGTAAGCTCAGCCGGATGCAGATTTTCACGGCGATCATGGTGATTTTCTTTGGCGGTCTGACCGCATGGTTCAATGACGAACGGTTCTTCAAGATGAAAACCACGCTGGTCTACGGCTTCTTCTCGGCCATCCTCGGCATCGGTCTGCTGCAGGGTAAATCCTATCTGGCTTACGTGCTGGACGAGATGCTACCCATGCGCCACGAAGGCTGGATGATCCTGACCCGCCGCCTGTGCGGCTGTTTCGCTGTTCTGGCGGTGGCCAACGAATTGGTCTGGCGCACGCTGTCCACTGACCTTTGGGTCAAGATCGAAACCTTCGGCTTTCCAATCGCCCTGATGGTATTCCTGATGCTGCAGTTCAACCTACTGCAGAGCTATATGGACGATCCTGACCATCAATAGGTCCAGTGCAGTGCAGTCGCAGGGATTGGCCAAACCGGCGAAAACCTGACAAAATCCTTGGCTTAGCCACCAAGCTGTGAAAGGTTAACTCACCACTCACAAATCACACCCGGAGATCCGTAACGTATGACGGCCTTCCCAAACAGCGGCTTTTTGTCCGACGCATCAGAAGGGCTGCGAGCAATGCTGTCCGCACAGGCATCCGAGATTTCATTGACCAAAGGGGAAACCCTGTTCGAACAGGGCGACGAGGGCGACGCGCTTTACGCCATTCTCGAGGGCACGCTCGAGGTTTCGTTTCTCGCCATGAGCGGGCGCAAGCTGACCCTGACCCTGATGCGCCCCGGCGAGGTTTTTGGCGAGATTGCGCTGTTCGACAGCGGCCCCCGCACTGCCACGATTGCCGCAGCAGAACCTTCGAGGGTTTTGCGTGTGCGCCGCCGGGACGTGATGAACCAGATCCGCCAGCACCCGGACCTGGCCGTCGATATGGTCCGTCTGGCAGGCCTGCGCATGCGCTGGATGGGCTCGCAACTGAACGAGCAGGTCTTTCTGCCCATGCCAATCAGGCTGGCCCGCTGGCTGTTGCACCTGTCCGAGCTTCAGGACAACCCGAACGACCGGATCACCCTGTCGCAAAGCGAACTGGCCGAATTCGTGGGTGCCACGCGCGAGGCGGTGTCCAAAACGATCTCGACCTGGAAACGCGACGAAGTGGTCGAAGCGTCGCGTGGAGGCCTGCTGATCCAGGACTTCGAGGCTCTGCGGGAACTTGCGGAATCCGACCTGATCTGACCCTTGTGACATGCTTCACATACGGGCACGCAACCGTGGACTAAAGTGATTCCTGTTACTGTAAGAGGTCAGAGAATCATCCCCGATATCTGTCCACTGATCTCTCCCTGTATCTGAGCCATATGCCCCTCGGGCGTATGGCTCATTTTATTTGCGGACTGCAGCAATCGTCGAAGAAACCGCTGACGCGCCGATTCCATGCTAAACTGGTACCTGCGTGGATGAGAAACGCATGAGGTCCGGCGTGGCGAAACGTCATGTAAAACTGCGGTATTTTGCGATAGCGCTGCTGCCGATCATCGTATTCGGGGTACATGAGCTTATCCAGAAGCACATGATCGCGGCGGATTTGGATGTGCCTGTCGATATCCTGCAGGACGATCGTCTCTGGCTGGAATCCATTGGCCGCTTCCGGTTCCTGGCGGCCTCGTGGTTTTTTGTCGCCTTGGCACTGCTGCCCGTGGCCTTGCTGGCCCGCACCCTGTCGCGCCCGATCGAGCGCAAAACCAAAACCGCCGCGATCCTGACGGTGCTAGCGATCTTTGTTCTGGCAATCGTTCCAACGATCCAGCAATATGCGACCTCTCAGGCCCCCAAGATTTACCATCAGGTGGGAAAGGCCGTGTTTGAAACCGCCCTTTCCCGCGGCACCCTGCCCGGCTGTCAGACACCCGAGGAATCATGGCTGCTGGGGGCGTGCGGCGACATGCCGGTCTTTTCCCTGTTCCGGCGCGTGATGGACATCGTCAACGCATTTGCCGGGCTTGCGGTCGGGTCGCTGATCGTCGGTATGATCCTGTGCCTGACCTCAAGCGACCGCAATGATGTCGAGGAAACGGCAGCCGAACTGGCCAAAAACCTGCGCCAGATGCGACAGCAATTGTACATCTCCAGTCTGATCCTGACCTTTGGCATGTTCTTCGCCACCAGTTGGATGCACTGGCCCCTGCCCATGATCTCGGATGCGCATAAGGCCGCGTATACGTCACTTGTCACGTCGTCAGCTTTGTTCACAGGCACCTATTTCTGCCTGCTGATGCTCAGCTTTTTCCTTCCGGTCGCGGTCATTCTGGACAGCCGGATCAACCGGCTGGCCCTTGCAGCAAACCGGATTGACGACGCCGAAAGCGAGTTTGACGTCAGCGAATGGCGATCCTCGCACGGGTTGTCCGAGGGCACCAGCGACCTGCTGCGCGCAGGGTTCGCTCTGATCGCACCGATCCTCGCGGCGTTTGCGGGCGGCATCACACCGCTGCCCATTTGACCCCCAAATCCGGCCCCAAGGTGCTTTGCAGGTTAATCTGTGATAAGGTCAGACTTATTCGTTAAGTTCTTTATTCCCGAGGATTGACCATGCAGAAGATTTCTTACGCCAGATTCATTGATCTGTGGGACAACCTCGATACCCCCGATGATGTTCTGGAAAACTACATTATCATGGAACCGGGCGAGAGCGCATTTTCGTTCAACATCCGCCCAAATCCCGAAACCGTCTACGATATCCCCCGGTTCGAGGCCGGACTGTCCAGCCTGAATTCGCGCAGCCGACGCCGCAGACAACGAGATTTCAACGATGCGATCAAAGCGGGCGACACCCGGCCCGTACTTGTCAGCGAAGGCGATAGCTGGTTTCAGTTCCCGAGGCTTCTGCACGACGTGATCGACCATCTGGGTGAGGACTATCTGATCTGGAGCCTTGGTGCCGCCGGTGACACGGTCGAGAACATGATCGACAATGATACGGCAGAATACATGCAGGGCCTGCGCGATCAAGCCCACCATGTTCAGGCGTTTCTGCTGTCGGCAGCCGGGAACGACGTGATCGGCGCGAAGAATGGCAAACCCGTGCTATTGTCGTTGCTGCACAACGGCACGCGGTCGGATCGGCCCGAAAAACTAATCAACCGGGCTGAGTTGAAACGGGTGACGGATGGCCTGCGCGAAAGCTATCGCAAGGTCGTGCGCAACGTCCGGTCGGACGATCGGTTCAGAACCCTTCCCATCCTGATCCACGGCTACGACTACGCCTTCCCGTTTCCAAACAGCAAGAATGACAACCGCCGTCCGATCTGGGTTTTTACCAATCGCGACAAATGGTTGGGCAGCGCTTTTAAAGAGAAGGGGATCGACAACCCGAAAACCCGGCGCGACATCATCCGCATCCTGATCGACGCCCTCTACGACACCCTCGCCGAGGTCGCGGATGAGGACCCGAATGTGCATTTGATCGACGTACGGGGAACGCTGACGCACAGAACAGACTGGGCGGACGAGATTCACGCCAAAAGCCCCGGATTTGGCCGGGTTGCCGCCAAGTTCGATAAGGTACTGAAGCAGGTGGTAACGCGCAGCGACGGGTTCGAAACCGCTGCCGTCTACGGGGGTGGCGGTGGCTCAACCCAGCTGGGTGAGATTTCGACCATGCCCAAAGCGGCCCGCTCTCGCATCGGCGTGCCCGAGGTTGCCGGTGAGACGCTCGGCATCCCCAACCTCGAAATGTTTGCCGAAGGGTTCACCGCCAGCGCCCGGTTCGAGGCGATCATCGAAGAGGATGACAGCGTGCCCTACGGCTTTCTGTCCAAGGGGGCCGAGGTCGGCAAAGCCGTCGCCCGGATCAGCACCCGTGGCCGGGCCTGGGATGGGCGAAACGGCAGTTGGCGGGGCACCGGCTTTCTGATCGCTCCCAACATCCTGCTGACCAATTCCCACGTGATCAACAGCCCCGAGGTCGCCTCGGAAGCCAAGGTGGAGTTCGGATACGAAGAAGGCGCGGACGGGCAGCTTTTGCCCTCTACCCGGTTCCGGCTGAACCCCAGCAGGCTTTTCATCACCAGTCCGCCGGAAGATTTGGACTATTGCTTTGTCTGGGTCGAGGGCAATCCCGGCCAGCACTTCAACAGCATCCAGCTTTGGCGCGGGTCGTTTATCGCGCAGGACCGCTATCCCGCCCATATCATCCACCACCCGGATGGCAGGCCCAAACGAGCCTCTCTGCGCAAGAACGACATTTTCACCGGTCTCGGTTCGCGTGAGGTGCTGGTCCATTACACAGCGGACACGATGTATGGCAGTTCGGGTGCCCCCGTGCTGCGCGACGACTGGCGTTTGTTTGCCCTGCATCACGCGTTCGAGGATGTCAGCGACGATCTTCGACTGAAACTCAATAAGGAAGGATATGAAGGGGATCACATCAACGAAGGCATCAAGATTTCCGCCATCGCCATCGATCTGGACATCCGCGCGCGCACCGGGCCCGACCCGCAATCCGCGCGCGAGGTGCTGCGCCACATGGGCGGCAGCGACTCACGCACCGGGTATTTCGGCACACTGGGCCGGAAGCCAAGCGGCGAAACCGCCTTTGAACGCGTGGTGGATACCTATCGCGGGGCGGATCAGGACGTTGATGTCGCCTTCTGGAACATCGAATGGTTCAACAGGGATTACGACCGCAAACTAAGCGACGTCGCCCGAGTGATCGCGGACCTCAACCTGGATATCTGGGCGTTAGAGGAGGTCTCACCTCAAGCCACCGAAGCGCTGGTGGCCGAGCTCAAAAGCAAGTTCCAGATGGAATTCGACTATCTCGCCTCGGAGCCTTCGGCCAGCAGCGGCAGGCAGACCACAACCGTCATCTGGAACACTCTGACCGTCTCGGGCGAGCGTCTGGATTGGCCGGCCGAGGCGCACCGGCTGCTGAAACTCGACAGCCGCGACCCCGATGCGCGGGAGTTCGAGGCCGTGGACGGCAAAATCTTCAACCGCTATCCGGGGCTGTTCCGGTTTACCTCGACAACCTCTGCGTCCAGTGAGCCGTTTGACTTTCTGCTGGTGCCGCTGCACCTCAAGGCCAAATCCGAGGGTGCGAAAAGGCGCAAGATGGCGGCAAACATGCTGGCCAAGGTCATCAACATGGCAATGAGCGAGTTCGGTGAGGCGGATGTTCTGATCGGCGGCGACATTAATGCCGAGCTTGGAACCGGCCAGTTTCAAGGCCTGCTGGACGCCGATTTTCAGGCGCTGAGCGCTGCGGATGAACGCGACGGGGCCATTACCTATCTCAAGCGCCCCTACTTTTCGCTAATCGATTCGATCTTCGCCTCCTCGGATATGAGCGCGAATATCGACAGCGAGGATTTCATGATCATCGCCGCAGATCGGGCCTTTCCCGACTTCGTAACACGCGTGTCGGATCATCGTCCCGTGATGGTTCGGCTTAGCTTGGGTGACGGGACCGAGGCGGCGGGCTCTGGTCAATCGGACAAGACTAAAGCTGATCCCTCTGGCGATGACGGCTGTATTCGCAAGGTTGCCGACAGTTTCCGGAAAGACCCGGAGGGCACGCTCCGGCGCATTCTGAACGCGCCGGAATAGGAGGTTGACGGCTCTCCAAACAAAAGAAGGCCCCCGCAGGGGCCTTCTTTTCTCTCGGGAATGCGTTCCCTATCTTATTCTTCGAGGCTCAGCGCGACAAAGCGCGGGTCGCCGCCCCGACGCACCAGCAACAGCAGGGATTTACGACCCGCCTCGCGGGCTTCCTCCATCCGTGCCTCAAGATCGGCAATGGTTTCAACCTTTTGCTGACCGGCTTCGGTGATCAGATCCCCAGCGCGCAGGCCCTTGGCAAATGCCTCAGACGCTTCGTCAACCTCGGACACAACCAGACCATCCGCATCAGCGTCCAGCCCCATCTCTTCACGCAACGTGTCCGTCAGCGGCGAGATCGTTAGCCCCAGAATATCGGCGTTTTCGTCCGTTTCGGCGTCAGGCGTTTCCTCTTCATCCGTTTCGGCACGCTCGGCATCTTCGCGACGGCCCAACGTAACCAGTACGGTCTGCGTGCCGCCATCACGGTGCACGACAACGCGCACCGATTTGCCAACAGTGGTTTCGCCCACCTGCCGCACAAGGCCGCGGGTGTCTTCCACCTCGACACCGTCAAAGCTGAGGATCACGTCACCCGCTTTCAGGCCAGCCTCTTTCGCGGGACCATCCGGCACATCGCTGATCAACGCACCGCCGGGCTTGTCCAGTCCCATCGCCTCTGCCATGTCTTCGGTCACGTCCTGAATGCGCACACCCAGCCAGCCGCGGCGGGTTTCCCCAAACTCGCGCAACTGGTCGATAACCTTGATCACCACGTTCGAGGCCATCGAGAAGCCGATGCCAATCGAGCCACCATTGGGCGACAGGATCGCGGTGTTCACCCCGATTACCTCGCCGTTCATGTTGAACAGCGGCCCGCCCGAGTTGCCCCGGTTGATCGCCGCATCGGTCTGGATGTAATCGTCATAAGACCCGCTCAGCGCCCGGTTGCGGGCCGAGACGATCCCGGCCGATACGGAAAAGCCCTGCCCCAGCGGGTTGCCCATGGCAATCACCCAGTCGCCAACGCGCGCGGTGTCGCTGTCGCCGAACTGGACATATTGCAGCGGGCCGGATGCTTCGACCTTGAGCAGCGCGATATCGGTTTTCTCGTCCGTCCCAATAACCTTTGCAGGAAGCTCCTTCGCGGGCTGACCGTCTCCGGGAAAGAATTCGATAAGAATTTCATCGGCTTCCGCGATGACGTGATTGTTGGTGACGATGAAGCCGTCTTCCGAGATCACAAACCCCGACCCCAGCGCGTTGCTGCGGCGCGGACGGCTGTCATCATCGCCGTTGCGGTCCTGAAACTCGCGGAAAAAATCCTCGAACGGAGAGCCTTCGGGCACAATCCCCTGAGGCCCGCCCTGCCCCTCGATCAGCGTGCTGGTGGTGATGTTCACCACCGCCGGGCTGATCTGTTCGGCCAGTGGCGCCAGGCTTTCGCCCCGCGCCTGCGCCGCGATGGTCTGGGCCAGCACAAGCAGCGACCCGGCAAAGGCCAGCCACATCAGCCGCATCATAACACTTAACTCGTCCCACCGGACGGACACACTGCGCGCTTTCGCCTGCACTTGGGGTCTCCTCGTCGACAAACCTTCCGGGCTGCCGACCGGCAGCCTTCCTTCACATCCAATGTAGTCAGTTTGACCATATGGGCAACTCGGGATCGCGGGGAAATCACCGGCAAGTGAGGTCCTTGTGTTAAAATCCCAACTGGTAAGCGCCCCAAAGCAGGACCAGCCCGCTGACCACACAGAGCATTCCCATCAGCCGCCGAGCCGATTCCGGCAGCGCGCGCAGCGCCTCGAGCATGCGTTCAATAAGCGAAGGGGCCAGCGCATAGGCCAGCCCCTCGACAATCAGCACCAGCCCGAAGGCCAGAAGGATCATGCCCATTACTGGGATGCCTGCCCTGTTGGTGATTTCAGGTAGTTGAAGAACTCTGAATCCGGGCTGAGGACCATCGAACTGTTGCTGCCGCCCAGCGCCCGTTCATATGCGGACAGCGAGCGGTAGAACTCGAAGAACTCGGGGTCCTTGCCAAAAGCTTCGGCGAAGATCGCGTTGCGTTCGGCGTCGGCCTCACCGCGAATGATCTCGGCCTCGCGGTTGGCGTCCGATACCAGTTCTACCACGGTCCGGTCGGCCTGCGCGCGCACGCGCTGCGCGGCCTCGTTACCGCGGGCGCGTTCGTCGGTCGCCTCACGTTCCCGTTCCGCCTTCATCCGGTCGAAAGTGGCTTCGAGGTTCGCCTGAGGTAGGTCAGTCGCCTTCAGACGCACGTCGATTACGTTGACACCCAGTGCCCGCGCTTCGGCAATTGCGCTGTTGCGGATGCGCAGCATCAGAGCCGCACGGTCAGAACTCAGGATATCGCGGGACGAGACCGAACCCAGAACCTCACGCGTTTCGGCGCGCAGGATGCGGTCCAGACGATCCTCGGCCACCGGAATTCCGCCGACACCAACGGCCTGACGGAACTGCTCCAGATCGGAAATCCGATAACGTGCGAAGGCATCGACCACCAGACGGCGATCATCCAGAGGGGTGACTTCCAGCGGCTGCACGTCGATCGACAGGATACGGTCGTCATAGCGCACCACTTCCTGAATCAGCGGGATCTTGAACGCCAGACCGGGCTCTTCCTTCACCGCCACGACGCGGCCAAACTGCAGCACCAGCGCGCGTTCACGCTCGTCCACGATAAAGATCGAGGACAGAAGACCGACAACCGCAATCACGATGATCGGCAGAATAAATGTCGCCTTACGCATCAGTTGCTCTCCTCGGCCTGGTTGCGGCGCAGTTCGTTCAACGGCAGGTAGGGCACAACGCCCTGCCCCGAGCCAGTGGAGTTTTCATCCAGAATGATCTTGTCCACGTCGCCCAGAACCTGCTCCATCCGCTCCAGATACAGGCGCTTGCGGGTCACATCCGGCGCTTTGGAATACTCTTCCAATACCGCGCTGAAACGGCTGGCTTCACCCTGCGCGCTGTTGATCTGCTGGGCGCGATAGGCTTCGGCCTCTTCCAGGACCTGCGCGGCTTCACCGCGCGCTTCGGCCAGAACCCGGTTTGCATAAGCGTCGGCCACGTTCTGCAGACGGTCACGCTCCTGCGCGGCGGCCTGAACGTCGCGGAAGGCGGCGATCACGTCCTGCGGCGGGTCAGCCTTGTCAAAGTTCACACGAACGATGTTCACACCGGAATCATAGCTGTCCATTGTCAGCTGAATAAGCTCCTGCAAACGTTCGGCAATGATACCGCGATCCCGGTTCAGGATGGGGGCCAGCTCGCTTTGAGCAATAATTTCGCGCATCGCCGATTCCGACACAGCGCGGATCGTTTGACGCGGATCGCGCAGGTTAAACAGATATTTAGCCGGGTCGTTGATGTTCCAGACGACCTGATAGTCGATATCGACCACATTCTCGTCACCGGTCAGCATCAGACCATCGTCGCTGCCACGCGCGCCGCCCATATCTTCGTTCTGTTCGCGGGTAACCGGGATAACCTCAGCCGTCACAAACGGCCACGGGGCAAAGTTCAGACCCGGATTACCAACGGCCGAGAACTCACCCAGGAACAGCTCAACCGACTGCTCTTCGGGCTTGACGGTGTAGAAGCTGGCCAGCCCCCACAGCACCGCTGCTGCCACCAGACCAATCGCAACCGTGCCCTTGGTGAACGCCGGACCACCGCCGCCGCCCGAGCCGTTCGTACCACGGCCACCGCCGCCGCGACCGCCCATCAGGACGCGCAGCTGCTCTTGACCCTTTTTCATCAGCTCGTCGATCTCGGGAATCTGCGGGCCGTCGTCCTGAGGTGGCTTGCGCCCGTCCCCGTTATTGCCCCGATTTCCTCCGCCGCCCGAGGAGCCTCCGCCCCCCCAGGGGCCGCCGCTGTTGCCCGCCATATGTGTGTTTTCCCTTGTGTTGGACCGTGTGATCACGGCTTCCCTTGTAACGTGTGTGCGCGCGGTTGCAAATCAAGCCGTGCGAACAGGTTGCCGCATTGTCACCAGTTCTTCGGCCATGACCGGATGAACCGCGACCGTGCGGTCGAAATCTTCCTTCGTCGCGCCCATCTTGACCGCAATACCCGCAAGCTGGATCATCTCGCCCGCGCCGGGGGCAACGATGTGGCAGCCCAGCACCTTGCGGGTCGCTTGACTGACAAGCAGCTTCATCAGAACGCGCTGCGTGCCGCCCGCAAACGCCTTTTGCATCGGTTTGAACGAAGTCGCATAAACCTCAATCGGTTCCTGCGCGGCGGCTTCTTCCTCGCTCAGCCCCACAGTACCAAATTCGGGCTGGGTGAAGATCGCGGTTGGGATCAGGTCATGATCCACCGGCGTCGGGTTGCCTTTGAAAACGGTTTCGACAAAGGCCATGCCTTCGCGGATCGCAACCGGGGTCAGGTTCACGCGGTCCGTCACGTCGCCGATGGCATAGATCGAGGGCACGGAGGTCTGGCTGTATTCGTCCACGATGATCTCACCTTTGCGACCACGCTCAACACCCATACCCTCCAGCCCCAGATCATCGGCGTTCGGCGCGCGACCCGTGGCGTACATCACCACGTCGAACAGTTGTTCGGACCCGTTGGTGGCCTTGACCCAGATCTTGTCGCCCTGCTTTTGCATCTCGAGCACATTCGTGCCCAGATGCAGGTCGATGCCGTTCTGGCACATCTCTTCGCTGATCAACCCACGCGCCTCTTCATCGAAGCCGCGCAGGATTTGCGCGCCGCGATAGAACTGAGTGGTCTTCACCCCCAACCCGTTCATGATCCCGGCAAACTCGCTGGCGATGTAGCCGCCGCCGACGATCAGGATGCTTTCGGGCAGCTTCTCCAGATGGAAAATCTCGTTCGAGGTGATGGCCAGTTCCGATCCCGGAAACTCGGGCACGACAGGGCGACCACCGGTGGCGATCAGGATATGCTTGGCCGTTTTTCGCGTACCATCGGCCAGTTCCACCGTATGCGGATCGACCAGACGGGCGCGCTGATCAAAGCTCTCGACGCCGTTGTTCTTCAAGATGTTGCGGTAGATGCCTTCCAGCCGGTCCAGTTCCGCAACCAGCTTGCCGTGAAACGTGTTCCAGTTGAACCCACCGGGCTGAATGTCCCAGCCATAGGCCTGGGCATCGCCGACCATGCCCGAGAACTCGCTTGCGAAAACCATCAGCTTCTTCGGCACACAGCCGCGGATAACGCAGGTGCCGCCATAGCGATCCTCTTCCGCCAGCGCTACTTTGGCCCCGGTTTCCCCCGCCGCCACGCGCGCCGCCCGGACCCCGCCCGAACCGCCACCGATGACGAAAAGATCATAATCAAAGCTCATGCCGGGTTCCTTCATTCAGCAAAATTCTCTGGATATCTGGGCGCGAAAAACCTTGTGCCAACCCCTGACCCCGGAAAATCCTGTTTTTCCTTGGGGCTTTGCACAAGAAAGACAGACAGACCTCAATCCGCCATATCCGAAAACAGGTTCTCTCGGGTTCCGCTGACAAGCTGGTCCAACTCAATCGTGCCTTCGTTGATGTCGCGCAACTCGACCCGGCCATCGCCGTGGCCGATGACCACCTTGTCGCAAATGTCGATGAACAGCCCGTTTTCCACCACGCCCGGAACCTGGTTAAGCACCAACGCCAGATGCCGCGCGTTGCCGATGCGTTGCAGGTGCAGGTCCAGAATGTGGTTCCCCTCATCCGTCACAAACGGTGCCTCGCCGTTCATGCGCAAGGCGGCCGAGGTGCCAAGGACATCCATCGTATCCAATGCCTCTTCGATCAGGGTGCGCGTGGTTTGCCAGCCAAAGGGGATCACCTCGACCGGCAGAGGGAACGCACCCAGCGTTTCAACCTCTTTGCCCGCGTCGGCGATCACCACCATCTGATCGCTGGCCGTGGCCACGATCTTTTCCTGCAGATGCGCCCCGCCGCCACCCTTGATCAGGTTCAACTCGCCGTCAAACTCATCCGCGCCGTCGATGGTCATGTCCAGCCACCCGGCCTGGTCCAGCGAGACGACCTCAATTCCCACCTCACGCGCGAGTTGGGCGGTGCGGGTCGAGGTCGGAACGCCCTTGATCCGCAACCCTTCTTCCTGCACCCGTTCGCCCAGACGACGCACGAGCCACGCAGCGGTCGAGCCTGTGCCCAGCCCGACCCGCATTCCGTCCTCAACCATTTCGGCAGCGCGGCGCGCGGCAACGTATTTTGCCGTATCAATGGGCGAGAGTTCTCCGGTCATGGCAGCATTCCTTGGTATCCCGACCGCGTTATACGAAAAGCGCGGATCGACTGCGAGACCCAAACCGCACAAATGCCCTTCAAAAACATGTCGTCGAAATGCGCGTTTCTTATAGGAAACGTCGCAATCGGTGCTTCCTTATCGCGGGTCGCGATGTAGATACGCACCATGACCGAGCCTTATCGCCTTCACTATGCCCCCGACAACGCCTCGCTGGTGATCCGGTTGGTGCTGGAGGAGATGGGGCTGCCCTACGAAACCGCCCTTGTCGACCGCAAGCGGCAGGCACAGGACGGGGCGGAGTACCGGGCGCTGAACCCCAACGGTCTGATCCCGGTTCTGGAAACGCCGCAAGGCCCGATCTTTGAGACTGCCGCAATCCTGTTGTGGCTGGCCGATACCCATGGGCAGCTTGCACCCGCTCCAGACAGTCAGGACCGTGCGCCGTTCCTGAAATGGCTGTTCTTCGCCTCGAACACGCTGCACGCAGACTTGCGCATTCTGTTTTACGCCAAAAAATACATCGACGAGAAGCAGGCCGATGCATTGCGGGACGGCATCCGCCCCCGGCTGCGCACCCACCTGAACCTGCTGGATACCCAAGCGAAACAGGCCCCCGAGTGGTTGCGCGCTGATCGGCCATCGGCCCTGAACTATTACATCGCCTGTATGATGCGCTGGATGGCGCTGTACCCGGCGCGCGTTGACCGGTCGTGGTATCAACTGGCCGACACGCCCTATCTGCAGACAATTCTGCAACAGCTTGAAACCCGGCCCGCGACCCGCGCGGCTATCGCCGCTGAGGGTCTGGGTGTTACACCGTTTACGTCACCAACTTACGCCACCCCTTCGGAAGGCTCAGCTACCTGATATGTTCCTCTCTGTCTTCGATATGTTCAAAGTGGGCATCGGCCCGTCTTCGTCGCACACCATGGGCCCCATGGTCGCCGCCGCGCGGTTTCTGGACATGATGCGCGCCTCGCCCTTCGAATTCGCCGGTCTGCGCGGATCGCTGCACGGGTCACTGGCCTTTACCGGCGTTGGTCACGCAACCGACCGAGCGACCATTCTGGGGCTCGCGGGCTTCGTGCCGGACACCTACGACAACGACAAGGCCGAGGCTGCGCTGGCCGCAATCGCTCAAACGCATACGGTAACGCCCGAAGGTCTGCCGACCCTGAAATTCGACCCCAAGACTGATCTGGTCTTCGACTACGACCACAACCTGTCCGGCCATGCCAACGGGATGATCCTGATGGCCACCGATGCGCAGGGCGATGTCATCCTGCGGCAGGTCTTTTATTCCATCGGGGGCGGCTTTGTTCTGACCGAAGAAGAACTGGCCGAAGGCAAAGCGACCGAAGAAGGCGACCCCGTTCCTTTCCCCTTCAAATCCGCCGTCGAAATGTTGGAGATGGCCCAAGCCAGCGGCAAAAGCATCGCGGCGATGAAGCGCGAAAATGAGATTGCGCGCGGCTGCCCGGTGAGCTTTGCCAAGGGCTCGGCCCGGCTGTGGCAGGTGATGAACGACTGTATCGAGCGGGGATTGACCACCGACGGCATCCTGCCCGGCGGCCTGAAAGTGCGCCGTCGTGCCAAAAGTATCCACGATGCGTTGATCGCCGAACGCGGCATGAACCTGACCGCTCCGCACACCATCAACGACTGGATGAGCGTTTACGCCATGGCGGTGAACGAGGAAAACGCCGCTGGCGGACAGGTTGTGACCGCGCCCACCAACGGCGCGGCGGGGGTGCTGCCTGCGGTGCTGCGATATTACCTCGACCATGTCCCCGGCGCATCCGAAAGCCATATCGAGGATTTCCTGCTAACCGCCGCCGCCATCGGCGGGTTGGTGAAGTACAACGCCTCAATCTCAGGGGCTGAAGCGGGTTGTCAGGCCGAGGTCGGCAGCGCCTCGGCCATGGCCGCCGCCGGGCTCTGCGCGGTGATGGGCGGCACCCCCGAGCAGGTCGAGAACGCAGCCGAAATCGCGTTGGAGCATCACCTGGGAATGACCTGCGATCCGGTTGCGGGTCTTGTGCAGGTGCCCTGTATCGAACGCAACGGGCTGGGCGCGATCAAGGCGGTTTCTGCAGCGTCATTGGCTTTGCGCGGCGATGGACAGCACTTTGTCCCTTTGGACGCGGTGATCGAAACCATGCGCCAGACCGGTCACGACATGCACGAGAAGTATAAGGAAACCTCGCTGGGCGGTTTGGCGGTGAACATACCGAACTGCTGATGCGGCGAAGGAGACGGCGATATGCGCGGACATTGTTTATGCGGGAAAGTCCGGTTCGAAATAAACCCTCCGGTCCTGTCCTGCGTCACCTGCCATTGCGACAGTTGTCGCCGCCAATGCGCCGCGCCGATGACCACCTATTTCGGCGTGCGCGATGGCCAGTGGCGCTGGACCGGCGAGGAACCGAAACGTTTCAACTCCTCCCCCGGTGTCGAGCGCAGCTTCTGCCCTCATTGCGGTACGCCGATGTCCTTCCGCTCGACCAAGATGTCGGATGTTTTGCATTTGTATGTGGCGGTGCTGGAGAACCCTGAAACGCTGCAGCCGACTCTGCACGTGGCCCATGAGGAAAAGCTGAACTGGCTGCATCTTAATGACGATCTGCCCACCTGTATCGGCCCGGACTACACCAAGGTTCAGCCGCTTCCCGAAACCTGACCTTTTCAGCGCGACGCCAAGTCGTTAGCGTCGCGCTCATGACCCATGATCGCCCGGTTTTTGGCATCGTTCTGATGCTCGGCTTTTGCCTGCTTGCACCGCTGGGCGATGCTATGGCCAAACTCCTGGGCGAGACCACGCCGCTGGGTCTACTGGTTCTGGTGCGCTTTGCGGTTCAGGCGCTGATCCTGATCCCGCTGGTCGCGCTGACCCGCCGCCCGTGGCGCATGCGCGGGCGTATCCTGCGGTTGGCGGTGATCCGCACCCTTCTGCACATCATCGGCATCACGGCGATGTTCAGCGCGCTGCAGTTCCTACCGCTGGCCGACGCGATTGCCATCGCCTTTGTAATGCCTTTCATCATGCTGCTGCTGGGCCGCTATGTGCTGGGTGAAGAGGTCGGCACCCGCCGGTTGCTGGCCTGTATCGTAGGGTTCATCGGCACGCTTCTGGTGATCCAGCCCAGCTTTGCCGAGGTTGGCTGGCCCGCTCTGCTTCCTTTGATCGTCGCGGTGGACTTTGCCCTGTTCATGCTGGTCACGCGCCAGATCGCGAAAGAGACTGATCCCGTCTCGCTACAGGCCGTCTCTGGCGTCTTCGCAACGGTTCTGCTGCTGCCCGTGATCCTGTTCGGTACGCAAGCCGACGTCTGGGAGTTGTCGTTGATCGTACCGCAGGGCAACGCGCACTGGCTGATGTTGACGATCGGCATTCTGGGCACCGTCGCGCATTTGCTGATGACGTGGTCGCTGCGATATGCGCCGTCGGCCACTCTGGCTCCGATGCAATATCTGGAAATCCCTGTTGCCACCGTGTTTGGATGGCTGATCTTCCACGACCTGCCCGATGGGCTGGCGGCGCTGGGTATCCTGATCACTGTCGCCGCCGGGCTTTACGTCATTCTGCGTGAGCGGGCCATTGCCCGGTCTGCCCCGACAGAAAAGCGCGCATAACCGCGTCCAACGCATCCCGAGGTACCATCACCAGCAGCCCCGGCCCATCCACCTGCAGCTCAACCGCGCCCAATGCCCGGTTCGAGGTGCCCACTCGCCCGTCAGGTTCCAGAACCAGATCATTGATCGGCCATTCCAGCCCCCGGCTGCCTCCGGTCACCTTTGCGAGCGGGAACAGCGAAACCACGTCACCGGCTGAAAGATCAATCGCAACCGATGGCGGCGCGTGAAAGACAACTTCGTGCGCGCCCAGCAGAACGCAGGGACGCTCGCACCGCGTGACCAACGTGTTCAGAACCGCCAGTTGGTGATCCAGCCGCTGCCCCAGAAATCCGGCACCCAACACCAAAGGGGCCTGAACACTGCGCAGCGCCTTGTCAAAGTCCGTACTGTCCTGCTCATGGATCGGGAAAAGCTTGTCGGCAGGGATCTTGTCGCGCACATCCCGGTCCAGCGAATCGAAATCGCCGACCACCGCGTCCGGAATCCGCCCCGAATCGACCAAAACAGCCGCGCCACCGTCGGCGGCAACCACCGAACTGACGCGATTCAGCACCAGATTCACGTCGCCAGACCCGATTTGCCCCCCTCCAAACAGCCCAATTGGGCCAGATGACCGCACAATTGGCTTATTTTTTCTAAGATTGATCATTTTTCCCGGATTTGGACACATTCAGACCACAAAATGATAGGTTCATGCAGAAAGTTCTGAGCCGATGCGTGCGCCCTGTCCCGGGCAAGTTGGCTCTCGTAGTTTGTAGAGGACGTGCGTCTGATGGTACAGAATAACAAGGTATTGACCGTTTCCTATGGAACCTTCTCCTGCACTTTGGAAGGATTCGACGATTCCTTTGAGACGATGAAAGCCATTGCCGAATACTTCCGCGATCTCGCTGCCGAAGATCGTTACTTCGGCTCCGAGCCGCCTCAACCAGATGCCGAAATGCTGACCCGTATCGCCCGACGCGACCAGAACCAACAGGTGGTAGCACGCCAGAGCGAATCCGGCCTGTTGCTGCGCGCAACCGAAGCCCCTCAGACCCCTGCAACCGAAAATGCGGCACAACCTGCGGCCCCGACCCCCGAGCCGCAGGCGGATATGTCCGCCCCTCTGTACGTAGACGCTGAACCTGTCGAAGATACCCCCCCTCCGGCAGCCGACAGCATCGCCGCCAAGCTGCAGCGCATCCGGGCCGTCGTGTCCCATTCGACAGACAGCGCGAGCGGCTATTCCGAAGAAGAAGAGACCGGCCTTCTGGGCGACGCGCCCGAACCGGTCGACGCCGTTGCTTTGGCCTTCGAGGCCGGAGCTCTTACCGCTCAGGATTTTGAACCAGCGCCGCAGGAAGAGCCCGCACCGCAGGTCGAAGCTGCAGCGCCTGAAGAAGCCGCACCCGAGCAAGATATCGCGCCCGTCACCGAGCCTACAGAAGATCCGGCCCCTGTTTTCGCCCCCGAGATGCAGGAAGACGCGCCGGAAGAGGCAACCTCGGACGACGCGCTGTTCTCGGACCTGGACGATACCGCCGAGCAGGTGGAGGAAGAAGATGAAATCACCAACATCCTGACCGAGGATGAAGCTGAAGAAGTCACCGACCAACCCATCGAGATCGCATCGGATGACTTCACCGAGGAAGTCACCGCAACCGTGCTGACTGCGGAAGACGAAAGCAGCCTTCTGAGCGAGATCGATGACATCGAAACCGAGTTGGCCGGTCAACTTGCGGACACAAAGACCGATGAAGTCGCTTCTGATCTGGATGTGTCCCGCCTGATGGATGAGGCCGACGCACAGATGGATGATCCGTCGACCAGCGGCACGCGCGACACCTATTCGCACCTGCGTACCGCAGTTGCCGCAACCGAAGCCGAAGGCAATGCCGAGGCGAATGCGAAGTCTGCAGATCAGGATTATCGCGGCGACCTGGCGTCGGTGGTAAGCCCCCGCCGTCCGGAAATTCAGGTGACTAGCATGCGCCCCGAATCCGACAATGCAGCCCCGCTGAAATTGGTCGCGGAACAGCGCATTGACGATCAGAACGCCCAGACCGGCCCGGTAACCCCGCGCCGCGTGACTGCCGAACATGATGAGGCCGCCTCGGAAGAAAGCGGCTTTGCACAGTTCGCGCAGGATCAGGGCGCGCAATCGCTGCCTGATCTGCTTGAGGCCGCCGCAGCTTACTTGTCGTTCATCGAGGGCCAGGAGAAGTTCTCGCGCCCGCAATTGATGAACAAGGTTCGCTCGCTCAAGCAGGACGAGTTCAATCGCGAAGAAAGCCTTCGTACGTTTGGGCAACTGCTGCGCGACGGGAAAATCGAAAAAGCGGGCGGAGGGCGTTTTGCCGCCTCAAGCCTGATCGGGTTCCGCCCCGATGACGAACGCGCCGTCGGATAAGAACCGAGAGATCAAAATTAAGGGCCGGGGTCATCCCCGGCCTTTTTTGTTTTCGTTCTCTGGCGCCCCTACCCGAGTCTCAGGACTGATCCGGATCTTCCTTGCCGACGCCCCGGAACACGAACTTGAACGGAAGCGCCCACAAAATACCAAGGCCGATGTAGACCAGCAGTTCCAGCCAAATCGGAGGGCGGTCCAGCCAATTGACGACCGTCACGACCGCCACGATATAAACCGGCAGCCCGACCAGCAGGATCACCAACGACCAGCGGCGGCGGGCCTTGTAGCTGAGGCCCGGTTTCTGATCGCCGTCCATTAGTCGGCAAACGGGTCAGTCACCAGAATGGTGTCATCCCGCTCCGGGCTGGTGGATAAAAGAGCAACCGGACACTCAATCAATTCTTCCACGCGTCGCACGTATTTGATGGCGTTTGCAGGGAGGTCCGCCCAACTGCGCGCGCCTTCGGTAGATTCGCTCCAGCCCGGCATCTCTTCATAGACCGGCGTGCAACGCGCCTGTTGGTCGGCAGCCGTGGGCAGATAGTCCAGGCGTTCCCCGTCCAACTCATAGCCGGTGCAGATTTTCAACGTCTCAAACCCGTCCAGGACATCCAGCTTGGTCAGCGAAATGCCATTCACACCACTGGTCGCACAGGTCTGACGCACCAGACAGGCATCGAACCAACCACAGCGGCGCTTGCGCCCAGTGGTGGTGCCGAACTCGTGCCCACGCTCACCCAGACGCTGCCCATCGGCGTCGTCCAGCTCGGTCGGGAATGGTCCCTCGCCCACACGGGTGGTATAGGCCTTGACGATCCCCAGCACGAAATCGATCGACCCCGGCCCGATCCCAACCCCAGTCGAGGCCTGCCCCGCGATGACATTGGACGAGGTCACAAACGGATAGGTTCCGAAATCAATATCCAGCAACGCGCCCTGCGCGCCTTCGAACAGGATGCGCTTACCCGCCTTGCGCTTTTCGTTCAGCACTTTCCAGACTGGCGCGGCAAACGGCAGAATTTCCGCCGCGATATCCTTTAGCTGCGCGACCAAAGCGTCCCGGTCGACCGGAGCGATCCCCAGCCCTTTGCGCAGGGGGTCGTGATGCTGCAACGCACGGTCCACGCGCGCCTCAAGCGTCGCCTCATCCGCCAGGTCCGCCACGCGAACCGAGCGGCGGCCTACTTTATCCTCGTAGGCCGGACCGATACCACGCCCGGTGGTGCCTATCTTAGTACCCTTGCTGGCGGCTTCTTCCCGCGCACGGTCCAACTCTCCGTGGATCGGCAAAATCAAGGGCGTGTTTTCTGCGATCATCAGCGTCTCGGGCGAGATATCAACGCCTTGAGCGCGGATCGTGCCGATCTCTTTGATCAGATGCCACGGATCCAGAACAACGCCGTTGCCAATCACGCTCAACTTGCCGCCGCGCACAACGCCCGAAGGCAGCGCGTGCAGCTTGTAAACCTCGCCATCAATGACCAGCGTATGCCCGGCATTGTGCCCGCCTTGAAAACGCGCGATCACATCCGCCCGCTCGCTGAGCCAGTCGACGATCTTGCCTTTCCCCTCGTCACCCCACTGGGCGCCGACAACAACCACGTTGGCCATATCCGGTCCTTTTGCGCTGAGTATTCAAACCCGGCTCGTATAGCGAGGCTCAGACGGCAGGGAAACCGATATTTCGCCGCAGTGGAAAATCGCGCGTACCGCGCGATGCCTCCGGCGGGGATATTTTTAGCCAGATGAAGCAGGGATCCGCTCCCCGACCAATCCGCCGGAGAGCTTCACCTGGCGCGGTCATCGGCGTCCCCGCCTGTACCGCCCGTTCTTCCTCACCCAAAATGGTTAAGGATCCGTTTCTTCATCTGGCTAAAAATATCCCGGGGGAGTCGCCCAACGGGCGGCGGGGGCAGAGCCCCCTCTAACCTTGCGACAAGCGCACAGGTTTGCCGTGGGGCGTGGTCAGATATGCCTCTTCCCAAGCATTGCGCAGGGCAGCGATGTCGTCGGGGGCTGCGTCGCCCTGCTCGGTCAGAAGCGACTCGAGGGTTTCAAGCCAGGCGTGAAAGTAGTCGTCCCCGCCATCCAGCTCTTTGTTCAACCCATTGCGTTTCAGCGTCTGCGAAAAGCGCGCGGTCCAATCGGTCCAGTCAAAGCGGCCCGCTTCGTTCAACGCCACGGTTACGGCAAAGACCTGCGCGTGCCAGGGTTCGGCGAAGACCGGCTCGGGCGCGGTATGGGTGATACAGTCGTTCATGCTGGTTCCAGATAGGATTGCCACAGGTCCAGCACGACCTCATCGCGGGGGTGTTCCGGATCGACCCAAAGCTCGGACGCGGGGAAGACCACCGCGTAAAGCGGCTCGGGCGCTTCGCCCAGCCCGTGCGCGTTGGAATCGGGCAGAACGTGGGTGCCGTGCAGGCGCAGGATGCGGCCCGTTGCGCCTGCGGCATAGATCGGCAGGCGCGTATGGCCGCCCTCGACCAGCCGGTTCGAGGTAGGGCGCACAGTACGGACGGTTTGTCCGGTCTCGAACTGCACCGCGACATTTGACGGGCGATCGGCCGGGCCGCCTCTGGCCAGCGCGGTCGTCACGTTCTCGGCCTTAAGCTTGCGCGAGGCCAGAGGGTGATCGGCGTCTGCGGTTTCTCCGCGCAGGTCATCCGGCGTCAGCACGCCCTGCTGCACCAGCAGGTCGGCTAGTCCGGCCATCCACTTCTCGTAATAGGAAAACCGGGCGTAATCCTTCGGCGACAGGCATTCGCGCGCGTGGCGCGACACGTCGATATTCCATTGCCCCAGAAAGCCCGAGGCCAGCGTCACCGCCAGCGCCCGCGCATGCCAGTCTTCGGCAAAGATCGGGGCGTCCTCGGCTTCGGGGTTGATCGGACCATCGCCAAACCGTCCGCCCATATCGTGAACCCGGGTCATGAGGGCACCCGCGCCAGACCGGTGCCGATCATGCTGTCGCGGCTGACGAGGGCTGCCAGTTCGTCCTCGCCCAGACCGTCGGTGCCTTCCGGGCGCATCGGCAGCACGAGATAGCGCATCTCGGCGGTCGAATCCCAAACACGAACCGAGGTCTCGTCAGGCAGCGTCACGCCGAATTCAGCCAGCACCTTTCGCGGCTCGCGCACCGCACGGGCGCGGTAGGCATCGGATTTGTACCAACCCGGAGGAATACCCAGCAGCGGCCACGGGTAGCAACTGCACAAGGTACACACGACCATGTTGTGCTGCTCGGGCGTGTTCTCGACCACCACCATATGTTCGCCCTGACGGCCAAAATAGCCCAGATCGGCCACCACGGGGGTCGCGTCCTCTAGCAAGGCCGCCTTGAATGCGGGATCGCTCCACGCCTTGGCAACGACGCGCGCGCCGTTCTGCGGGCCGATCTTGTTTTGATAGGTGTCGATAATCTCATCCAGCGCCGCCGGATCGATCAGCCCCTTGCGGGTCAGAATCGTTTCCAGCGCCTTGACGCGCAGCGCGGGTTCGGGTGGCAAAAGGGCGTGCGGGTGGTCGTGATCGTCATGAGGCATGACACGCAGCCTGCGTTACAGATCAACGCCCTGTCCAGTCCCTTTGCCGTGATGTGCAACATCAGCATTCGTGATGCCAACTCGTCCCTTGCCCCCGGAACCAAACTTGCATAAGTACCACGCGATACACGCCACGCTGTACGGGACACCCATGGAAAACGTCGTTCTCATCATCCATCTTCTTCTGGCCCTCGGCCTGATCGCCGTCGTTCTGATGCAGCGGTCCGAAGGTGGGGGCCTTGGCATGGGTGGCGGTGGTGGTGGTGCCATGACGGGCCGTGCCGCAGCGACGGCTTTGGGCAAGGTCACATGGATTCTGGCCGGGTGCTTTATCGTCACCTCGATCACGCTGACCATTCTTGCGGCGCAGAAATCCTCGGGCAGCTCGGTCATCGATCGTCTGGGCGTTCCGGCACCGGCATCAACCGAGGAAAGCACGCCTGCGGTTCCGTCCGCAGATGACCTGCTGCCTCCGACGCAGGGCGACAACGCACCGCTGATCCCTCAGGCCGACTAAGCCACTACACTTAGAAACCTAAAAGAGAACTGCAACAGCATCTTGCGGTTCTCTTGCGCTTTGGGCGCGAATCCTTTATACGTGAAGTCCCGTGATGCTGCGGTTTTTTCAAGCCGTCGGGCAGCAGATAATGACCTCTCACGGGAGCAGCCGAAAAATCATGGCGCGTTTTATATTCATCACTGGTGGTGTGGTTTCGTCCTTGGGCAAAGGGCTGGCCTCGGCGGCCTTGGGCGCGCTGTTGCAGGCCCGCGGATACTCGGTCCGGCTGCGCAAGCTGGACCCCTATCTGAACGTCGATCCCGGCACCATGTCGCCCTTTGAACATGGCGAAGTGTTCGTGACCGATGACGGGGCCGAGACTGATCTGGACCTTGGCCATTACGAACGGTTCACCGGTGTGGCGGCGCGCAAGACCGACTCGGTCAGTTCCGGGCGGATTTATTCGAATGTGCTGGAGAAGGAACGCCGCGGCGATTACCTCGGCAAGACCATTCAGGTCATTCCCCACGTCACCAACGAGATCAAGGATTTTATCGCCATCGGCGAGGATGAGGTTGATTTCATGCTCTGCGAAATCGGCGGCACCGTCGGCGATATCGAGGGCCTGCCCTTTTTCGAAGCCATCCGTCAGTTCAGTCAGGACAAGCCGCGCGGCCAGTGCCTGTTCATGCACCTGACCCTGTTGCCTTACATCAAGGCATCCGGCGAGTTGAAAACCAAGCCGACCCAGCACTCGGTCAAGGAGTTGCGTTCCATCGGCCTGGCCCCCGACATTCTGGTTTGCCGCTCGGAAGGCCCGATTCCGGTCAAAGAACGTGAAAAGCTGGCCCTGTTCTGCAACGTGCGCCCCGACAGCGTGATCGCGGCGCAGGATCTTTCCACCATTTACGACGCCCCGCTGGCCTATCACAAGGAAGGTCTGGATCAGGCGGTTCTGGACGCGTTCCAGATCAGCCCGGCCCCCAAGCCCGATCTGGCCAAGTGGGAAGACGTCAGCGACCGCATCCACAACGCCGAGGGCGAAGTGAAGGTCGCCATCGTCGGCAAATACACTCAGCTGGAAGACGCCTATAAGTCGATTGCCGAGGCGCTGACCCATGGCGGCATGGCCAACCGGGTCCAGGTCAAGGTCGAATGGGTCGATGCCGAGGTCTTCGACAATGAGGACGTGGCCCCCTATCTGGAAGGCTTCCACGCGATCCTCGTCCCCGGCGGGTTCGGCGAACGCGGCACCGAGGGCAAGATCAAGGCCGCCCAATATGCGCGTGAGCATAAGGTGCCCTATCTGGGCATTTGCCTTGGAATGCAGATGGCCGTGATCGAAGCTGCGCGGAATGCGGCTGGCATCACCGAGGCGGGCTCCGAGGAATTCGACCACGAAGCCGGGAAAAAACGTTTTGAACCGGTGGTTTACCACCTCAAGGAGTGGGTGCAGGGCAACCACAAGGTGGAACGCAAGGTCGGCGACGACAAGGGCGGCACCATGCGTCTGGGCGCGTACGACGCGGTTCTGGCCGATGGCTCGAAAGTGGCCGAGGTCTATGGCGGCACCGCGATCGAGGAACGCCACCGTCACCGGTATGAGGTTGATATCAAATACCGCGACAAGCTGGAAAAGGCGGGCCTGAACTTTTCGGGCATGTCCCCCGATGGCCGCCTGCCCGAGATCGTCGAATGGTCGGATCACCCGTGGTTTATCGGCGTTCAGTACCACCCGGAGCTGAAATCCAAACCCTTCGACCCGCACCCCCTGTTCCGCGATTTCGTGCGCGCTGCGAAAGACACCTCGCGGCTGGTCTGATCACGGGCCTATCACAGTATTGTACCCCTCGGCGCGAAACATCTTTACGCATCGGGGGTTTGCACGGATAACTGCCGCCATAGCAGCGACAGGAGACCGGCCATGACCAATCAAGCAACCCAGGCGGAACAGTTTGCAGCCCTGCACAAAAAGGGCGATCCGGTTGTCCTGTTCAATATCTGGGACGCAGGCAGCGCCGGGGCGGTGACCGAGGGCGGGGCGCAGGCGATTGCGACCGGCAGCGCGCCCGTTGCGATGGCGCAGGGCTTCACCGACGGTCAGAATATCCCGATGGACTTTGTGCTGGCCAACGCGAAACGGATCGTGGATGCAGTTGATTTGCCCGTCACGCTGGATTTCGAAGGCGGCTACGCCGCAGACGTGCTGGGCATCGCCAGCAATGTCCAACAGGCGCTGCAAACCGGAGTCGTCGGGTTCAATTTCGAGGACCAGATTGTCGGCACCAAGGACCTCTACGACATCGAAACGCAAGCCGCCCGAATCGCCGCCATGCGCGAAGGATGCGATGCGGCGGGCATTCCAGCCTTCATCAACGCCCGCACCGACATCTTCCTGAAGGCCGCACCCGATACCCATGACTCCGCCATGCTGGATGACGCAATCGCCCGCGCCAAAGCCTATGCGGATGCCGGGGCCAGCGGATTCTTTGCGCCGGGCCTGAAGGACGAGACGATGATCGAAAGCCTTTGCGCCGAATCCGACCTGCCCGTGAACATCATCGCCCTACCCGGCACCCCGAGCACCCAGCGTCTGGCCGAACTTGGGGTCGCCCGCGTCAGCTATGGCCCGGTTCCCTACAAACAAATGATTAATTGGTTGACTGAACAAGCCCGCGCGGCAATCAATCCGACCGGCTGAACACGGGATTGCAATTCAACGAAAATCTGATCAACCTGCCCGTGTGACCGAGCAGGAGAATACCCCGTGACCAAAGGATACTGGGTCGCCCATGTCGATGTCGACGATATGGACGCGTATAAGAACTACATCGCCGCCAACGCCGAACCCTTTGCCGCCTACGGTGCAAAGTTCCTGGTGCGCGGCGGAGAGCACCAGATCAAGGAAGGCACATCCAGATCGCGCACGGTGGTGATCGAGTTTCCTAGCTACGAAGACGCTCTCGCCTGTTACGAAAGCGACGGCTATCAAAGGGCCAAGGATATTCGCACGCCTGTCTCGATGGGCGATCTTGTGATCATAAAGGGCTATGACGGGTAGCCTTGCTTGGCGCTCTGGAAAATAAGGACTAACCTAGGCTCATGCTGAAAAAATTCCTTCAGGCGTTTCGCCCGCCGCAACATGATCACCTGCCCGACCCGGATGCCGAACTGGCGTTGGGGGCTTTGATGGTGCGCGTGGCGCAGGCGGATCGGGACTACCAGTTGGAAGAGATCAGCCTGATCGACCGAATCCTCGCCCGCCTCTATCAGCACAACGCGATCGAGGCCGCCAAGGTCCGCGCCACCTGCGAAAAGCTGCACGCGGCCGCGCCCGAGACCGATACGTTCGGCAAACTGATCCGCGAGACCACCGACCTGAAAGAACGTCTGGCCGCGCTGGATGCGCTGTGGGAGGTCGTGCTGGCAGACGGCCATTCGAACGAGGGCGAGATCAAGATCGTCGAAGAAGCCCGCGCCGCGATGGGGCTGAGCTACAATGACAGTCAGGCCGCACGCGAACGGGTGCAAAGCCGCTTGGAAGCCAGCTAAGCCGGGTCTATATCTCAGTCATGTTCAGCGATTTCCTGTCCCGGCTCACGCAGCCTCAGCCCGACCCGCTTGCCGATGACGACGCCCGACTGGCCCTGACGGCCCTTCTGGTGCGCATCGCCCGTTCTGACAACGACTATGCCGATACCGAGATGGCCCGGATCGACAAGATATCCGCCGAACGCTATGGCCTGTCACCGTTCGAGGCCGCCGCGCTCCGCGCCAAAGCCGAAGACCTTGAGGCCGAGGCACCCGACACCGTCCGCTTCACCCGCGCCATCAAGGAAGCCGTGGCCTATGACGACCGGCTGGCCGTCGTTCAGGTGATGTGGTCGGTGGCATTGGCCGACGGGCACCGAACCGGGGAAGAGGATTCGCTGCTGCGGCTAGTTGTCAGCCTTCTGGGTGTCAGCGATGTAGATTCGGCTATGGCCCGGCAAAAGGCCGCAAAATCTTGATTGCGATGCTGGGCATGTATGACATGCCCGCCATACAGCTTGCGAATGATCGGTTTTGGGCAGCGATTCGCGCGCATCTGGGCTTTGGTCCGGCGCACCTGACACGAGGTAGGGACGTCTGGGACATTTGGCAGAGCCCCGACCTTGTCTTAGGTCAAACCTGTGGCATGCCCTTCCGAACCCGCCTGCACGGCAAGGTACAACTGGTTGGCACGCCGGACTACGGGCTGCAGGGTTGCCCGCCGGGACACTATTGCTCGGTCTTTGTGGCGCGACGCGGGGACGAACGGGATCTGCCCGCGCTTGCAAAAGGCGTTTTCGCGTATAACGAAGCGCTGTCTCAGTCCGGGTGGGCCGCACCGGTTACGCATCTGGCGAAGCTCGGGCTGGTGCCCGCGACCCTCATTGAAACCGGTGGACACGCCTTGTCAGCGCAGGCGGTGGCCGAAACGCGCGCTGATCTTGCTGCCTTGGACGCGCTGACCTGGGAGATGCTCAAAGAACATACCGATCTGGGAAGCAAGCTGCGCGAGGTTGCCAGAACCGAGCCAACGCCCACCTTGCCCTACATCACCGCCCTTGGTCAGAATGCGGCTCAGACCGCCGAGGCTGTCCGCGCCGCCATTGCGGACCTGTCCGACGCGGATCGCGCGACCCTGCATATTCGGGGTCTGATCGACATCCCAACTGACCGATATCTGGCCGTTCCAACCCCACCACCACCGCACGCGCACGAGGCGCAGCACTGATCAATTTGACGACGGCCTCTGATCAAATTGGGCCTTTCATCACGCGATTCTGCCTTTTGCGCATTGCATTGCGCTGAAATTTCAGCCCTAGTACCGCATCAACAGAACCAAGAACCGGACCGCCCGTGACAGACAACGCACCCGTTATCGAGATTAAGAACCTTCACAAAAGCTTCGGACGGCTCGAAGTGCTGAAAGGGGTGGATATCACTGCCCATCGGGGCGACGTTGTGTCACTGATCGGTTCCTCCGGGTCTGGAAAATCCACTCTACTGCGCTGCTGCAACCTTCTGGAAGACAGTCAGCAGGGCGAAATTCTGTTCAAGGGCGAACCAGTGCATTGGGCTGGTTCGGGTCACAACCGCCGACCTGGCGATGCAAAGCAGGTTCTGCGCATCCGCACAAACCTGTCGATGGTGTTCCAGCAGTTCAATCTGTGGGCCCACATGACAATCCTGCAAAACGTGATGGAGGCCCCCGTCACCGTTCTTGGCCGCGACAGGGCCGAGGTTGAGGACAGCGCCCGTAAGTATCTGGAAAAAGTAGGTATTGGCGACAAGTGCGATGTCTATCCGGCGCAATTGTCCGGCGGCCAGCAGCAACGCGCGGCGATTGCCCGCGGCCTGTGCATGGAGCCCGAAGCGCTGCTCTTTGACGAGCCGACCTCGGCGCTGGATCCGGAACTGGAACAGGAAGTGATCAAGGTGATCAAGGATCTGGCTGCCGAAGGCCGCACCATGATCATCGTGACCCACGACATGAAAATGGCTGCTGATATCTCAAGCCATGTCGTGTTCCTGCATCAGGGCCTGATCGAGGAAGAAGGCACACCCGAAGATATCTTCACATCCCCTGAATCCGAGCGACTTAGGGGCTTTCTATCCGCCACACAGGCGGCATAACTTCAGGACAGAACCAATAAGGGGAGTAACCAATGAAAAACCTGATTCTGACCACAACAGCGCTGGCACTGACCGCCGGTATGGCCATGGCCGATACCGTGCGCATGGGCACCGAGGGCGCCTACCCTCCGTACAACTTCATCAACGATGCCGGTGAGATCGACGGTTTCGAGCGTGAAGTCGGCGATGAGCTGTGCAAGCGCGCCAATCTGGACTGCGAGTGGGTCAAGAACGACTGGGATTCGATCATTCCGAACTTGGTTTCGGGCAACTACGACACCATCATCGCCGGCATGTCGATCACCGACGAGCGCGATGAGGTCATCGACTTTACCCAGAACTACTTCCCGCCAGCCGCATCGGCCTATGTCGGCGCATCAGATGGTGTCGATGTCAGCAGCGGTATCGTTGCAGCCCAGACCGCGACCATTCAGGCGGGCCACGTCGCTGAAAGCGGCGCAACTCTGGTAGAATTTGCAACGCCGGAAGAAACCATCGCCGCCGTGCGCAATGGTGAGGCAGACGCCGTATTCGCCGACAAGGACTTCCTGGTCCCGATCGTCGAGGAATCGGGCGGTGAACTGGTTTTCGTTGGTGACGATGTCCCGCTGGGTGGCGGCATCGGTCTTGGCATCCGCGAGTCGGATGGTGAACTGCGCGGCAAGTTCGACCAGGCCATCACCTCGATGAAGGCAGACGGTACCCTGAACGAGATGATCGTCAAATGGTTCGGCGAAGGTGTTCCCACCTACGAAGCCGACGGTACTGTCGTTACCAACTAATCCGCACTTAAGGGGTCGGCGCCGGAAGCGCGCCGTCCCCTTCCTGGCCCTTGGCTGGGACCGACGTTCGAAAGACGCCCCATGTTTTCCTATTGCGCTGATCCTGACACGCTTGGAACGTTCCGATGGTTTTCGTGCTATCTGACCAACGGCGTCCACTGGTCGTTTTATCTGTCCTTTCTCAAAGTCCTTGGGCTGCTGGCCATCACCGCCCCCGTCGCGCTGAGTTTCGGGTTCGCGGGCGCAATGGCCGCCCGGTCGCATTTCCCGCCACTCAGCTGGCTCGGCAAGGGTTACATCGCCATCGTGCGCGGCGTGCCGGACATCGCCTTCTTCCTGTTCTTCGTGATCGCGCTGGATCAGGCCTTTGAATGGACCCGCCATCAGGTCATGTGCCCGGAATGGACCGATCCGGTCCGTCAGGGGAACGATTTCATCGTCTGCCAGGCCGCCAAACTGCCGCTGGGCAGCGCACCGGAATGGGTGCACGAGACCTATGGGTTCTTCCTGGCAATCGTCACTTTCTCTATTGTTTTCGGGGCTTTCGCGGCGAACGTTCTATTCGGCGGCATGCGCGCCGTTCCGCACGCGCAGCTAGAAACGGCCGAGGCCTATGGCATGACCCGCCGCCAAACGTTCTGGCGCGTTCTTGTGCCGCAAATGTGGGTCTACGCGCTGCCCGGCCTATCAAACCTGTGGATGGTGCTGATCAAAGCCACGCCGCTGCTGTTCCTGCTGGGGATCGAGGATATCGTGTACTGGGCACGTGAACTGGGCGGCACCAAGACCTCGCGCTTCACCGACTACCCCCATGGCGACTGGCGCATGTGGTACTTCCTGTTCTTGCTGCTCTTTTACCTCGGCATGACCCGTGTTTCGGAAATCGGTCTTGAACGCCTGATGCGCAAACTGTCCCACGGCCAAGCCACATCCGGCGGAGAGCTTCTGCGCAAGGAGACCACGGCATGATGACCCGTCTTCAAGACCTCAATCGGGTGCCGCAGGCGATTGTTACGCAGTCCCTTTCGCGCAGGCGACCTCCTTTGCAAGGAGTGCGAGCATGAGTTGCCTCCAGACCATTCAGGACTATGGCCTGCGATCAATTGGGATCGGTGAGCGTTTGCTGCCAAAAACCGACTTTACCCTGTGCGAGCATTTCACCCTGATCGGCTCGGGCATGATTTGGAACATCTACTTCGGGCTCATGGCAATGGTGACAGGTTTCTTCCTGGCCACCGCGCTTGCAGTCGGAAAGGCATCCCCCAATAAATGGCTGCGCAAACCGGCCGAGTGGTTCATCTTTCTGTTCCGGGGTTCGCCGCTGTTCATCCAGTTCTTCTTTGCCTACTTCTTCTTCCTGTCGCTGAAGAAACCATATCCTATGTTCGACGCCCTGACCTCGGCCTGGCTGGGCGCGCTAATCGTGCTGTTCCTGAACACGGCAGCCTATTCGGGTGAGATCTTCTATGGCGCGCTGCGCTCGATCCCCAAAGGCGATATCGAGGCGGCGGACGCCTATGGCATGTCCGGTTGGTCCCGGTTCCGGCGCATCATCTGGCCCACCATGCTGCGGCTGGCCTGGCCTGCCTACACGAACGAAGCGATCTTTGTGTTCCAATCCACCACGCTTGTCTTCTTCTCGGCTTTCCCGGCTTGGCAGCAACGGGGTGACGCGCTGTATTACGCAAGCTATTTTGCAGACAAGACATTCAACCCGTTCGTCCCTTACCCGATTCTGGCGTTTTATTTCATAATGTTGACGCTGGTCATCGTCTGGGCCTTTGGTGCGGTCAACAAGCGCCTGAACCGGCATTTGCCGGTTGCCAAGCAGACTAAAGTGAAGTTCCGACTGAACCTGGCGCGCTGAATTTCAGCGCGTCCCGAACGTGCTCAGAACACCATGAACTGCGCTTGTTCGCGGGTCGATTTAGGAGAGATGGTACCGCCTCCCTGGCTTGAACAGGGGACCTCTGGATCCACAATCCAGCGCTCTAACCAACTGAGCTAAGGCGGCACTCGGTAGGGGGCGATGTACCGAACGCGACCACGGAATGCAAGGGGATTAAAGCCGAATTTTCCAGCTTTGTTCGACGAGATCGACCCCAAAGGAATGCACAGGTTTACTGTCCACCAACTGCCAGCCATTGGCCCGATACAAAGCGCAAGCCGCCTTGTGGCTTTCATGGGTCCAGAGTGAGATTTCCCGATAACCTACGCTACGGGCAAACACGGTTAGGGTGTCCAGCATCCGCTTGCCCAGCCCCAATCCGCGGGCCTCGGGCACCAGCAGGAACAGCCGCAACTTCGCGGTTTGGTCGTCCAAAGCGACGCAAAAAATGCTCCCCAGCCGCTGCCCTGCCCGCTCGGCAATCCAGCCCCGTTCCAGCGCGGGGTCGTGACCCGCGATGAAATCGTCCAGAACACGCGCCACAAGCGGGGCGAAACTATTGTCGAACCCCTCATCCCGCGCGTAGAGCGTGCCGTGCTGTTCGACCAGCCAGGGGGCGTCGTCGGGGTGAAAGAGTCTGAGAACAACATTCTCCATAGCTTATCTGTCCACAAAGGCGGCTTGATTCTCAACCGTCGCCGCGCTAGCACAAACGCTCAGTCCCGGAGGCGCATATGGGCATTAACACCGAACGCGATATTCAAGCGAACCTGCAGATCGGTCCGACCGATCAGGGCATGGTGCGGCTGTTCATCGAGGCTGATGGCGTCGAGGTTCCGATGGATTTCGAACCTGAAGAAGCCGAGGAAATCGCAGAAGAGATTCGCGCCGCCGCGCACGCAGCAAGGGCCGTGAAAGGCTGAGCAGCCTCAAATCCTCGGGTCCCGCAGCGCCTGTAGCCTGCGCGCGGCATCGGTCGCAAACTTCTGGATCATCTTCTTGCGCCGCGCGGGGGCAAGTTTGTCTTCGGGGGCCATGCGGATAATCTCGGCATCATAGGCATCAGCGATGATCAGGCCGGTTTCATCTGGCAGCAGGTCGGTCGGAAACTCGGTATCGACGGCCCAGAAGAATCGGTCACACCATTCCAGATAGCCCTGCCACTTGGAATCCGATTGGTAATCGGCACGGCCGGATTTGCATTCGATCACCCATAGCTCTCCCTTTGGGCCCAGCCCCATGACATCGACCCGCAGACCCCTTGTGGGCACAAATTCCTCAACAGACACGAAGCCATGCGCGCTCAGGTGACGGGCAACGCCGCGCGCAAGTTTCTGTCCCGGTTGCAGATCCAGTGTCATACGAGAAATGTGAACAATTCGTGAACAAATGTAAAGCAATTCAATACGGCTTGACATGATACCATTTGGTATTTCATTTATATGATACCAAATGGTATCTCGATTGAGGTCACATATGCAGAACCAAACCCAGAACGCGTTTCGCGCCCTTGCCGACCCCACCCGCCGGGAAATCGTGCAGTTGCTCGCAGCGCAGGACATGACGATCGGGCAGCTTACCGACCGGTTCGACATGACCCGTGCGGCTGTGAAAAAGCACCTGACCGTGCTGTCCGATGGCGGCCTGATCACGGTTGAGGCACGCGGCAGAGAACGCATTAACCGACTTGATCCACAGGGGATGGCCCCGGTGTTGGACTGGCTTCGATACTTCGACCAGTTCTGGGATGATCGCCTTAATTCCCTCAAAGAAGCTGTTGAAAGGAATAAAAAATGACCAATGCCGTTTTGCAAAAGACGATTTTCCTGCGGGCCGAGCCCGAGACCGTGTGGGCTTATCTGACCGAGCCGGATCGGCTGGCCGAGTGGTTCCACAAGCCCGAACGCCCACTCGCCAAAGGCCAAAAGCTGGAGATGTTCGGAACCACCAGCGGCGATCTTCTGATCTGGGGCGAGGTGCTAGAGGCACGCGCGCCGGAATACCTGGAATACACGTTCACCGTAAAGCCGATGGGCAACGCCGTCAGCACCGTCAAATGGACGCTGGAAGCGGTCCCCGGCGGTACTCGATTGGCGCTGGAACACGAAGGTCTGCCACAAGGGGCCGAGGCCTTTGGCCTGATCCTGGCGCTGGACAACGGTTGGGATGAGCACTTTGGCAAGATGCGCAGCGCCCTACACGAAACTGTTGATGCTTGACCCCCAATGACCCCCTTGTGCAAACCCGCCGCACACCCTACTTAGGCCCGTGGCGGGTTCTGCCCTTCTTGTGATTGGTAGCATTCTGGTGGCCTTAAGCAATTCCGAGGGGGCTGGCTCTGTTCAGGTCCTGGCCTGATTACCTGGCGCCCACCTGTACATACAGGTCCTCGGGAATCACACCGCACGGTTGACTGGTGGTCCCGCCACACTCTTCTCTTGAAGATTCAACGCTCAGCGCGCGCTTCCTGCTTGGCAAGCGCGGGCTTGAAGCTATGCACCACTGGCGAGCCGCGACGCGGGCCGCCGGGCTTTTCGGCCATGCTCATGATTTTATAGGCAAATTGAACCCCGGCGAAGACGATCCCGTTCATGAACCAGATCATCACAAGCGCGATCAGCCCAACATCTGACCCTGCGATCAGACTACGCAGATTGGCCACGTTCAGCGCCAACAGCACGCCCACGAACACAGCCGAGATAACAAAACCCCAGATAACCTGAGTGATATATAGCCGGACGAGTTTGGGCATGGGGGACCTCCTTACGCACGCTTATGCTAGCGCATGCCCCCCAACGGTAAAGGCGTCAGAATGCCTCGGGCTGGGCCTCGCGCGCCATGTGGTCCAGCACGGCGTTGACGAATTTGGGCTCCTTGCCTTCGGGGAAGAAGGCGCGGGCCACGTCAACGAATTCGGTGATCACGACCTTGGGCGGCGTGTCGCTTTGGGTCAGTTCCGCCCCTGCAGCGCGGAAGGCGGCACGCAGGGTCGGGTCGATGCGCGCGATGGGCCATTTGGCGACCAGAGCGCGGTCAGTCATCTGGTCGATGGGGGCCTGATAGTTCACGGCATCTTCGACCAGTTTGCGGAACAGACGGATATCGCCGTCCAGCATCTCTTCACCCTCATAGACGGCACCAAACCGGTGATCCAGAAACTCGGTCACGACGGCTTCAACCGTCTGGCCTGACTGCTCCATCTGGAACAGCGCCTGCACGGCATAAAGCCGGGCGGCGGATTTCATCAGGCGTTTCTGGTTGGCCGGTTTCGGCGCGTCTGTCTGGGTCATGCTGTCGTGGGTCCGTTGCTGTCGCCCGCCACAAGGATGGACTCGGACGGCGGCTTGAAGCCCACGCCCTTTTGCGAAGAGCCCCACTTACGGCTGAGCGCGATCAGATGCAAGGCCGCAGCGGCCGCTCCGCCACCTTTATTCATCTTTTCGGGGTTGGCACGGACCTCAGCCTGTTCGTCATTCTCAACGGTCAGGATTCCATTACCGATCATCAGGCCCTGCAGACCCATCAACTGGATGGCGCGGCTGGAGTCGTTGCAGACGGTTTCATAATGCGTGGTCTCGCCACGGATCACACAGCCCAGCGCGACATAGCCGTCGTAGTTGCACTGCCGGTCAGCCATAGCGATGGCGGTTGGAATTTCCAGCGCGCCAGGCACTTCGACCACATCGCAGGAACCGCCCGCGGCCTCGATCTCGGCCTTGGCACCGGCGACCATATTATCGGCGATGGCGCGATAGAACGGGGCCACGACCAGCAGCAATTTCACCGGCTTGTCGAAGGTCGGGGTCGGCAGGACGCCGTGTTTGTCTTGTTCAGCCACGATCAGTCTTCCTTGAGGATGGAACGGGTGCCGACGATGGACAGGCCAAACGCGTCGAGCCCCAGATATACGGTTTCCGGCGAGTCGGTCAGCAGCACCAGTTCCTGAATTCCCATCTTGGACAGGATCTGCGCGCCCAGACCGGTTTGCTTGATTGTACGCGGGCCTTCTTCCTCGAGCGCATAGAGCGAATTGCGCGGCTGGCGGAACAGGCAAACAACGCCGCGCCCTTCTTCGGCAATCTTCTCCATCGCGCGGGGCAATTCGCGTGAGGATTTGGGGCCAAGGCCCAGAATATCGGGCGCTTCGTGCAGAGCGTGGGTGCGGGTCAGAACCGGCTCGGGCGTGGTGATGTCGCCCTTGATCATGACCACGTGTTCAATGCCATGGGTCTGATCGGTGAAAATCCGCATCTCCCAGTCGCCACCATATTCCGAGGTGACGGTTTCACGCGAAGTCTCAACCACCAGATTGTCATTGCGCGAGCGATAGGCGATCAGGTCACTGATCGTGCCGATCTTCAGGCCGTGGGTTTTGGCGAATTCCACCAGATCGGGCAGACGCGCCATCGTACCGTCGGGCTTCATGATCTCGCAAATCACCCCCGCTGGGTTCAGCCCTGCAAGGCGCGAGATATCCACGGCAGCCTCGGTATGACCCGCACGCACCAGCACCCCGCCCCGCTTGGCGCGTAGTGGAAAAACGTGCCCAGGCGTGGCGATATGGGCCATCGTGTTCTGTTCGTTGATGGCGGTCGCCACGGTCAGCGCCCGGTCGGCGGCAGAGATCCCGGTGCTGACGCCCTCGCGCGCCTCAATGGACACGGTGAATGCGGTCTCGTGGCGCGAGGAGTTGTTTACGGCCATCATCGGCAGGCCAAGCATGTCGATCCGCTCGGCAGTCATCGGCAGGCAGATCAGCCCGCGCCCGTGGGTGGCCATGAAGTTGATCGCCTCGGCATCGGCAAACTCGGCAGCGATCACAAGATCGCCTTCGTTTTCGCGATCCTCATGGTCGACCAGAATGTACATCCGGCCTTTGCGCGCGTCTTCGATGATCTCTTCAATCGGGCTGATCGCGTTGCGCAGCTGGGCCTCGACCGGACCGGGGGTTTCAAAGCTCATGGAGCAGCCTTTCGCAGGAGCATATTTTCACAGCGAGATAAACCACTGTGGGTGCAAACGCCAGCCCGCAACCGGCAAGAATGTGCATGGCGGGTTGACCGGATCGGGCCGGTTTTGCGCCGCGATTGTTCACCGCTGCCAAACATACCGCCCCGGCTAAATCGCTTTGTCCACAAATCGCCGCATTCAAGCCCTCGGATAGCCCCAGATTGAAACCAATCAGGACAGTAAGCTTTGCCCACCCAAGAGACTCGCACGAATGGCATATTCTTCAGGTGTATCAACCCCGAGCCTCTACCCTTCCGGCGTTTTCAGACGCAACAGGCTACTGCTGTGCGTTATCGCACTTCATTTACTTTGCGGAGTAGGCGTCAGCGTTTATCTGGGCACGTCTTTCTGGTCGTCCACTGCGCCGATGATCCTGGTCACCTTCAAAACCCTGTCGATGATCATGGTTGCCAATGTCCTGCTCTGGCGGCTTGGAGTGGCCGTTTTCAAGGTGAAACCGAAAAAGCCGATTCAGTGGATGATCGCTGATCTTCGATCCATTCTGTCAAACCGCACGCATGTCTCTGATGCCGTCACCGGATTTTTCTGCATGCTCGTGCTGATCATCACCTTCACCTACCTCAAAGAGGCCATCCCCCTTCTGAACCCCTATTCCTGGGATCCGCTCTTTGCGCAAATGGACCGAAGCATGCACGGGGGCTACGACGTCTGGGTGCTTCTTCATCCCATTCTGGGCTCGCCCTATGTCACAACCGCCATAAGCTGGGCCTATCACGGGTGGTTCATGCTGATCTACATGGCCGTATGCCTGGCATGTCTGGACCGTCGCGACCCGAGCCGCAGCACGATGTTCCTTGTCGCCTTTGCCCTGTGCTGGGCCGTCGGCGGCAACCTTCTGGCCACCGTCTTCGCATCCGTAGGGCCGGTTTATTACGAAGTCTTCGGATTCGGCGACACCTTCGTTCAACAAATGGACTTGCTCCATCAATCGCACGAGATCAGCCCGATTGGCGCGCTGAAATGGCATCAGGTCCTTCTGGACGGTTATTTCAACGGCGGTTCAGTGCGGGGCATCTCGGCCATGCCCAGCATGCATGTGGCAACCAGCGTCCTGCTGGCTCTGTACGGTTTCACATACTCACGCTGGGCGGGATGGGCCCTGACCGCCTTCACAGTTGTTATCGTTTTCGGCTCGGTCCACCTCGCCTGGCACTACGCCGTTGACGGCTATGCCTCAATCATTCTGGCGCTTGCGATCTGGGGGCTGGCAAAAAAGCTAACCGCGCGGTTTGGCCCCGCGACCTGAGGGTCAGGACATCTCGGCCAGACGCGCGACGTAACGGGCCAGCGTGTCAATCTCGAGGTTGACGCGGTCGCCCTTTGCCACAGTGCCCCATGTGGTGACCTCTTTGGTGTGGGGGATGAAATTGATGCCGAAATCGCACCCCTCAACATCGTTGACGGTCAGCGAAGTGCCATTGAGCGCAACCGACCCTTTCGGCGCAATGAAGCGAGCCAGATCCTTGGGCGCACGCAAGGTCACACGGGTACTGTCGCCTTCGTCTTCGACTGCAACCACCTCGGCCACGCCATCGACGTGGCCCGAGACGATGTGACCGCCCAGTTCATCCCCAACCTTCAACGCCCGTTCCAGATTGACACGGCTGCCCACGGTCCACGTATCCAGGTTGGTCTTGGACACGGTTTCGGCGCTGATCTGGACGTCATACCAATCGTCGCCCAGCGCGATCACGGTCAGGCACACGCCGTCACTGGCGATGGACGCGCCAATATCAATCGAGGCCGTGTCATACGCTGTCCTGATCCGAGCCCGCAGGTCTCCCTGCTGCTCCAACTCGGTGACAGTGCCTACGTCGGTGACGATCCCTGTAAACATCCCGTTAACCCTTAGCTTCTAACTTCAACCTCACCGCCGAGGTAAGCCCAAGCGCCCGCCCCGGCAAGCCCTAGCTTGCCGAGCAGAGCCGGAACAGGCATAGTTTTGGCAATAAACGTATAAAGCAGTACAGATGCACCACACGCACACAGGCACGCAAAATCGGGTTTTCCTGTTTCTTCAGGGGCCACATGGTCCGTTTTTCAGCGCGCTTGGGCGAATGCTGCGCGCGTCGGGGGCGCAGGTGTGGCGCGTTGGGTTTAATGCTGGGGATCAGGCGTTCTGGTTTCATCGTAAAAGCTACATCGCTTTTCGGGAAACTCCGGACGAGTGGCCGGACGCCCTTGAGGCTTTGATTGCAGAAAAGGGCATCACGGACATCGTGCTTTACGGCGATACCCGCCCGATCCATGCGCGAGCGGTTAAGATTGCCAGAGCCCATAACATAACAGTGCATGTGTTCGAAGAAGGATACCTGCGTCCCTGGTGGGTAACGTATGAGCGGGGCGGATCGAACGGCAACTCGCGCCTCATGTCGACGGATGTTGACCAGATGAGGCAGGCGCTCTCGCATTCAGATGCGGAAACGCCGCTGCCACCGTCCCACTGGGGGGACATGCGGCACCACATCTTTTACGGCGCGCTGTATCACTGGTTTGTTCTGTTCCTGAACCATCGCTATCGCAACTTCCGCCCCCATCGCGAGCTGCCGGTATCGCGGGAATTCCGGCTGTATTTCAAACGATTGGCTTTGATGCCCGTCCACCGCATTTCGCGGATCTGGGCAACAGCGCGGGTGCGTTGGGGTGGCTTTCCCTACCATCTGGCGCTTTTGCAACTGGGCCATGACAGCTCGGTCCAGTGCCATTCCGAATATTCGTGCATGAGCGAATTTCTACAGCAGGTCATCGCCGGGTTTGCCGAAGGGGCCCCACAGCATCACCGGCTGGTCATCAAGGAACACCCGCTGGAAAATCACCGTGAACCGCTGCGCCGCCTCGTGCGCAGTTTCGCGCGCCAAAACGGCATCGCGGACCGGGTCCATTATGTGCCCGGCGGCAAGCTAGCCGGGCTGCTGAACGAGGCGCGGTCCGCCGTAACAATCAACTCGACCGCAGGACAACAGGTTCTGTGGCGTGGGATTCCGCTGCGCATCTTCGGCAGATCGGTCTACGACAAACCTGAATTTGTCTCGCAGCAGCCCATGGCGGCATTCTTTGCGAACCCCAAACCACCGGACAGCGACGCCTATCACTGCTACCGCCGTTTCCTGCTGGAAACCAGCCAGATTTCCGGTGGGTATTATTCTCATCGGGGTCGACGGCAATTGCTGCGGCACGTGACCGATATGGTCTTGCGGCGCAGCGATCCCTATCAGGCCGCCATAGATGACAACGCGGCTATGACGCCACAGTTGAAAATCGTTGGGTGATGCGTGGCATCGATCGCTGGAAGTTACGGGCCAAAACCAGTAACCTGCCGCAAACAGAAAACTAAAATAAAAAAGACCGAGGATATCTGGCAGTGCAATTCGTTCCAATCCGATGGATGCGAGGGCTTTCCCTTGTCGCCGCTATTGGCCTTCTCGCCGCGTGCCAGCTTCCGAAATCGGGGCCCAACAAAAGCGAAATCCTGGCCGGTTCGGTTGAAAACGGCGGCAATGCCTTTGTGGTCGAGGTGGATGACCGCGTCACCCGCGCGACCTCGGCCATTCCGCAATTCGGATTCTCATCCTCGTTCAGCAGCGCCCAGACGTTGACCGCTGACACGGTTCGGCCCGGCGACGTTCTGGGCCTGACGATATGGGAAAACGTCGATGATGGCCTGCTGGCTGGCGAAACCGGTGCGGCAACCGCACTGGACGAGGTTCAGGTCGACAGCGACGGTTTTATCTTTGTCCCTTACGCCGGTCGGATGCGCGCTGCGGGGAATACGCCAGAACAGTTGCGCGTTCTGATCACGGAAAAGCTGCAGGAACAGACACCCGATCCGCAGGTTGAAGTGCGCCGTGTTGCCGGGGACGGATCGACCGTTTCAATCACGGGAACCGTTGCAGCACCGGGTATTTATCCAATCGAGCGCCCCACCCGTTCCTTGCTTGGAATGCTGTCTCAGTCGGGCGGTGTTTCCGTCGCCTCGGACATCGCGCTGGTGACTCTGATCCGGGGCGATCAGAAGGGCACGGTCTGGTACGAAGACCTGTTCCGCAACCCCAGACTGGATGTCGCCCTGCGTGGCGGTGACCGCATTCTTGTGGAAGAGGACAGTCGATCCTACATCGCGCTTGGCGCAACCGGCGGGCAGTCGCGTGTGGCCTTCGAAAGCCAAGATCTATCGGCGCTTGAGGCGCTGGCGCAGGTTGGCGGTTTGGTCACTTTATCGTCTGATCCAACCGGCATTTTCGTCCTGCGGAGAGAACGTCAGGACATCGCGCGCAACGTCATGGGTCGGGCCGATCTGCAGGGCGACCAGCGGATGATCTACCTGCTGAACCTGACTGCCCCCAACGGCCTGTTCGTTGCACGTGATTTCGTGATCCGCGACGATGACACGATCTATGTGACCGAGGCGCCCTATGCGCAGTGGAGCAAGTCGATCTCTCTCATCGCGGGCGGGCTGACTCCGATTGCGAATGTGGCCACCCTTACCGGAAACTGATGCATGACCCCGGATCACGACAGCGTATCCGGGGCCGAGCGCAACCGGCTGTTCGTCTTTAATGGCGGTTTCCTGACCAACCGACGCGTCCGGCGCATCCTGTCGCTGGCCGGATACGACATCCGACTGGGCCTGCCCCAACAGGTTGAGCTTGTGGGGGTGTGGGGCAATAGCCCCACCGCCCATCGCGGCTTGAACATCGCCGAAAAGCGCGAAGCCAAAGTGCTGCGGGTCGAGGATGCGTTCTTGCGATCCCTTCACCCCGGGCGCGGCGGCGAGGCCCCGCTGGGGCTGCTGCTGGACCGATCCGGGCTTCATTTCGACCCGAGCACACCGTCGGACTTAGAAACCCTGCTGACCACGCATCCGCTGGACGATACCGCCCTGTTGGACCGCGCACGTGGCGCTATTGAACGACTACAGGAGCTGCACCTCAGCAAGTATTCGGCCTTCGATCTGACAATCGAACCGCCCGAACCGGGCTATGTTCTGGTCACCGATCAGACGCAGGGCGACGCTGCCGTGACCGCCAGCGGAGGCGATGCCGCACGGTTCCGCGAGATGCTGGTGATCGCGCAAGAGGAAAATCCGGGCGCGCGGGTGTTGATCAAAGCACATCCGGAAACGCTCGCCGGGCACCGCGGCGGGTATTTCTCCGATCAGGACTTGTCGGACCGGGTGTCGTTTCTGAAAGACCCGATCAGCCCATGGCCGCTGCTGGAAGGCGCGGTGGCGGTTTATACCCTGTCCTCACAGCTGGGGTTCGAGGCGATACTGGCCGGGCACAAACCCCGCGTGTTTGGACAGCCATTTTACGCAGGCTGGGGCCTGACGCAGGACGAAACCCCAATCCCGCGCCGCCAGCGCAACCTGACCCGGGCGCAGTTGTTCGCTGCGGCCATGATCCTTTATCCCACGTGGTACGATCCCTACCGCGATCAGCTTTGCGCGTTGGAAACCGTACTGGATACGCTCGAGGCACAGACGCGAGCATGGCGGCAGGATCGAAACGGATGGACCGCATCAGGGATGCGTCTGTGGAAACGCAAACATTTGCAGGGGATGTTTGGCCAGCACAAGAAGATGCAGTTCACTGAATCCCCCACCCCGGAACGCCCCCACATGGTTTGGGCTAGTCAGTCGCGCGGTACCGAAGATGCAATCCGGGTTGAGGATGGATTTCTGCGGTCGCGGGGGTTGGGGGCCAATCTGGTGCCCCCTTTGTCGCTCGTGACCGATGATCTGGGCATCTACTACGATCCGACCCACCCCAGCCAGTTGGAAGAGTTGATCGCCCAACGCGAAACCCTGCGCCCGGATCAGGAACGGCGCGCGGAACGGCTGGTTGTAAAGCTGCTGGCCGAAGGGTTGAGCAAGTACAACACCGGTACCACTCCCCCCGACCTGCCCAAAGGACACCGCATTCTTGTTCCGGGGCAGGTCGAAGACGACGCTTCGATCCTGCTGGGCACAAGCGGCGTGCGGACCAATCTGGAACTGCTCGAAATGGTCCGTGAGGCGAACCCTGACGCGATTTTGATCTATAAGCCCCATCCCGACGTCGAAGCCGGTTTGCGCGAGGGCCGGATCGAAGTTGACGGCCTTGCCGATATTATTGCCATAAACTGCGACCCGGCGGCCCTGTTGCCGCATGTGAACGAGGTCTGGACGATGACCTCACTGTTGGGGTTCGAGGCCCTGCTTCGCGGTGTCAGCGTCACCACTCTGGGCGCGCCCTTCTATGCCGGGTGGGGGCTGAACACAGACCACGGCGCGGTTCCCGCCCGCAGGGGCGCGCGGCCCTCGTTGATGGGTCTGGTCCATGCCGCTCTGATCGATTATCCGCGCTATTTGGACCCTGTCACAGGCTTGCCCTGCCCGGTCGAGGTTGCGGTGGATCGGTTGGCGGCGGGCGAACTTGCGCCGTCCGGCCCGCTGAACCGCCTGCTTTCAAAGCTTCAAGGAGTTTTTGCCACGCACGCCCATCTTTGGCGCTGAGGTACTAGCTCGTGCGCCGCCAGCGATGCATCACATCGCCGCCGAGCACCTTCGTTTCAACCAGTTCAAAACGCGGGGCTTCGTCCAGTTTCTCAATCCCCAGCGACCCAATCGCCGACAGCCCCTCGGCCCCGATGGTCAGCCCGGCGGTGAAGCCCACAAACTCATCCACCAGATCGTCCGCCAACAGCGAGGCGGCCAAGGCGGCCCCGCCCTCGCAGAAAACTCGCGTCAACCCGGCCTGCCCCAACTGTTGCAGCAAATCGGTGGCGTCGATGTGGTGATCCCGCAGGGCGCAGGGCAGCAGGCGCGCGCCTAACCCTTCCCACGCACGCGCGCGCTCGGCATCGGGATGGGGCCCATGGCACAGCCAGACTGGGGTTTTAGACGCCGTACGTGCCAACTGCCCCAGCAGAGGAATGTCCAAATGGCGCGACACCACGACCCGCACGGGCTGCTGCGCAATGCCCAGATCGCGCACGGTCAGCGACGGGTCATCCGCCCGCGCCGTGCCTGCACCCACCATGACTGCATCGTGGCGCGCACGCATCGCATGCACGAAACGCCGCGCCTCGGGGCCTGTGATCCATTGGCTGTGCCCGGTGGACGTGGCGATCCGGCCATCGAAACTGCTAGCCAGTTTCAACGTCACAAAAGGACGCCCCTGTTCGGTTTTCAGAAAGAACCCGGCGTGATCCTGCGCGGCCTGATCCGCGAGAACTCCGGTTTCAACGTCGATCCCCGCCTCGCGCAGCCTGGAAAACCCCTGCCCCGCCACCCGCGGATCGCTGTCTTCTATAGCCGTGACAACCCGCGCGACGCCGGCACCGATCAGAGCTTCGGTGCATGGCGGTGTTTTGCCGTGATGCGCGCAAGGTTCCAGCGAGACATAGGCTGTCGCACCGCGTGCACCCTGCCCGGCCTGCGCCAAAGCCACAGCCTCGGCATGGGGGCGGCCACCGGGTTGGGTCCAGCCGCGCCCCACGATCCGCCTGCCTTGAACAATGACACAACCCACAGACGGGTTGGGCCAGCACAAGCCTTGTCCGCGCCGCCCCAACGACAGGGCCAGCGCCATGTATCGCTTATCTGTTTCGCTCACTCGTCCGTCGAAGGCTGCGGCGGGCGCAGTTCGTGGACAAACTCCTCGAAATCATCGGCCGCCTGGAAATTCTTGTATACGCTCGCAAAGCGAACATAGGCGACGGTATCGATCCGCGCCAGAGCTTCCATTACGATCTCACCGATCTTGTTGGACGGGATATCCGTATCGCCCATACTTTCCAGACGGCGCACGATGCCCGAGATCATCTGATCAATCCGGTCCGGATCAATGGGGCGTTTCTGCATGGATATGCGAATGGACCGTTCGAGCTTGTCCCGGTCGAAATCCTCGCGTTTACCATTGGTTTTGATAACCACCAGATCGCGCAGTTGCACCCGTTCATACGTTGTGAACCGTCCCCCGCAAGCGGGGCAAAACCGGCGCCTGCGGATCGCAACGTGATCCTCTGCCGGGCGTGAATCCTTGACCTGTGTGTCGATGTTTCCGCAAAACGGGCAGCGCATCCGCCGTCTCCTCGTCCCTTGTTCGGCCTCTTTTTGTAAGCGCTTTGGCTTACTTATCCACAACTATAGGACAGCCGCTAGAGTTTGGGTAGTCGGAATTTTCAACCGCTAAATAATGGGTCAGCCCAGATGGGCGGCGACCAGACGCTGATGCGGTGCCGCGCGGTGTTCGAACAGGTAAATCCCTTGCCACGTGCCCAAAAGCGCGCGCCCTTGTGAGACGGGGATTGTCAGGGAAACAGGCAGAAGGGCCGCCTTGATATGCGCGGGCATATCGTCGGGCCCTTCATAGGTGTGGCGCAAATACGCCATGTCGGGATGATCTGACGGGGGAACGAGCCGTTCGAAAAAGGCGCGCAAGTCAGTCTGAACCTCGGGGTCGGCGTTTTCCTGTATCAGCAGGGAACACGAGGTATGGCGCACGAACAGCGTCAACACCCCGTCCCCCGCTGCCTGCCTTAGCCAGCGGTGCACCTCGGACGTGAATTCATAAAGGCCCGGCCCTTGCGTCCGGATGGTAAATTCAGTCTGCATCCATCCCGGTTCGTCAGCGTGTCAGTCATTGATAATGTTGATGTTGCATCTGGCATAGGCCCCCTGCACCGACACACTTGTACCAGGAACGAAACCGCTTGTAACGAAGCTGCGCTGCGGCGGCGTAACTCCGCTGGGTTTCTGCAACGAAAACTGAACGGCGGTTTTGCGCCCGGTCGCCTCGCTTGGCCCATAGCCGCGCACCACGTAGATCGGCTGCTGCCAACCGGCCCCTAGCGTTCTGCGGGCGTAGTCCGATGCCGCGCACCAATACCCGTCGACATCATCGCGTCCGCGCGGGATCACTTCGAAGACCGAATTGTTCACCGCCGCCGTTTGATAACTGAACCGCGCAAAAGTGGCTGAAGACTCCGTTGCGCTTAATGTAGCTGCGGCAAGAATTGCGTAAGTCAAAACCTGTTTCATAACCGTACTCTCTCCTGTTCTGAGACACGTCATGATTTAGTTTACCGAAAGTTCAGACAAAGCCGCTTCACGATCAATTCAGCCAGACCCGCCCTACCCGTGAACGGGCGTGAGCCAGCCCCGGTATCGGATCAGCAAACCAGGCCCCGGCGCAGTTGCCGAGACATCGAACCTGAAACGGCCCTGCTCATCCTGCCGCTCGACTGTGGAGGAGCGGGGCAACAGAAATGCAGGAACCGGTAGGCCGAATATGGTTATACCACGGATGCAGATTTTCAGACCTGTTTCGCTGAGTTCCGGTTTCAGCCAGATGGTCATTCGCCCGAAATCCTCACGCACGCATCCGGTGCGCTGGTCGTAGGTCAGACAGGATCGGGTTTTGTGGCCGTCAAAGTCGCGCTCCCAAATCCAGCCGTGTTTTGTCTCGCTGGTCCTGACCGTAACCGGCACGTCCGCCCCGCTTGGTGGAAATCGCCCCATTCGTAAGGCCAACGCAACAAGCCATCCCTTGCCCCGTTCGATTTGGCATCGACCGGAATAGAGCCCTGCGGCCTCATGCAATTGCCGCACCGTCGCGGGCAGCCCTAGCGCCGAGGGAAGCGCCTGCAGAAATGGGTCCATTCCCTAGAACCCCTGCGGTGCAAAACGGTCGCGCAGCGACGGGGTTGGCACGAGGCATGTCGGGCTGCGTCCGAAGATCGCGTATCGGTTCCGCGCGATCAGATGATACAGAGGGTCCTTCACTATGCGCGGCAAATAACGGCAGACCGCGAGAGCCCGCCAAGCACTCGGCAACCGACGCATTGCAGCGGCGAAGGCGTCCAGCTTCTGGTAAACCTGCCCGTCCACGATAACCAGATTGGTTTCGAAATCATCGGTCGGCAGCCCAAGTTCGCGATACAGGCTTTGCCCAAAGGGCGATTGCGCCGTCGCGAACTGAAACCGTCCGGCGCGGTCGTGTTTCAGTATGAACCGGAAAAACCCCGAACACAGCACGCACTCTCCGTCGAAGACAATCAGATCGGGAAGATTGAAAAGTTCTGGATTTTGAACACTCTGCATGCCGCCCGCGCCCTTGATCAGCCCTCAACGCGATAGTGTCATGCGGGTTTGCAGCCGCCAATGCGACATGAAGGGCCGGTTGAGGCGTCGGGGAACCTCGGGCGCGTTCTCAGGACGCGCTCCGAGGCTCTGACCCCATCCCCATAAAGGTGCCAACCCGACGCGGAAAATCTAAAGCCTCTGCCCGCAAGTGCTTTTTGTCATTGGACAAGTTTTTGTGATATTCTGACAAATAGTACGGAAACCTGACCGGAAAGGCACTTATGGACGTCGATATCGCGCGCATTCATCGCCTGATTCAATCGCTTGACGATCACACTGGCGACCCCGCCGTGTCGCGGCGCGTTCTGGCGCAGACCGGCCTTGCGCCTGATGACATCGCGCCGTCAGCCTCGGTCTGCAGCGCGCAGAAAGAGGCTTTGTTTGTGCGCTATGCCTGTGACGCGGTGAACGACATCACCTTCGGCGCGCGCACCGGTCTGGGGGTCACCTCGGCCTCAAGCCTAACGGCCTATATCAGCAAATACTCGCGAGATCTGAAACAGGTGATCGAGAACACCTCGCGCTTTCATGGCATCATTGATCCGGCTGTTGTGTTCAGCCTGCGCTACGCCGGGAACTTCGCCTCGTTCGAGGCTGAATGGAAGGATGCCAGCTATGCCCGCTATCACCGGCGCACCGAGTTCCTGCTGTTTGCCGCGTTGGCGCGCATGCGCAACTTAACGCAGGTGGACTTCTTTCCCATTGAAATGCGGTTTCAACATGAAGTCGGCGCGCATTCGGCCCGTTTCCGCAAATTGTCAGGGTTTCCGGTGGTATTCGGTGCCGAAAAGATGGAGATCATTCTGGCGCTGTCCTCGCTGGACCTGCCCGTTCCCACCTACGATCCCAAGCTGCGCGCGCATCTTCTGGAATATGGCGAACGGGTTCTGGCCGAGAAACACGCGGCCAACCAGAAACTGCGCGCTCAGGTCGAAGGGTTGATCACGCGGTCCCTGCCCGGCACGATTATTCAAGCCGAAGAGGCCGCCGCAAATCTTGGCATGAGCCCCAGAACCTTTGCGCGGCGGTTAAAGGACGAAGGCACCAACTACCGCGAAATCGTCTCGGACCTGCGATGCGACCTGGCGCAGACCTTTGTGTCGAACGGAATGGCACTGTCCGAGATTTCCTATTCGCTGGGCTACGCGGATCAGGCGGCGTTCTCGACCGCGTTCAAACGGTGGACAGGCCAGACGCCGGGCCGTTTCAAAACACGGGTAGAGCATCCGATACAGGCCTGAAACCGGGGGTCATCAGCGTTACCACCTCGCCCCGGCCCGTCCCATGAGTGGACAAGGCGGATATAGCGACGACGGGCCCATGATCTTTGTGAGTTCCCGCCAATTTGATTGGCGAACCGGCCATTGTGATCGGTTTCAATGAAAAAGGCGCCTCGGTCCGAGGCGCCTTGATCCTTACTGATCCAGGAAGGACCGCAGTTTTCGCGACCGGCTGGGATGTTTCAGCTTACGCAGCGCTTTCGCCTCGATCTGACGAATACGTTCGCGGGTCACGCTGAACTGCTGGCCGACCTCTTCCAGCGTATGGTCCGTGTTCATGCCGATGCCAAAGCGCATCCGCAGAACCCGTTCCTCACGCGGGGTAAGCGAGGCCAGAACGCGCGTCGTGGTTTCCTTGAGGTTTTCCTGAATGGCGCTGTCCAGCGGCAGCACGGCATTCTTGTCCTCGATGAAATCGCCCAGTTGGCTGTCTTCCTCGTCGCCAATCGGCGTCTCAAGGCTGATCGGCTCCTTGGCGATTTTCATCACCTTGCGCACCTTCTCAAGCGGCATCTGCAGCTTTTCGGCCAGTTCTTCCGGCGTCGGCTCGCGGCCGATTTCGTGCAGCATCTGACGACCGGTCCGGACCAACTTGTTGATCGTTTCGATCATGTGGACCGGAATACGGATCGTGCGCGCCTGATCCGCAATCGAGCGCGTGATCGCCTGACGGATCCACCATGTCGCGTAGGTCGAAAACTTGTAGCCGCGGCGGTATTCGAACTTGTCCACCGCCTTCATCAGGCCGATGTTGCCTTCCTGAATCAAATCAAGGAATTGCAGGCCACGGTTGGTGTACTTTTTGGCAATCGAGATCACCAGACGCAGGTTGGCTTCGACCATTTCCTTCTTGGCCTGCCGCGCCTCTTTTTCACCCTTCTGAACCTGCTGAACGATGCGGCGGAATTCAGGGATATCCAGACCGACATATTGCCCGACCTGAGCCATGTCGTTGCGCAACTCCTCAACCTTGTCGGTCGAGCGTTCGATGAACATCTGCCAGCCCCGACCCGGCTTTTCAGCCATCTCGGATAGCCAGTTCGGATCAAGTTCACGGCCACGATAGGCATCGATGAACTCGCGACGGTTGATGCGGGCCTGGTCGGCCAACTTCACCATCGCGCTGTCCAGCGACATAACGCGGCGGTTAATGCCGTACAACTGGTCGATCAGCGCTTCGATCCGGTTGTTGTGCAGATGAAGGCCGTTCACCAGTTCGACAATCTCGGCGCGCAGCTTCTGATAGGTGTCCTCGTCCTTTTCGCTGAACGAACCATCTTCGTTCAGCGTGGCCGAAATCCGGCTGTCCTGCATCTCGGACAATTGGGCAAAGTCGGTCGAGATCCGCTCAAGCGTGGTCAGAACCTGATCTTTCAGCGCCGCTTCCATCGCGGCCAAAGACATATTGGCCTGATCGTCATCGTCATCGTCGTCGTCACTGACAATGGGGTTGCCGTCCGCATCCAGTTCGGGGCTTTCCTCTTTGGCGGGCTTCGCCGCCTGCACTGCCGAGGTATCGACGACAGGCTCTTGCACACCGCCATCTTCGTCCATCTGGTTGCCAAAGGTGGTTTCCAAATCGATGACGTCGCGCAGCAGAATGTCCTCGGACAGCAATTCGTCGTGCCAGATGGTAATCGCCTGGAAAGTCAGCGGGCTTTCGCACAGCCCGGCGATCATCGTGTTGCGACCAGCTTCGATCCGCTTGGCGATAGCAATCTCGCCCTCGCGGCTCAGCAACTCGACGCTGCCCATCTCGCGCAGATACATGCGAACGGGGTCGTCGGTGCGGTCCAGTTTCTCGGTCGCAGCACCGGACAGCGCAACCTCGCGGTTGCTTTCGGTGGTGGTCAGTTCGGTAGAGCCCTTGTTCTCTTCCTCTTCGGCCTCTTCATCTTCTATGATGTTGATGCCCATCTCGGACAGCATCGACATAACGTCTTCGATCTGTTCCGAGCTGACCTGATCAGGCGGCAGAACCTGATTGAGCTGGTCGTATGTGATGTAGCCTTTCTCGCGGGCCTCGGCGATCATCTTCTTGACCTGGGCCTGGCTCATATCCAGCGAGATTTCCTGTTCCTGCTCGTCGGATTTGCGGTCTTCGTTCGTATCCTTGGCGGCCATTCAATGCTCCTGCAGGGATGGGTGATTCGTCAGAGCCGAATCATTAGCGCGTGAAAGTGATTCGGCCACCCGTTTACCCGTTTTTCTTTTCAAGTGCCTTATGAAAACACCAGTTTAGCGGCGTTTCCGCTCGAATTTGATACCGGATGTAATTGCCTCGAACGCGTCTTTCTCGTCGCGGTTGATTCGCGCGCCGTTGTCGGCGATGTCGAAAACGGCCCTGTCCTCATTCTGGCTACGGCTCGTGCGGTTGCGCTCTTCGGCGGCTTGCGCCAGCCGGTATGTCAGCGCCTCATCGGCCAGATCGGACAACTCCTCTGCGGCTTCGGCAATCTCAGCATCCAACCCCCGGAGCGCTTTGATCTTTGCGAGTTCCTCGGCCAGCGTCATCTGAGCCTTTTCAACGTCGCCCGGTTTGTACACGCAGGGGATCACAGCGACATGGCGAAGGGCCAGCAGGTTTTCAAGGGGCTCGGGTCCCAAAGTTTGCATGATGTGGTCCTGCAGATTGTCGGGGTCGTCAATCGCATGCCGCAGGATCGCCCCGCGCAGCGCCGCATGATCGGGATCGTGGCAGTCCATTTCTTCGAGTTGATGCTCGAATTGCACCACGACCTGCGGGTTCAGGATGGCAATAGCCAGTATGGCCGCCTCGCGCAGTTGGATATCCGCATTCTCGGTCGAGGCCAGAAACGAGGCCCGCGCGCCCGGTGTCGCAGGCTGAGGCTGCGACTGCCATTTTCCGCGCGGCTGCCACGGGCGATTTTGCGGTTGTCGCTGCGGGCGAAACAATTGCCAGCGCAGGTCTTTAATTTCCTGCCCATAATGCGACCGGATCGAGGGATCCCGGATCAGCTTGATCTTGTCGCGTAGCGACTTGTCCAACGCGGCCTTACGCTCGGGGCTGTCGAAGACCTTGCCGTCGGTCTCACGCTGCCACAGCAGTTTGACCATCGGGATCGCGTCTTCCAGCACAGCCTGCACCGCTCCCGGCCCTTCGGCCCGCAGCAGGTCGTCGGGGTCTTTGCCCTCAGGCATCAATGCAAAACGCAGGGATTTCCCGGCCTCCAGCAGCGGCAGCGCCAGATCAACCGCCCGCATCGCTGCGCGCAGGCCCGCAGTGTCGCCATCCAGCGCGATGATCGGTTCATCGGAGATCCGCCAGAGCAATTGCAACTGATGTTCGGTGATCGCAGTTCCCAAGGGCGCAACTGACGCGCCGAACCCGGCCTCGGCCAAAGCAATCACGTCCATATACCCCTCGGCCACGATCAGAGGCTGCCCCTTCCCCGCCGCTTGCCGCGCGGGGCCGTGGTTGTAAAGGCTGCGGCCTTTGTCGAACAGATCGGTCTCGGGCGAGTTCAGGTATTTAGCGTTGTCATTCGGGTCCATCGCCCGACCACCAAACGCAATGCAGCGCCCGCGCGGGTCGCGGATCGGGTACATGATCCGGTTCCGGAACGTGTCATAGGGTTTCTTGCCCTTGTTCGAAGGCTTGGCCAGCCCGGCCCCGAGGATCAGATCTTCGGCCACGTTCTTGCCGGTCAGATGATCCCACAGCGCCTGCCAGCCATCGGGGGCAAAACCGATCTCCCACCGGTCCAGCGCCTCAGCATCCAAACCACGCCGGGTGAGGTAGTCGCGCGCCGCCGCCCCTGCCCCGGTCTTGAGCTGCAGGCGGAAGAACTGCACCGCCTGCTCCATTACCTCGGCCAGTTGCGCGCGGCGGTCTTGTTTCTGCTGAGCCTTGGGATCACGCGCGGGCATCGGCATCCCGGCCTCGCGCGCCAGAATCTCAACCGCTTCGATGAACGAGACATTCTCGGTCTCTTTCACAAAACTGATCGCGTCGCCTTTGGCATGGCAGCCGAAACAGTAATAGAACCCCTTTTGGTCATCCACATGGAACGAGGCCGTCTTTTCGTGATGAAACGGGCACGGCGCCCACATATCACCCTTGCCCTGATTTGACTTGCGCTGATCCCACATGACCTTGCGCCCGACGACCTGAGACAGGCTCAGCCTTGTGCGCAACTCGTCGAGAAATCCGGGGGGCAGTGACATGGGGTCAAACCTGCCAGAAACCGAAACGCGCGCCAAGGGGATGGCGCGCGGTTGTCCACAGCGAATTCGCGTGTCTGTGGATTATTGCTGCAGGCACAGTTCCAGCCACGCAGCACCAAGGTCCTTTTTACGCACGTCGCGCATCTTTTGCTCATAGACCCACGGGGTGATCAGCGGGATGGCCGCATTGTAGTTCTCGGGCCAGGACGGGCCAGTATCGGCGATTGCCTTCGCCACGTCGCGTTCCTTGACCCGGTCCAGCCGCGCCTTCTGGATCGCGGCCACGACGTCCGCCTGATAGCCACAGCTTTGTTCTTTGGTCTCGGCAGCGGCCAAGGGGGTGGCGAATAAAGCGGCGGCAAGTGCGATACGCAACATTGGGATCTCCGGGAATCGTTCAAACACCGGCAGATTAACCGCGCTTTTAGGGGCCCGCCATCTCTCAATTCATCCCCAAAGGCCGAAGTGGCGTGCCGCAAGGCATGGGGCGCGCCCGCCCTTTCGACCAATCTGAGCCCGCCTGGAAGTGGAATTCCGAGGGCGTACTTACCGTCCTAGCGGGCTTTGACGGCGCACTTTTCATCCAGGTCTGCATAATCTGTTTCCCAGCGCTTTGGGGCGAGTCGCGGGGATTCGGCACCTGCCCCATTGTTCCACGGGTCGAAACAAAGACCGCGTGCAAACCGCGACTGCAGCCGATTTTCATTCAAAAATAGCATCATAGTGGCACTCACGCCCAATTCTCGCCACGTTCGACCGATAAAAAATTAAAGTTGCAAAGAACTGGGTTCAGTGTGTCTGGCCAGCAGAGGGACACGTTATGAAGAAGTTTGTTTGGAAGTCGGGATTGGAAAAACGGAAGCAATCAGGCGCTCGCCGATGGCTTAGGAATTCGTTTCTAAAACCCGAAGGCGGCGCCATGACTCCGATGACGCTGGGCTTTTTGATGATCATTATTACCGTCACGGGTTTTGCCGTTGACGTAATGCGGTTCGACCGCGAGCGTGCAAGATTGCAATATGCACTGGACCGGGCGGTTCTGGCCGCTGCTGACCTGGATCAGGACCTATGCCCCGAGGACGTTATTCGCGACTACCTGAGCAAAGAGGGTTTGGACCAGTTCCTCGCCTATGTCGACGTGCGGCCGAATGTCTGTGGTTCGACCGCTGTGACGATTGATGGCTATCGCCGGGTCGAAGCCATTGTTCGAATGGATGTGCCTACTCACTTCATGGGCATGACAGGAATTTGGCAGACCGACGGTCTTAAAAACCCCACCATTCTGGCTCAGGTACACAGCGTTGCTGAGGAATCCATCGACGACGTTGAAATCTCGCTTGTTTTGGACGTTTCCGGTTCGATGAACAGCTATGGCCGCCTGACAAACCTGAAAAAGGCGGCAACCGAATTTGTGCAGGAGATGTCGGACAAGACTGAAGATGGCAAACTGTCAATCTCGGTCATTCCTTACGCAACTCAGGTTGCCGTGTCGGACAGTCTGATGAACAGCATTCAGGCGAATTTCATGCCGGGCGCACCAACGCCAGGATCGGCGTTCACCGGCGTGAACGAATACGCGAACTGCCTGAACTTCACGAGCGATGAGTTTGATACCATCTCTTTCGATCTGGATATGATCAGGCCCCGCACGCTGCACTTTACGCCCTGGTCCACTTATGACCGCCGCTACACCAACGGCATCGTTTCAAGCGAAGTTTGCGACCGTCGGTCCAACCGCGAAGTTGCGACCTTGCAAAAGGACCCCGGCACGCTGAATACCTTCATCAATAATCTGGAGGCTTCGGGTAACACCTCGATCGACCTCGGGCTGAAATGGGGTCTGACCCTTCTGGACCAAAGCTTCCAGCCCGTCTCGGCCGATCTTGCGGCGAACAACGAAGTTCCCTCTGAGTTTGCGGTCAGACCGAACACCTACGCCAGCAACGACTCGATGAAGGTTGTCGTTCTGATGACGGACGGCGCAAACACCACCCAGTACAAGGTCCGCGAACCTTATCGGGAAGGTGCGTCGAACCTGTGGTGGAACCGCGCGGAAGGTAACTATTCCACTTACGACACCGTCCGGGAAAGATACTACTGGCATGACGTCCCCAACTATCAGTGGGATTCAAGCCGAGGTTTCTATTGGGCCCGCGAAGTCTGGCAGCAGTGCCCCTATGGTGGGTACCAAGGTGAAGACCCCTATCATGTCAGAACCAGCTCTGGATGCCCCAACGCGTATACCGAAGCCCGTTGCATCGGCTGGCGCCAGAATTCCAGCGGAGCTTATGAATGCACCTCTTTTGACTACAACTTCACTCGGCAGATCAACGTGACCGACAGTGCCGGAAATGAGATAAACTCGAACATTCTTGAATGGCCGGATGTCTGGAAACGCACGACACGCCGCGCAATTCGTGACCTGTTCAGAGAGTCTCTGGGTACGACCGCCGGTAACAACTGGTACAACCAGGCCGTCGAAGAAATCGGACGGACCACCAAAGACGCTCGCGCTCGTGCGCTCTGCGCTCAGGCGGCCGCCAGGAACATCGTTGTATTCACCATCGCCTTCGAAGCCCCTGACGCAGGTAAAGCGCTGCTGCAGGACTGCAAAAGTGACGATGGCGCGTACTACGAAGCAACGGGCGATCAGATCGTGGACGTTTTTGCCTCGATCGGGTCCAGCATCCGCAGCCTGAGGCTCACACAATGATCAAACGACTGTTCTCCAAGGCAAAACGCTTTCGCCGGGATGAAGAAGGCACCTCGACCATCGAATTCGTGATGTGGTTCCCGATTTTCCTGATGAGCACCTATTCCGGTATCGAATACGGAATGGTCGCGTATCATCACGCCAATCTGGAACGTGCCCTGGATGAGATCATTCAGGATGTTCGTATGAACAACATTGAAAAATACGATCAGACGCCCGATGCACGCTGGACACACGCACTGCTGAAAAGGGAAATCTGCCACAAGGCATCGTCAATTCGCGATTGTTTGTCCTATCTCTCGATTGAGATGCAAAGCATTGATCCGATGGAAGATCCCGCGGCAGCAGGCAAGGAAGCGCTGTTCAACAGGGACCCGTTGTGTCTGGACACTCCCGAAGAAATTAACGAGCCAGACGACAGGATTTTTGAAGTGGGCGCTTCGAACGAACTAATGATCATCAGGGCCTGCGCTGAAATCAAACCTCGGTTTGTCGGCTCGACTTTGTCCCAGCAAGTTCGGAAACACAAAAGCAATGGTCGCTACCAATTGCATGCAATGTCGGTATTTGTCCATGAGCCAAGCTAACCCCCGCCCCCGCAAAACACTGTCTCGGCTTTTGAACCGCCTTTGGCGGAAAGAAGACGGCACCGTTTCGATTGAGGCGATCCTCATGCTGCCGCTTCTGTTTTGGGGCATGTGGACCACGTATTCGTATTTTGACGGGTACAAGCAAAGCTCTCGGAATCTTAAAGCGACCTATGCGCTTGCTGATATCGTTTCGCGCGAAAGTCGAACCGTGAACATTCAGTACATTGATACGATGTACGACCTACTAAAGGCCCTTCTTGGGGACAGGTCGGATGAAGATAATACGGACCACGCAAACGTTTCCATGCGCATTTCATTCATTCGCTGGGACGCTGAAGACGACAAACACGAGGTCAAGTGGTCCTGCGTTCGGGGGGCATTTTTCACAAGGTGGAGCAATGACTCGTTCGGACAAATTGAAGATCGTATTCCCGCGATGGCAGATGACAGCACCATGATCCTCGTCGAGACCCGCAATTGGTACAGCCGCCCGTTCAGAATTGGCTTTGGGGATCATTCATTCCCGATGGAGAACTTCATCTTCACCCATCCGCGCGGCTACAACAATATCAACAACGATGATCCGGCGTGCAAAGACGCTTAGCCTTGGGCCAATTGCACTGACAGTACATCGGCCATAACTTTGGTTTCGGCGGCAGCCGTCATGCCACCGATGCCGATACGTCGGCCCACGCGCCACCACAGACCCGGGGCCCAGCTGTTTGCCTGCTTGCTATGCGTCAGGATGACAAACCCGTTTGAGGGTTTGAAAGCAAAGACGCCTCGATCAACTGCTTCGATATCCTGAAGTGCTGCGATCAGAACCCCCTGCCCTGTCCGCAACTCCGAACGCGTCAGCTCGATGCGGTCGACCGTGGCTTGCCACATGCGGTGCGCCAACCAGAAGGCCGAGCCGCCGAAAGCAAGCAGGAACGCCTGCCAAAACGGCTCAGGTGGCGACGCAAACGCCACATAGATGACCGAGGTCCCTACAAGGATCAACAACCCGACTCCGGTCCACCGTCTGGCGGATGATGCCTGAATTGTTGCCAGAACTTCGTCCTGCATGAATGCCTCCTGTCTGCTCCGCCTTGATGTAGCGGGTTTTCGGGTAGGACAACAGGGCCAGAACACCTTAAACATTTCCGCACAGAGCCGGTGTTTGGCTGCAAATTGACCACACGCATGCAGAGGTTACATGCTGCTCGAACGAAGAGGAGCCGACCATGTCCCTAAGACCCACATTGGAAACCCGGAAATCCGTCCCGACGATGGAGGGCGCAGGCGTCAAACTGCACCGTGCGTTCGGGTTTCAGGACCCTTCGGAACTCGACCCGTTTCTGCTGTTTGACGATTTCCGGAACGAACACCCGCGCGATTATCAGGCCGGGTTCCCGTGGCACCCGCATCGGGGGATCGAAACCATCACCTATGTGCTGGCCGGCACGGTCGAGCATTCCGATTCGCTGGGCAACAGCGGCACGCTGGGGGCAGGTGATGTGCAATGGATGACCGCCGGATCGGGCATTCTGCATCAGGAGATGCCGCACGGAAACAACGCAGGCCAGATGCACGGGTTTCAGCTGTGGGGCAATCTGCCCTCGGATCAGAAGATGACGGCTCCGTGCTATCAGGATGTGCAAAGCGGGGACATCCCCGAGATCACGGATGACGATGGAACGACCGTGCGCGTTATTGTGGGTGAGTTCTGGGGCAAGACCGGCCCGGTGGATGGCATCGCAGCCGACCCGCAATATCTGGATATCCAGATCCCGACGGGCGTGAAAAAGACCTTTCGCATCGACACTTACCGGCGCGCCTTTGCCTATGTGTTTCAAGGACAAGCGGCCTTTGCCGACGCCTCGCAACCCACGGGCGTGTTGCTGGAGAAAGAGGTCGCGGGGCAAGAGGTCAACATCCGTGACATGTCGGGCGACCGGACGCTTGTGCGCTTTGGTACGGGGGATGAGATCACCGTTCAGGCCGGGCCCGAAGGCGTGCGGTTCCTGCTGATCTCGGGCGCGCCGATTGATGAGCCTGTGGCGTGGCACGGACCGATTGTCATGAACACCCGCGCCGAGCTTGAGCAGGCGTTTCAAGAGTTGCGCAACGGGACCTTCATTCGCCCGGCCCATTGACCGAAAGCCTTGGGGTCAGGCCGTTACCGCACGGCGCACCATGTCCCAGTAGATCTGCTCGACCTCGTCCAGCGACAATCGCCCCCCTGCCCGATACCAGGTCATGACACCGTTCAGCATCGCGATCACCGCCAAGGCGGTGATCTTGGTGTCCGAGATGGAGAACAAACCCGCCTGCTGTCCGTCATGCAGAATGCTTTCCAGCGCGTTTTCATATTTCCTGCGCAGGTCCTCGATCTCGGTGAAATTCTCGGGCGTCAGATTGCGCAGTTCCATATAGGCGATGAACACCTCGTCAGGGCGCTGCAGGTGGAAGCGGATGTGGAATCCGACGAAGCGGCGCAAGGCGTCTTGCGCGGTGCCGCCTTGGTCCAACGCTTCATAAGCCGCCAGAAGTTCCTGCATGTGCTCGCGCATCAGCCGGTACAGCAGGCTTTGCTTGTCTGGCGTGTAGTTATAAAGCGCCCCGGCCTGCACACCGACCTCGCCTGCAATCTGGCGCATCGACACCGCCGCGTAGCCGTGGCGTGCGAACAGCCCCAGCGCCGCTTTCTGGATGCGCGGGCCGGTAATGTCGGAATGTGAACCTTGTGTTCGTGCCATAGCCGCACCGTATCTGAACAAATGTTCAAATAGAACCCCGCTTGAACCGTTCGGACAAACCGTGCATCAGGGGATGAGACCGCAATCGAAAGGGTTCGCCGTGAAGCCTCTGCCCCTGCTGGCATTGATCATATTCTGCACCGGATGCGCTGACTTTCCCGAACTGGACGGCAGCGAGCCGGCCTCGGTCAAATCGGCCCGCTACCCGCGCCTTATCCCGCTGCAGGACACGCTTGGGCCTCCGGTCGATCCGGTCAGCGAGGCCGCAGAGGTCGAAGAAGACCTGACCGCGCGCAGCGAAGCGCTGTCGAAAAAAGCCGAAGCCCTGCAAAACGCCCAGATCAACTGATCGCACGGGCCCAAGGCCCTCTGACGGATTGCACCCTTGGCCTGAACCAGCTAAGGCAGCGCTGAACGGACGACGGGTCCGAAATCAGAATATTTCGAGCGGAAAGGAACCCACGGAATGACACAGGCGCTGCGGCTGGGAATTGCGGGCTTGGGAACGGTCGGCGTGGGTGTCGTCAGGATCGTCCGCCGCCATGCGGAACTGCTGCAGGCAAGGACCGGTCGCCCGGTGGAAATCGTAGCGGTCTCGGCGCGCGATGCCAGCAAAGACCGTGGGATCAACCTGTCGGACTACGCGTGGGAGACCGACCCGGTTGCTCTGGCCAAACGCGATGATATCGACGTTTTTGTCGAACTGATGGGGGGCGAGAACGGCCCGGCCAAAGCCTCGGTCGAAGCGGCGCTGGCCAGCGGCAAGGATGTGGTCACGGCCAACAAGGCTCTACTGGCGATCCACGGGCAGGAGCTTGCGGAAAAAGCCGAGGCCGCCGGTCGCGTAATCCGGTTCGAGGCCGCCGTGGCAGGCGGCATTCCAGTTATCAAATCGCTGACCGAAGGGCTGGCCGGAAATGACATCACCCGCGTCATGGGCGTGATGAACGGCACCTGCAACTACATCCTGACCCGGATGCAATCGCAGCAGTTGGGCTATAACGCGCTGTTCGAAGAATGCGCCCAGCTTGGCTACCTTGAGGCTGACCCGAACCTTGATGTCGGCGGTATCGACGCGGCGCATAAACTGGCGCTGCTGTCCTCGATCGCCTTTGGCACCAAGCCGAATTTCGACGGGATCGAGATCGAGGGCATTCAGCAGATCAGTCTAGAAGACATCCATCAGGCCGACGATATGGGCTATCGGATCAAGTTGCTGGGCGTGGCACAGCGCACCGCGCGGGGGCTTGAGCAGCGGATGCAGCCCTGTCTGGTACCAATTGACTCACCTCTGGGCCAGTTGGAGGGCGGCACCAATATGGTCGTGCTGGATGGCGACGCGGTTGAACAAATCGTTCTGCGTGGCCCCGGTGCGGGCGAAGGCCCCACCGCCAGTGCCGTGATGGGCGACGTTTGCGATCTGGCGCGTGGGCTTCACATCCCGACCTTCGGACGCCCCGCCACATCATTGCAGGATGCGCGGCCCGCCGTCACCGGCCTGCCTGCGCCGTACTATCTGCGACTTGCCCTGCTGGACAAACCCGGCGCGCTCGCCAAGGTTGCGGCCATTTTGGGCGATGCCGGTGTCTCAATCGACCGGATGCGCCAGTATGCCCATGCCGAAAGCACCGCGCCGGTTCTGATCGTCACCCACAAGACCACGCGCGCCACGCTGGACGTCGCACTGGAAGGCCTGCGCGAGACGGATGTCATCGCAGGCGAACCGGTTGCGCTGCGGATTGAAGAGGTTTGAGCTTGCGGCCTGCATGAAACGCAAGCTATGCCGGAAGCAACGGCTTGATTGACCTAAGGATAGTAAAGATGAGTGCTGCCAAAATCGATTTTAACGACCGCCTGCTGTCACTGGGGCTGGCAAGGGTTGCAGAACAGGCCGCGCTGGCCTCGGCCTCGCTGGTAGGGCGCGGCGACGAAAAGGCCGCCGATCAGGCTGCGGTGAACGCCATGCGCGAGCAGTTGAACCTGCTCGATATCGCGGGCGTTGTGGTCATTGGTGAAGGTGAGCGCGACGAGGCCCCGATGCTGTATATCGGCGAAGAGGTGGGCACTGGTAACGGCCCCGGCGTGGATATCGCGCTGGACCCGCTGGAAGGCACCACCCTGACCGCCAAGGATATGCCCAACGCGCTGACAGTGATCGCCATGGGCCCGCGCGGATCCATGCTGCACGCGCCGGACGTGTATATGGACAAGCTGGCCGTTGGGCCGGGATACCCTGAAAATGTCGTCAATCTGGACATGAGCCCGCGCGAACGCGTTGAGGCTCTGGCCAAGGCCAAAGGCCGCGAGCCTGCCGATATCACTGTCTGTATCCTTGAACGTCCACGTCACGAGGCGATGATCGCCGAGGTGCGCGAGACCGGCGCTTCGATCCGTCTGATCACCGATGGCGACGTGGCCGGTGTCATGCACTGTGCCGAAAGCGAAGTGACCGGTATCGATATGTATATGGGTCAGGGCGGTGCGCCTGAGGGTGTGCTGGCGGCGGCCGCGCTGAAATGCATGGGTGGTCAGATTTTTGGCCGCCTGTTGTTCCGCAACGATGACGAGCGCGGCCGCGCGGCCAAGGCGGGCATCACCAATCTGGACCGCGTGTACGCGCGGGATGAGATGGTGACAGCGGATGTGATCTTTGCTGCCACCGGCGTGACCGGCGGGTCGCTACTGCCGCGCATCAAGCGCGAGCCGGGCTGGGTCGAGACTACGACGCTGCTGATGCGGTCCAAGACGGGCTCGGTCCGGCGTATGTCTTACCGCACGCCGATGTGGCCGCATAACGAAGCGTAGCGGCTTGCGCCGCTGCCTTCGGCGACCGTATTTTTGACAAGAAGAAGGGCCGGGTCCGATTGGGTCCGGCCTTGGTGCATGAGGTAAGATGTGGCGTTTCTGGGTGTTGAACAGTCTCTGACCGGGCGGCGGTGGGTTGGCCCCACGCCCGAGGTCGAGCGCGCTGCGGATATGTTGGCGCAACAGGCCGATCTACCACGCGCTGTGTGTCAGGTTCTGGCCCAGCGCGGCGTACCGCCGATGGAGGCGCAAAGCTTTCTGGACCCCAAGCTGAAGGAGCTTTTACCCGATCCGCGCAGCCTGAGGGATATGGAGGTCGCGGCGAGCCGATTTCTGAAGGCTGTGCGCGGGCGGCAGCGTATTGCAGTGTTTGCGGATTACGATGTGGATGGCGGCAGTTCGGCCGCCCTTCTGTTGGTTTGGCTGCGCCAGTTGGGATTGCAAGCGACGCTTTATGTGCCGGACCGGATTGACGAAGGCTATGGCCCGAACGTCCCGGCAATGCAGGAGCTTGCGGCGGGTCATGACCTGATCATCTGCGTAGATTGCGGCACCCTAAGCCACGAGCCGATTGCGGCGGCGAAGGGCGCGGATGTGATCGTACTGGACCACCATTTGGGCGGCGAAACGCTGCCAGATTGCGTGGCCGTCGTGAACCCGAACCGGCAGGATGAAAGCAGCGATCTGGGATATCTGTGTGCCGCTGGCGTGGTGTTCCTGATGCTGGTCGAAGCGGGTCGGCAATTGCGGGAGGCCGGGGTCAAAGCCCCGGACCTGATCTCGCTTCTGGATCTGGTCGCGCTGGCGACTGTTGCAGATGTGGCCCCCTTGGTCGGGGCCAATCGGGCGCTGGTGCGGCAGGGGCTGAAGGTTATGGCGCAACGGCAGCGGCCCGGTCTGGTGGCGCTGTCCGATGTGGCGCGGATGGATTCGGCACCTAGCAGCTATCATCTCGGGTTTCTTCTGGGGCCACGTGTGAATGCAGGCGGGCGGATCGGTCAGGCCGATCTGGGAGCACGGTTGCTCAGCACGGACTCGCAGCATGAGGCCGAGGCACTGTCGCAACGGTTGGACGAATTGAACACCGAACGCCGGGATATCGAAAACGCAGTCCGCGCAGCGGCGTTGGAACAGGCCGAAGAAAGAGGGCTGGATGCGCCTCTGGTCTGGGCTGCCGGCGGCGGCTGGCATCCGGGGGTCGTCGGGATCGTGGCGTCTCGCTTGAAAGAGACGGCGAACCGCCCCGCAATCGTGATCGGTTTCGATGGCGATGAAGGCAAAGGTTCGGGCCGGTCAGTATCCGGCGTTGATCTGGGCGCGTCGATCCAACGGCTTGCGTCCGAGGGGCTTTTGGTCAAAGGCGGCGGGCACAAGATGGCCGCTGGGCTGACGGTGATGCGCGATCAGTTGGAACCGGCGATGGCGCGGCTCAGCGAATTGCTGGCTAAACAGGGCGCGGGCGAAGGCGGGCCTGCCGACCTGAAACTCGATGGCACGCTGATGCCCGGCGCGGCCACCGTCGATCTGATCGAACAGATAGAAAAGGCCGGGCCGTTCGGGGCCAGCGCCCCTGCCCCGCGCTATGCCCTGCCTGATCTGCAGGTGCGCTTTGCCAAAAGGGTCGGAGAGACCCACCTGAAACTCTCGCTCTCCGATGGGGTCGGCGGCGGGCTGGACGCCATCGCTTTTGGCGCGTTCGACGGCCCGATGGGCGACAAACTGGCCAATCACGGCGGCGCGCGGTTCCATTTTGCGGGGCGGCTCGAGGTCAATACCTGGGGCGGTCGGCAGAGCGTGCAACTGAGGCTGGAAGACGCCGCCGAGGTGGGCTAGAGCCGGTTTTACCCCCGCCAAAAAACTTTCACATCCCTGCATTTTTCGGCTTGCGGGGGTCTGAGGTAAACCGTAAAAGGCCCCCCACAAGCCAGCGTGGCCCGTTCGTCTATCGGTTAGGACGCCAGGTTTTCAACCTGGAAAGAGGGGTTCGATTCCCCTACGGGCTACCACCTGCGCTTGTCTGGCTTAAATGGCCCGTTCGTCTATCGGTTAGGACGCCAGGTTTTCAACCTGGAAAGAGGGGTTCGATTCCCCTACGGGCTACCACCTGCGCTTGTCTGG
>NZ_JBQFOW010000009.1:0-240636 GCF_056533855.1 Ruegeria sp. F11 | reverse complement strand
ACAATCTCTTCGGGCCTCGGTCGCTTGTTTGCCATTCGTAGTCCTCCGTCTCCTAAACATAACGGTGGACCCGTTCAGTTGGGGAGGCTCAGGGCCTCTAAACTGCCAATCCGAGCGGAAGTTATTCGGCCTTATAGAGAAGGCAGAAACCAGTGTTAAGTTATGCGGCCTTATAGAGAAGGCAGAAACCTACGGCCCAATATTTTTTGGGTCTAAAACACTTAAAAGGAAACAACATTTTGAAATTAAACGATCCAATCATTGACCAAACCATAACCAAAAAGGCGTTGGCGTCCTCAACCGCATTGTCAAACGTAAGACATGCAAGACTCAACGACAAACTAGAAGACTACTTGAATGTCGGACGGTACATGCACGCTGCTCGACCACACTTCAAATCCAAGAAGAAGTACGGACAATACATATCCAAAGAACTGCCAAGGACCAAAGATTGGGACGCGCCTTTGCGTAGTAGCTGCTTGTGGCTCTACAGAGCATTGAACGTCCCCGGCTCAGATGGCTATGGCGACCTCCTAGAGGTGCTTGGTGTCAAATGCCTTACCGAACTCAAAACGGCCAATCCGACCAAGATCAAAGCATACTACAAATATGCAAACGGTTCTTGGGATCGCACTAATCCCAAGCGCGAAAGAACGAGAAAAACCCCTTCCCAAACGGAGCGATCACACGCGCCTCTGATGCCAAGGAAACTCTTAGGGCATTGGCAAATCATCAACGGCAAATCGTATGAGGCAAACCTATGTCTGCCGATTATTTGAAACGGCTTGAAGACGGTATTCGTGCTGCTGATGCAACCGGTGACACTGAAGGCGTCCAAAAGCTAGGCGCTGCGTATCGCCAACTACAACAACAAATGGCAGGGGCTTTCAGGTCCGAAGAAAAAGAACAAATCCAAGTAGAAGGCGAAAAGGATTTCTGAGCAAATCATAGCCAGCTTGGAACCGGCTGCGTAACCTTTGCTTTTCCTTTAGACCGATTAAATACACCATTAGATCGCATTGGTTAGTCCAGTAACTGCCATTTAGCGCTCATTCGCATCCACCCCAGATGTATCTTTACGGGCGACCCATGGATCAACGGACATTGTTTGTTCGTGTGCCGGTTGCCCGCTCTTCTCAACTACTCAAAGGAACCCAAATTTTGACTACCTCTTCTGTCGTCGTGTGTCCGCACTGCGGCGAACAATTCACACGAAAGCGGTCGAACAAGAAATACTGCCAAACAAAGTGCCAAAAAGCGGCACACCAACGGATAGACAGGCAGGCCAATCCCATCAACGCTGCATCAAGTCCAGAAAAGAAAAGAAGCCAGTTAGAGTTGTTCGATACTGCCGACATGCTTGCTGAGAAGCTATACTCACTTCCGGTCGATGAAAGACTCGGCTTCGTGAAGGACTTGATCGACTCCGCTAGAGATGGGAATCAAAGGCTTCGAGAGATACTGACCAACAAATACATTCTGTGTGCGGGCAACTCGGACATGATCAGTAAGTTGTCTCGCCCAGATTTGGTTTTTCACAGTCAGATCATGTTGAGAAACACGGATACCGGAAAGCTGTTGCCTGCACAGGATGATTTTGTCCCGAACCTCTACTGGAGAAAAAATCCATCCTACCCCAACATTACTCAGGCGGCAGAACTATACTGTCAGAGGTATTGGGGTGTATCCACTAAGCCAGTTGTTTACGGTCAAACTCCTGAACCAGACACAGGTGAATTCTCGGAAACGGTTGAGTTCTTGATCAACAGAGAAGCTGCCTGAAACATCCTCACCATATGTAATATAGAGCAAATGACCTCCTGATTTAGCTTCAGTATCGAGTGTGAGCGGTACTAGGGCTGACAAAGAAGCTACCTAGGTTATGGCTTTTAATCAGAGACGATAACCCCAAGTGCCTAGGTAGCTGTTTGGATCAATACAGATCGGCTTATTTGACTACTGTAAGGGTTGGTTTGGGTCGCGGATCAACCGTTAACTCGGAACCAAGATCGCTGAGAAGCCGCCACAGGTTGTTGAAGTCAGACATTTCATTCAGCATGCCCCCTTTAGCCAACACCTTTTCTAGCATTTCGAACATTTCTTGGTTGATTTGGTCTGCTGATTTCACAGTCTTGTGCCTTTCCGGGTTCGGTATCTTAGTTTTCTTGACTCAATAGTATCCCGGTGTTCCTGCTCCAAATTTGATGCCCAACGTCAAAAGATACAAGCTGTTTCAAAAGGCCCACTGATTCACGCAACCCACGCAGGCCTTTCCCAAAAAAGTATGGGGAGAACGTGTGGGGGGAACGTGTGGGGTATTCTTCTACTGTCTTTTGTTAAGCTGTTGTTTTACAGCGACAAATAACTGACTTTGGTTGATGGCGGAGACGAAGGGATTCGAACCCTCGAGACGGTTTCCCGCCTACTCCCTTAGCAGGGGAGCGCCTTCGACCACTCGGCCACGTCTCCGCCGATGGGTATATCCTTGCAAGCGGCGGGAATACAAGGCGAAATTTCCAATTTGTGGCGGAGCCAGGCAAAACTCTTGAACCCGTTGAAATCAGGGCGAAACACGCCGTTTTGCGTGTATCTTAAACAGTGTTCTCGGAGTTTTCTGGCGCTAAGCCGCGCCCATTGATCGTAAGTGAATCAAACGGCGGTCCGGTCAGGTTGGGGTAGTGATCCGTCTTTCACTGCGATTAACCCGGACCGCTGCGGATTTCGTTCAGTCTTAGAGACTTACGTTCTCCGATATGTGCGGTCCGGTCTTGGTTTTTAACCGGCCTCAGCTCTTAGTCTATTTGAAAACATCCACCAGATCCGAGACGCTGACGCCTTCCTTGATCTCTTTCAGGCGTGCGAAGATCATTGCGACGGCCACGCCGCCCAACCCATAGGCGAAGGCGTTGATGACGACCTGCGCGAGGGTCAATGCCCCGAAACCTGATGACTCTGGCTCGACCACAAAACTGCCCGTCACCATGGCCGAGACAAAGGCCAGCACAAATGAAATCAGGATGATACACAGGAACACAAGCACCAGCGCGCCTATGATTGGCCAGCGGTAGCCTTTGGTCAGGTCCGCGCTGCGCCGCATTGCGCCAAATCCTGCCCCGTCGATCACAATTGCGGGCGTGATCACGGAAAACACTCCGTAAAGCCAGATGCCGGGAACGATGAACAACAGAATTCCGATCATGTTGCAGATGCCCACAATGATCGACAGAACCGCAATTGCCGGAAGATTGCTGAGCGCCGCGCCAAAGTACCGGCCGATCTGCGCGGGGCGTCCCAGCTTGGTGTCATAGGCCAGTTGCACCACCATTGCGGTGGTCAATCCGACGGCCACCAATGTGATCAAAAACGAGATAGCGAAAACGACACCCATTGCGGCGAAGTCGAACTCGTTCGTCGGGCTGGCCTGAACGGATTGGTTCAAGAAGGGGGTCGTGGACAGAATAAGCTCGATCAGGGCCGGTATAAAACCCAGCAGAATTATGATGTGAAGCTTCTTGAAAAGAATCGAAAAGGTTTCCGCGACAATTGCCCCTGCACCGAAAGGTATGTGGGTGTCGGGATGAGTTGTGTCTGTCATATCAAAGTCCTGAAATCAGTTATTGCTATGCAGATAAGGCCGCATGGTCGTGGTCAGCCTCAAGGTGAAAACGAGGTTTTGTTTTCCCGGATTGGTAAAACTGCAACAGATGGGCCTAGCCTTGGGTTTCGGCATGGCGTTTGTCTTTTCGTTTCTCGCCAAAAAGCTGGCGCTGTTCCAGAAACGCGCGTTGCGCTTTGTAAAAGGCCTCGAGGAACGCTTGATGGTCCTGGTCGCGGATCGGGTCAGCATATTCGATCTTCTGGCGAATTTGGGCGACAACGGCGGCCAGCGTCTCTTTCTGGCGCTTATAGGCGTCTGGGCCTTTGGCGCGGTTCGCGGCGCGCAGCACGTCTTCGAGCGTCTGCAACTCATAGGTGCCGTAATGTTCCAACTGATGCGACAGGAAACGGAATTTCGGCTGTACGGCTGACGGAGGGCGGGCCGTCTTGGACATGTCGGGCAACAGGATCGGTTTGGGCAGGTGGATCACGAAGGTCCCGGCGACGAAATCGCCCAGCCGCTGCCTGCGCTTGTTGCATAGCGGCACCGCCAGAACCGCCAGCGCCCAGATCAACGACAGGATCGAAGGGATCAGCGCGTTGGTGCTCAGGGTCACGACAATCGTGCCGGGCAGGAAAATCTCGGCCTCTTTCATCAGGTTGCGCACGACCAGCGATTGCGTGGTCAGCGCCTGACCATCGGCTGAGACGACTTTGATCCTCATCATCCGCTTGCCGATGGTCTGCCCGTTCCAGATCAACTCAGATGCCGCGTAGTAGGGAATGCGGATGAAGAAGAACAGCATGGCGGCGATGGCGGTCGCGGTGTTCGAATTTACAAGCTCTAGCGCAAGGGCCAGCAGGAAAACGGCGACGGCTCCGATGACGGTGATCAGCAGATCGGTCAGTTGCGCGGCGGTGCGCACACCAACGCCTGCGACGCGGAAGTAAAGCGGCACACCCTCGGGCGGCAGCAGGCGGTCCAGCGCGGGTTTGGTCATGACCGCCTCCTCCCGCCCAGAAGGAACCAGAGCAGCCAGAGCAGGCCGATACCCCAGCCGATTGTAATGCGGGTGGTGCGGTCCTGCACCAACTGGCGTCCGAATCCTTCCAGCAGCGCGGCGGCGACCAGCATTAGCGCCGCAATCAGCGCCAGCTTGACCGCATCATGGCCCGCTGCGCGCAAGGCGGCCCGGCGCGTCTGTTGGCCTGGGAACAGCACCGCAAGGCCCAGCTTCAGCCCTCCGGCCCCGGCGATGCAGACCGCTGACAGTTCGGTCACGCCGTGGATCGAGAGCCAGCCGAAGATATCCCAGCCCAGACCGCGATCAACGTGCAGCGCGTAAAACACGCCCAGCATCAGGCCGTTATAGAACAGCAGCAGGATCGTTGGGGCGCACAGGAAGGCCCCGAGGCCGAAAACAAGGATGGCGATGCGGGTGTTGTGCGAAAACAGGTAAGTGGCAAAGGCCCCAAGGCCATCGCTCGATGCGTCGCCATAGATGCGCGAGCGCAGGAATTCGGTTGTTGCCTCTGGCCCTCGCCCGCCCGCCAGTTCGGGGGCCATGAAGACATAAAACCATTCGGGGTCGTCGAAATAGAAAAAGTACCCGGCAACCGCGCCTGCTGCCATGCATAGGAACCCCAGCAGCGTCACCCGCCACGACGACCGCATCGCCTTTGGGCCGCCAGTGGTAAGAAACTTGCGGAGTATGCCGCCCAGTCTTTGCTGTGGGGCGTAGACGCTCAGGTAGGCGCGGCTGGTCAGGGCTTCGAGATAGTCCAGCAAACCCCGATCCAGCGATATCTCGCGCGCGATGGATAGGGACGTGGTGGCCTGACGGTAAAGGTCGGCCAGATCGCGCGCCTCCTGAAAGCTCATGCGGTGCAGGCCCCGGGTTTCGGCCTTGTCGACAAGGTTCGACAATCTGCGCCAGTCGCCTTCGCGCTCCTGCCGGAACCGGGCCGAGCGGATCAGATCGCTGTCGGCCATCAGATCATCTCCCGCGCTTTGATTTCCAGATAGGTCGAGATCAGCCGGGCCGAAACGGTGCCGGGTTCCGCATCAATCACGGTGATGCCTAGTTGGTGCAGGCGTTCCAGCACCAGACGACGTTCCTGCAGCAACTGGCCGGTGGACACGGTCTGGGCCACCCCGTCCATGTCCTGCGGCGGCTCGTTGACCTGCGCCTCAAGGATCGGGTCACGTAGGGCAACAAAGACGATCAGGTGGCGCTTGGCCAAAATGCTGACATTCTCCACCATCAACTCGGCCGAGGTCGTATCGACGAAATCCGAGAACACGATGATCAGACTGCGCTTGGGGGTCCGCGCATTCAACTCGGTCATGGCTAGCGTGTGATTGGTTTCGACGCTTTCATAGGCCAACTCAGCCGTGCGGCTGCGCAGGCGAGTGAATGCGGCGCGGCCCGGTTCGGGGGGCAGAAACATCCGGGGTTTGGCGTCATAGGCGTAAAGCCCGACCAGATCACCGCCGATGGCTGCCGCCCATGCTGCCGCCAGCGCGGCGGTAATGGCGTGGTCAATCTTGGGCAGGCCCGCGATTTCCTCGCGCATCTGAAAGCCGTTATCCAGGGCAATGATCACATGGTGGTTACGCTCGGCCCGGACTTCCTTAGCGACCAGCGCACGGTGCCGGGCCGAGCGTTTCCAGTCAATCGAGCTGGCGTCCATGCCGGGGACAAACTCGCGAAGCTGGTGGAATTCTGAGCCTTCGCCGATGGCGCGGTTTTCCTTGACGCCGAACAACCGGGACTGAACGGTTGTGGAAATCTCACCCGATTGCACCCGGCGGATATTGGGGATCACCGCGACCTCAAGGCCAAATGCAATCTTGGGCACAAATTCGAATAGCCGCAGGCGCGAGGTCCAGGACAGCCACAGGTTCGACAACACCCAAGTCCCGCGCCGAATGGCCCGGAATGGGATTTGGGCGCGGCCCTTGGACAGATCGAATTTCGCAGGGCCCTGCAGCCCGTCGGGCCAGTCCAATGCGCCGCGCAAACCTTGGGTGGCGGGGCTGATGGTTAGGTCGATCTGCGCGTCCTCGCCGACAAAGATGTCGCCCAGCGGCTCGACCGAGATTGCCCTTTTGCGCGGCCAAGATAACAACAGATCGCCGATTGCCAGCAGGCCCAGCACGACCCAGGGCAATCCGGCCACGGGGCGCGTGGCCTCGCCCATGATCACGGCGGTTAGCGACAGGGCAAGTGCTGCGCAGGCCGCGATCAACAATATGCGCGAGGGGCGGATCAGCGGGGGGCCTCGATCTGGTTGAGGATGTTTTCCAGAACCTGCCGCGCGCCGCGCCCCTCGATCTCGGCCGAAGGCGACAGAACGATCCGGTGCTGCAGCGCAGGGATGACCAGGGCTTTCACGTCATCCGGGATGGCAAAGTCGCGCCCGTTCAGCGCCGCCGTTGCGCGGGCCGCCCCGGCGATGGCATCCGCCGCACGGGTCGAGGCGCCAAAGGCGATGTCGGCGCTTTCCCGCGTGGCGCGCACCAGCCGCAGGATGTAGGCGAGAATGTCATCATCCAGCACAATCCCGTCGATCAACCCGCGCGCAGCGGCCATAGTGGGTGCATCCAGCAGGGGCTTCACCGTCTCTGCCGCGCTCAGAAAATCCAGCGGCTGGCTGGCGTGCTGACGCAGGATCGACAGTTCGACCTCTTCGGGCGGGAAGGTCAGGTTTACCTTGAACAGAAAGCGGTCCAATTGTGCCTCGGGCAGGGGATAGGTGCCTTGTTGTTCGATCGGGTTCTGGGTTGCGACAACGATGAATTCCGAGCCCAGCGAATGATCGGTGCCATCAATCGTCACCATCCGCTCGTTCATCGCCTGCAACAAGGCGGCCTGCGTTTTCGGCGGGGCGCGGTTGATCTCATCCGCCAGCAGGATCTGGCTGAAGACCGGGCCTTTGGTCAGAACAAATTCGCTGGTTTGGAAATTGTAGATTGAGGTTCCCAGAACATCGCCCGGCATCAGGTCGGGGGTGAACTGGATGCGCCCGAATTCGAGATTCAGCGCGCCGGCAAAGCTGCGCGCCAGCAGGGTCTTGGCAGTTCCGGGTGGGCCTTCCAGCAGAACGTGACCACGGGCAAACAAGGCGGTCAACAGAAGGTCGATCACCTCTTGCTGGCCCTGAACAACCTTGCCGATCTCGGCCCGCATGGCCTCGGCATGGGCGAATAAGTCATCAAGCGTCATCGGCAAGCTGCTCCAGTATCAATTCAAATTGGTCTACGTAGGTAATCGCGTCATTCGGGCCCAGATGCGCGGGCAGGGCGCGGATCTTTCCGATCACATCCTCAAGCCGCGCGGCAAGGTCGGGCTTTCGGGCTGCGACGTACTTCAGATAGGCGGCCTCGGGCGAGGTCTGGGTTTTGTGACCCGCGCCGAACACTTGCGCCGCGCGGGCGCGCAGGCGGGTATCGATGAAATCCGCCAGCATGGCCCCGTCCTGATCCGTCATCCGCATCAGTCGCGCCCGTACCCGATTGGCCCGGCGCTTGCCGGTTCCCAGCGCCAGCGGTAGGTCCGCGACCGGCCCGCTGCGCACGCCACCACGCCATAGCGCCAGCGCCAGCAGCAGCCCCGCGCCGATCCACAGGATCAGAAATGGCGGTTCGAACAGGCGTTTCAGGTCGTCCCACGTGCGGTCCCGTTGGACGACCTGTTCCGGCTGCGTCAACCAGTTCCGGTTGCTGTAGTCGATGATGATCCGCTTGCCGCTCGCGATCTCGGGCAGCACTTTTCCCGCGATAAACGCGTTGTCGCCCAGGCTCAGACCGTGATTGTTCAGCAGATCGGGATCGGACAGCACATAGACGTGATCCTGTTCCCCGTCCCCCGGCAGGGGGCACCGCCCCAGCAGCATCGCCCCGGCGCGGCCCAAAAGGGGCTCGCAGCCGCGCCCTTCAAAGGTCTGGGCCGCATAGATCCGAGCGACCAGATCGCGGTCTGAATTCAGCGCATACTCCCGGAACGGAGACCGCACGAACGAGACACGCCCGACCTCGGACCCCAGCACCTGATGCAGCACAGCTTGTATATCGGTGCGCGGGGCAATCAGAACCGGATGCCCGAACCCGGTCAGCCGCATCCCGCTACGCCATTTGGGCAGGATGACAAGGCTGGGCACGGATTGCGCCCGTTCGCGGATGACATCGATGTCCTGATCGAACTCATCCGCCTGAAACAGCAGGTCTTCCTTGGTTTTAGCCGGAGTCCGGTCGGTGCCGGGATGAGCGTCATAGATCGGTTGCACCAGTAGCCCGATGGTGCTGCGGTCCAGAGGCCACCCTCCGGTAAAGCTCTGGGCGGCGTGGCCTTCGCTGGTCAGCCAGTAATCCAGCCCGTCGAACCCGCTGGCGGATTCGCGCAGCGCGTATTGCCGCCCGGCCAAAATGTAGAAGAAGATGCCAGCGCACAGCACCACCACGATGCCGATCACGATCCAGTCCAGCCGCATCCGGCTGTCGGTGTCGAAGCGGGCGATATCCGTCACGCGGGCACCTCGCGCAGGATCGGGCGGGCGCGGGCGACCAGCGCGTCGAAATCCGCTTGATTGATCGAGCGATGGCCAAAATTTACCTGCTCGCTCGCCAGAACCAGCGCGCGCAGGTCCGGCATGTACCACAGGCTTTGCGGCAGGCTGCGCAGCGCCTCGCGATGGGTCCAGCTGCGTTTGAACAGAACCTCGTTGGCGGCAAGGCAGCGGGTCAGGGCCATGTGCGCAAGGCCTACGACTGCCAGGTCGCGATTGCCTGATCTTAGCAAAGCCTCAAGATCAGGCTGCCCGCCTGTGTCGGGTGTTTGATCCGCAGCGGTCTGCCCGGGCTTGCGCCGCGCATTCTCACTGGCCGAGCGGAACGATACCGAGGCCCGCCCCGCACCGAAATAGACGAGGGCCACGATGAAAATCAGGACCAGCAGGGAAATGGCTGCTACGATCCGGCGCTCCCTATCGGCTTCGGATTGATCGGTTTGGCCGTCTTCATCTTCTTGCGGGGTAAATTCCGTGTCCAGCGGCGGGGCAGGTTGTGTGGGGTCGAAATAGACCACATCCGTGTCAATGCCCCGATACCGGACCGCCTTTTGATAGGCCGTGCCGGATGCGCTGAGGTCTGGCTGAGAAAGCGCTGAATCCTGCGCGTGGGCGACAGTAGCGGCGCAGATATGCACAATGGAAATCAGGACCAGAAGAAATCGCATTGCGGTATCGTTAGTTCACTCTCTTTCCGCATGCAACAACCCGCGCCGTATCACGCTTTGATTGTCAGATACCGGTGCGGCAGCTATGCCACTGTGCCCCAAGGTCATGCATTGATGTGACGATTTGATAACCGCTTCCTTGGCCTCAGAGCATGTTTTCGGCCTCCAGCACCTTGCGGGCCACGCGGAAGCATTCCAGCGCTTGCGGAACGCCGCAATAAATCCCGATCACATGGATGATGGCGCGGATTTCTTCGCGGGAAACACCATTGTTGATGGCCCCCCGGCAGTGAATCTCCCACTCATGCATCTTGCCCAAAGCGCCGATCATGGACAGGTTCATCATGGAGCGCGTCTTGGCGTCGATCACCTCATCCCCCCAGCCGAAGCCCCAGCACCAAGCGGTCATCGCCTCCTGAAACGGGCGTGTGAATTCATCTGCAGCGGCCAGGTTCTTTTCCACATATTCGGCCCCCAGCGTGCCCTTGCGCTGCGCGAGGCCTTTGAGGAACAGGTCTTCGTCGAAAGTATCGGCCATATCAGGTCTCCGGCGTCAGGGTTTCAGGCGATGGTGATAGAGGTGATCATAATGCGGTTTCATCCGGCGATGCACCTGTCGGACCCGATCCGGCGCATCGTCGATATCGATGTATTTTCTTGGTTGTGGCGTAAGCCCGGTCGAATTGGCAAGGTTGGCATGGAAAGACCCGCCATCCCACCAGCTATGCGCCGACGGGTCGCCGCCAGCCTCCCATGTCAGGGCGTGTTCAAGGAAGGGGATGCCCACCGCCGCGCAGAATTTCCGCGTCATGGCATGCGGGTCCTCCAGCAGATCGTCGCTGTCGATCACCGGCGGAGGGCTTCCGTTCAGCGCCGTCAGCAGATCGAACAGAGCGCGCTGTTCGGGAAAGCCGACCTCCCCTTCGGCAAAGTCCGGCCAGCGTTTGTACATCGAGGTTATGGTCTTGGCCGGATCGCGGATCAGGAAGGCGTGGTTGAAATGCGACAGGAACTCTGCGTTCCACATGTGGTTGATGTAATGGGGAAAATCCTTGATGAAAACCGGGCCCTTTTCGGCGCGCGCCTGAATGTCGGCCCAGACAGAGTCCAGCGTCAGACCCGGCGTTGTCACATCCCCCGGCTGAAAGCGATGCCACAGCGGGTCTTCGCCCTGATACCACGCCTCGCCAAAAGGTTCGTGCAGACACTCCATATCGCCGCGCTGGCGCATCATCCATTCGCAAGCGGTCGAGGTCGAGCGGGGAACGGCCCAAAGCGCAAGGATTTTGTGCATGATCTGGGGTCCTTCCGGGTCAGAGCCGTTTCAACAACCGGCCATGCGGCGTTGCAGGCGCAAGGCCGAGCGATTTGAAGATGCGCCAGTAGAGCGCGATGTCATGGCCGATCACCGGCTTGCCCAGGGCGGTCTCTAACTGATCGGCCAGATGCAGCGGGCGCTGCGGCAGGCCATTCGGTCCGGTGCGGAAATTGCACATGCCGTTGATCAGGACCGCATCGGCCTGCGGGGCCTGCTCGGCCACGTATTCAAAGCTCTTCATCGCCAGATCGCCGTCAAAGACCCAACGGCAGGCGTTGATCTCCTCCTGACTGTCAAACCACCCCTGATCGTGGAAATTGCCCGCATAAAGCACGTCGAAACCGGCCTCCTGCAGAAACCCGACCGTGCCCTGCCACCATTCGGGCCAGTGATAGGCAGCGTTCAGCGCCACCTTTTCCACATTCATCTCGCGCAGGGCCTCGACCATGGCATAACCCGCCATGTGAAACCGGGTGCCGTATCTGTCCGACAGGTCCTCACAATGCTGCCGTACTCCTTTAACCCCCAACCCACAGGCATGCACCCAGTTCGAGCCGACCTGACCGCACACATCCACCCCGTTGCGCGACATGCAATGCACGAAGTCTTCGAGCATGCCGAAGTTCTGTTTCCGCTGGTCCAGCCCGTGGACATAGTCCGGCACGTGCAGCATCCAGCCATGCACACCGGCCGTTTCCGGGCAGATGCGCAGAAAATCCGACGGGGCGGCGTCGAAATCAAAGGGCGGACAAGTGAAGCCGACCTGATGCGGGAACAGCTTGTGTTCGGGTTGCCAGTCCTCGGGCATCAGCATCTGATGCCCCCCAAACGATGCTCGGTGAGTGGATGGAAAATGGACTTGGTGTATTGGAATGACCTGAATTTTCCAGTGTACGACCACATGTCTAGTACAGCCCCCAGTTACTCCTTAACCTATAGCTTTCCAGAGTCGGGATTCCGTCAAGAAAATGCCCGGAGACAAAGACAATCTCCCCTTTTTGCGGTCTGGGTTCAGGTGTGCAAGAAGTAAGCTGCAAAGTGCTGTCGAAGACGGTTTCTTCCAGTATTCCGTGAAGAACTTCAATTACTTCAAGCTCAACGTGGGGCGGCAAAATGAGCTTATAGCTCTTGGCCTTTTGTCCGCTCGTTTGAATGTGTGTGGAAACTTCGTATGTGGGTGCGTCGAAAGATATAACCTCAACTTTCGCCAAAAAACTCCCGTGCTCTTCAATATCTTCGGGGCTATCAAAAAAGAAATACTCGTGAGATGAAGCGCTTGGGCATGCCCAAGCCCCAATTGGAAGAAGCCCGGTTAGTAGCGTGGCAATAAATTTATACATCTACCGCCTCTCGCATCCATTGTTGCAACCGGGCAATCGAATGCTCCGACATGACGCCACAGCCCGGGTCCAGCACCAGCGGGCCGGGGCGGTAGCCTCGGGACTTGAGGCCGCGGTGGACGGATTCGACCAGACGGATATCTTCCTCGACCGTGGTTTCGCGGTCTTGCACGGCCAGTTGCCGGATGACGGCGCTTTCCGAGCCGCCTTCGGTGTACCAGCCGCGCCAGACGGTGCAGTGGTCGGCATCGTTTGCGCGCCAGTGATAGGTGTTCAGCACGTTGCCCGGATAGCATTGGAACGAGAACATCGGCCACAGGAACCATGACTGGTAGTCCCCCGCATGAGGCACTGACATGTCGATGGGATAGGTCATCTTGTCGAGGCTCTGGCACTCGGTCGTATGCCGCAGCACATAACCGCCGCCCGCGTCGGGCTGGATGTCATAGGTTTCGGGCTTGACCACACCTTCGGCAAAGGTCGGGTGGTTGGTTGGGCAGTGGTAGCATTCCGAGTAGTTCTCGATACTGACCTTCCAATTGCAATTTTCCGGAATCTCCACCCATTCCAGCGGTTCCAGATCATCGATATGCGACACAAAGGCGCGGATTTCCTCGCGCACGCCGGGGTACCATTCATCCATGGGTGCGGCCTCATCGTCGAGATTGAAAAAGATGAAGCCGTTGAACACCTCGGTCCGGACCGAGGTCAGGCAGATCGCGCTGCGGTCGAAGCCGGGAACCGATTTGATGTTCGGCCCGGCGCGTAAATGTCCTGTCAGTTCATAGGTCCAGGAATGATAGGGGCAGACCACCACGCGGGTGTTGCCCGCGCCGTTGACCATTTCATGGGCACGGTGCTGGCAGACGTTATAGAAGGTGCGAATTTCATTGTCGCGGCCCCTGATGCAAAACAGATTCTGCCCCGCGATCTCGAACGCGAAGTAATCTCCCGGTTCCCGCACCTGCGCCACGTGGCCCGCGAACTGCCACGTTCGGGCCAGAAGCCCCTGCATTTCCTGCGCGAATATCGCCGGGTCGGTATAATAGCGCGCGTCCAAGGAGTGCGTCAGCGGTGCGTTCATTCGGGCTCCTCCGCGTAGAGGCCAAGTTGGTGTCTGCGTTGGTGAAACCGCTCCACCCGCTCGACGATCTCATCGCTGGACACGGCAATCACGAAGGACAGCAGCGTTTCCAGCAAGGCGATAGTCGAGACGGAGGAGGGGAAGAATTGCGGCGTATCGGCGGCCACGACAAAGCCGTGCTGCGCGTTCAGGATCACCGGGCTGGCCGGGCTGTCGGACAGGCCAATCACGGTCAGCCCCTGCAGGCGGGCCAGTTTGATCGCGTCGATTACCTCGGTCCGGTAGGGGTGGCAGGTGATGGCGATCAGCACGTCCTGCTCATCGGCCCAGGCCAGATCATCCACCGGGGTCGAGCCGGGGCGGGGGATGGCGTGAAACTGCTTCATGCCCGTTGAGGCCAGATAGGTGAAGTTCCGCGCATTCGCGTTGTTGACGCCAACGCCCAGCGTGAAGATTTGGCGGCAATTCCAGATATCCTCGGCTGCGGCCTTCAGGCGTTCTGCGGTGATCCTGGCAAATGTGTCCTCGATATTGCGGATCGTGGCGCCGACCATATCGGCATAAAGGCTGCCCAACTCTCCCGACTTGCCGATATCCTGCAACCACCGTGCGCGGTCGGGAAAGGACACGGTGCCCTGCCGAATCGCATCCCGGAAGGGCGCGCGGAAATCCTCATACCCATCGAACCCCACTTGGCGCGCCATTCGGACAAAGGTGTTGGGCTTGACCTTCGCGGCCTCGGCGATCTCGCGCACGGTCGAAACCCCAACATCCGTTGGGTTTTCCAGCACGTAACGCGCGGCTTTCTGGGCCTCGGGCGTCAAGGCCTCCCATTCCGCACTCAGGCGGTCGAGAACGATTGATGATACGTTTGTGTCATTCATGATTGACGATGGTACAAATGTGGAATTAGCCTGTCGAGCAGAAAAGCGACTCGGGAAGAGGAAATGTCATGTCCGAGAAGAAATTGCCCACCCACGCCCGCGTGGTCATCGTCGGAGGCGGCGTTATGGGGGTCGGTCTGGCCTATCATCTGGCGCATGAAGGGTGGGGCGAGGATACCGTCCTGCTGGAAAAAGCCGAACTGACCAGCGGCAGCACCTGGCACGCGGCGGGGCAGATCACCCATTCGACCTCAAGCTTTGGGCTGGGCAAATGTGTGGACTACAACATCGGGCTTTATTCCGGTGCGTTGGAGGCCGAAACGGGCCAGCCGGTGACATGGCATGGCTGCGGCTCGTTCCGTCTGGCCTATACCGAGGATGAGATGGACTGGCTGCGTCATACGCTCTCGGTGGGGCGCTCGCTGGGGTTCAACATTGAACTGGTCGGGCCCGAGAAGGTGGCCGACTTGCACCCGTTCTACAATCTCGACGGCGTGCTGGGCGCGCTGCACACGCCGGATGACGGCCATGTGGACCCGACCAACGTGACCATGGCGATGGCTGCGGGTGCGCGGCAAAAGGGCGTGCGCCTCTTCCGCAATTGCCGCGCCACCAACATCACGCAGGCCGGCAATGGCGAGTGGGTGGTCGAGACGGAGCAAGGTACGATCACCTGCGAGCATGTGGTGAACGCGGGCGGCACCTATGCGCGCCAGATGGGCGAGTGGTCCGGGCTGCAACTGCCGATGACGTCGATGACCCACCATTACTTCGTGACCGAGCCGGTGCCTGAGTTCCAGAACCTGGACACCGAACTGCCGGTGATCCGCGATGACCGTAAGGTCTCGGGTTATATTCGCATGGAGCAGCAGCGCGGGCTGATCGGGATTTACGAGAAAGAGAACCCGAACTCGGTCTGGCATGACCATTGCCCGTGGGAGTACGAGAACTGGCTGTTCGACGCCGATTACGACCGGGTGATGCCGTGGCTTGAGGAAAGCCTGAACCGGATGCCGATCTTTGCCGAACTGGGCATTCAGCGCGACGTGCACGGGGCGATTTCGCATCCGCCGGATGGCAACCCTCTGATCGGGCCTGCGCCCGGCGTGCGGAACTACTGGTGCTGCTGCGGCACGCAGATCGGCATCGGCTGGGGGCCGGGTCTGACCCGCGAACTGGCGCGCTGGATGGTGCATGGGGCAGCGGATATTTCGATGCGCGAATTCGATCCGCGTCGCTTCGGCAGCTATGCCACCAAGGACTGGCAGGTGATCAAGGCCGAGGAAGATTATTGCCTGCGCCACGAGATCCCCTTTCCGCATTTCAACCGTCTTGAGGGGCGTCCGATCAAGCCGTCGCCACTGTATGAGCTGCTGAACTCCAAAGGCGCAGTGCATGAGGAGGTTTATGGGTTTGAGCGCCCCCGCTGGTTCGCGCGGGATGGGGTCGAGCAGCGGGATCACTACTCCTTCCGTCGAACGCCAGCCGATGACATGGTTGCGGCTGAGGTCAAGGCGGTGCGTAAACGCGTCGGCATCATGGATGTCACGGCCTTTACCAAGGTCGAGGTCTCGGGCCCGGGTGCCTATGCCCTGCTGGATTACCTGACCGCCAACCGGATGCCGCAGAAGGTGGGCTCGATCACCCTGACCCATATGTTGAACCGCCGGGGCCGGATCGAGTTGGAGACCACAATCGTCCGCATGGCCGAAGATCGCTTCTATCTGGTCTGCGCCGCTTTCTTCGAACAGCGCCTTCTGGATCACCTGCGCGGGGCAAGAATTTTCGACGAAAATTCTGTCGACATCACCGCCCTTTCCTCCGATTGGTCAGCCTTGTCGCTGAACGGCCCCCGGTCGCGCGACGTACTGGTGGGCTGTACCGATGCCGATCTGACCAATGCCGGCTTCCGCTGGCTCTCGGCGCAGGAAATCACCATCGCCGGCCATCAGGTCTGGGCGTTCCGTATGTCTTACGCGGGTGAGTTGGGGTGGGAACTGCATATGCCAAACGCCGCCTGTCTCGACGTCTACACCGCGCTCTGGGCGGCGGGCGAGCCGCATGGCATCGTAGACTATGGCAGCTTTGCCATGAACGTGATGCGGATGGAGAAGGGCTTCAAAGGCGCAGGAGAACTGACCAACGAAGTCACTCTGGCCGAGGCCGACGTGCTGCGCTTTGCCCGCACCGATAAGGAGTATCTGGGCAAGGACAAGACCCTGAACACCGATCTGCCATGGGTCTGCGCCTATCTGGAAATCGAACCCGATGGCGAGATCGACGGCCATGGCGGTGAGGCCGTCCTGCTGGACGGACGCGTCGTAGGCTCCACAGCGTCGGTGGCCTATGGGCACACGGTCGGCAAGATCCTCGCCTTTGCCTATATCAAACCCGAGGCCGCCAAACCGGGAACGGACCTGCAGGTCGTGATCCACGGCGCGCCTCGCGCGGCGCGGGTGCTGGGCGAACCGGCCTATGATCCGCAAAGCCTTTTGCCCCGGACCGACGCCGCATTGGAGACCGCGTGATGGCCCTGCCCGACACGATGAAAGCCATGGTCACGATGGGCCATGGCGGTCTGGACCAGATGGTGCTGCACTCAGACTGGCCCCGCCCCGCCCCCGCGTCCGGAGAGGTTCTGATCAAGGTCGCCGCCTGCGGTCTGAACAACACCGACGTCAACACGCGCTCGGGCTGGTATTCCAAGACTGTCACCGATGCGACCACCGGCGGTGCCTTCGAAGAGGTCGGCGAAGACGACCCCACATGGGGCGGCGCGCCGATTACCTTCCCGCGCATTCAGGGGGCTGATATCTGCGGCGAAATCGTCGCCGTGGGCGACGGCGTGGACCCGACCCGGATCGGCCAGCGGGTCATCACCGATGGCTGGCTGCGCGATCCGGCTGACCCGGGCAACATGGATAAGACCGGCTATTTCGGCTCGGAACGGGACGGTGGGTTTGCCGAATACGCGACAACGCTGGCGGTGAACGCGGTGCCGATCGCCTCGGACCTTTCCGATGCAGAACTGGCGACCTTTTCCTGCTCCTACTCCACCGCCGAAGGCATGCTGACCCGCGCCAATGTCACCGAAAGGGATACCGTTCTGGTGCCCGGAGCCTCGGGCGGTGTCGGCGGCGCGCTGGTGCAACTGGCCAAGCGCCGCGGCGCGCGGGTGATTGCGCTGGCGTCCGAGGCGAAACATTCCGACGTGGCCGAACTGGGACCAGACAGAATCCTGCCGCGCGCGTCGGAAAACCTGCGCGCGGCACTGGGCGACGAAAAGATCACTGTGGTCGCGGATGTGGTCGGGGGTCCCTATTGGCCGAACCTGATCGACTGCCTCGAACGCGGCGGGCGCTATACCTGTTCCGGCGCCATTGCCGGTCCGATGGTCGAGTTCGACCTGCGTACTTTCTACCTGCGCGACCTGACCTTCACCGGATCAACCGTGATCGACCCGCAGGTCATGCAGAACCTCGTCAAGTATATCGAAGCAGGCGAGATCAAACCCGCCCTCGCCGCGACCTATCCGCTGGAGGAGTTGCGCGAGGCGCAAGCGGCTTTCATCGCCAAACAGCACACCGGCAATATCGTGGTGGTGCCATGACACTGCGGGACGTCCTCGAAGCCGCCCGGCAATTGCATCAGGCCCATCCCGATCTGTCAGCTTTCAGCGCGTGGCCCGATGATCTTACCCCAGCCGAATTGCCCCCAAACGCGATTCCCGCTGTTCGTTTGGTGCACGAGGTCGAGACGGATAACACACCAACAAAGCCGCTGGCCGAGGCGATCCGTGCGAGTGCACATCTGGCGCATTGGAAACAGACCTATACCAAGGAAGAGGTCGGAGCTGACTTCCTGAACCGCTACGGATATTACGAGCTGTTCGGCCCGACCGGCCATTTCCACTCGACCCAACTGCGCGGCTATGTGGCCTATTGGGGCGCTGGCCTGAACTACGACTGGCACAGCCATCAGGCCGAGGAAATCTATCTGACCCTGACAGGTGGCGCCCTGTTCAGGATCGACGGTGCCGAGGCTTATGTCGGGCCCAACCAGACCCGCCAACATGCCAGTTGGCAAAGCCACGCCATGATCACGACCGACGAACCCATCCTGACCTTTGTACTGTGGCGCGGCGCAGGCATGGGCGATCTGCCCCGAATGGACGCCGCATGAAGATCACCCGCATCCGCATCTACCAGACCGCACTGCCCTATGTGGGCGGGGCTTACGTCTGGGGCGCGGGCAACGCGATTGAAGTGGCGACGGCTTCGGTCGTGGTTATCGACACGGATGCGGGGCTGCAGGGCTGCGGCGAATTCACCCCCTGCGGCGAAAACTACATGGTCGCGCATTCTGAGGGTGTCGCGGCGCTGGCTCGTCTGGTGGCCCCGCATTTGCTGGGTGAGGACCCGCGGCAGGTGGCCCGGATCGAGCAACTCATGGATCATCTGGTGCAGGGGCACGGATACGCCAAGGCTCCGGTCGATGCCGCCTGCTGGGACATTCTGGGGCAGGCCTGCGATCAGCCGGTCTGGATGCTGCTGGGCGGCAAGCTGACCGACGGCGCGCCGATGTACCGGGTCGCGCCGCAGAAACCGGTGGATGAGACGGTGGCCGAGATGAACCGATACCGCGATCAGGGCTATCGCCAGTTTCAGATCAAGGTAGGCGGAGACTGGGCCGGTGATATCGACCGTATCCGCGCAACTGTGCCTCTGCTTCAAGCGGGGGAAAAGGCGATGGCCGACGCCAACCAAGGCTGGCGCGTGGACAATGCGATCCGGGTGGCACGGGCGACACACGATCTGGACTACATCCTCGAACAACCCTGCCGCAGTTATGAAGAATGTCAGCAGGTCCGCCGCGTCGCCGAGCAGCCAATGAAGCTGGACGAATGCCTGACCGGCATGCATATGGCCCAGCGGATCGTCGCGGATCGCGGCGCTGAAATCTGCTGCCTGAAACTCTCGAACCTAGGTGGGCTCAGCAAGGCCCGGCGGGTGCGCGACTACCTGATCGAAAACCGCATCCCCGTGGTCAGCGAAGATACATGGGGCGGCGAGATCACGACCTCGGTTGTCGCGCATTTCGCCGCCTCAACGCCCGAGGATTACCTGCAAAACACCACCGACCTGATGAATTATAACACCCGTTCCACCGGACTCGGCGGCCCGGTGTCGCGGGATGGCAAGCTTTACGCCCCGGACACGCCAGGGTTGGGCGTAACCCCGGATTTCGAAAGCCTCGGCGCGCCCGTGGCGGAGTATACCTTATGAAGATCACAATCATCACTGTCTACCAGATCGACCTGCCTCTGGAGCACCCGTACTGGTTGTCCGGCGGGCGGCTGAAGTTCGAAACCCTCGACGCGACGCTGGTGAAGGTCGAAACCGACACCGGCCTGACCGGTTGGGGCGAGGGCACGCCCTGGGGCCACACCTATGTCCCGGCCCACGGCCCAGGCATCCGCGCCGGGATCGAAACCATGGCCCCGTTCCTCCTCGGTCTCGACCCGCGTCAGGTGCTGGAGGTGGAACGGGCGATGGATACCGCCTTGCCCGGCCACCTCTATGCCAAAAGCCCGATCGATATGGCCTGCTGGGATATCGCCGGACAGTCGGCGGGCCTGCCGATTGCCGACCTGATGGGCGGAGGGTCCCGCACCCCGCGCCCGATCGCCTCGTCTGTCGGCGCAAAAACCATCGAAGAAACCCGCGAGGTGATGGACCGCTACCGCAACCGGGGCTACGTTGCCCATTCGGTCAAGATCGGCGGAGATGTCGAACGCGATATCGCCCGCGTCCGCGATGTGGAAAGCATCCGCCGCCCGGGCGAGATCATTCTCTACGATGTGAACCGGGGCTGGACCCGGCAGCAAGCCTTGCGCGTGATGACATCCTGCGAAGACCTAAACGTGATGTTCGAACAACCCTGCGAATCCCTGGACGATATCGCCGCTATCGCCCCCCGCCACGGCTCGCCCGTGTCGGTAGACGAAAGCCTCGTCACCCTGCAGGACGCAGCCCGCATCGCCCGCGACGGGCTGGCCGAGGTGTTCGGGATCAAGCTCAACCGCGTCGGCGGTCTGACCAAAGCTGCTCGCATACGTGACATCGCGTTGGCCCACGGGATCGACATGTTTGTGATGGCCACCGGTGGCTCGGTCCTGGCCGATACCGAAGCGCTGCATCTGGCCGCCACCATCCCCGACGACAACTGCCACGCGGTCTGGGCCTGTCAGGACATGATCACCGTTGACATCGCCGGTGGACGCGGCCCCCGCAACATCGACGGCCACCTGCACCTGCCGGAAACCCCGGGCCTCGGCGTCCACCCCGACCTAGACGCCCTTGGCCCCCCAATCGCCACCTACGAGGCTCCGCGATGATCCGCTCCTTCATCTGTCCAAAAATATCCCGGGGCGTGAATTGGCCGCAGGCCAAGAGAGGGGCTGGCCCCTCTGACGGCGCCACGCCCAAACCCACAGGACGGCCCGAATGAAGATCACCAAACTCACCCTCTGGTCCGTCAACCTGACCAGCCATGAGACCTACCACATGGCCGAAGGCAAAAGCTGCGCCACGGTCAAAGCTCATGTCCTGTGTCTTGAAACCGACACCGGCCTGAGGGGCTGGGGTGAGGTCTGCCCCATCCCCCACTACCTGCCCGCCTATGCCGATGGCGTCCCCGCCGCGATCACCGAGATGGGCCCAGAAATCCTCGGCATCGCCCCTTTCGGAGTCGACGCACCGATGCGCAAGCTCGACGGGGTTCTGCAAGGCCACGCCTACGCCAAATCCATCGTCGATATCGCGCTGTGGGACCTGTTTGGGCAGGCCACGGGCCAGCCGCTCTATGCCCTGTTAGGTGGGCGCACGCGCAAGGACATGCCGCTCTACCATTCGATCACTTGCGTCGCCCCGGATGAGATGGCGCGGATCGCCAAGACGGCCTATCAGACTGGTATCCGCCAGTTTCAGGTCAAACTGGGGGTCGAGGCCGACTGGCAGGCCGATGCCGAACGCCTGACCAAAGTGCGCGAGGCCGTGGGGCCGGGGCCTATCGTCTATGGTGACTGGAACTGCGGCGCGTCGCGCCTGCAGGCCACGCGCACGGGCCGCGCCGTGGCGCATCTGGACGTGATGCTGGAACAGCCCTGCAAAACGCTAGAAGACTGCGCCGCTGTTCGTCAGGCCACCGGTCTGCCAATGAAGATCGACGAAAACGCCCATGATCTGGCCTCATTGCTGCGCGCGCACGAACTGGGTTGCATGGATGCTGTGGCGCTGAAACTGTCGAAATTCGGCGGGCTGTCGGCCATGCGCCGCGCGCGGGATCTGACCGTGCATCTGGGGGCCGAGATCTGCGCCGAATGCACATGGGGCTCGGATATCGTCACCGCCGCCTCGCTGCATTTCGCGGCCTCGACCCCGCACGGGTCGCTCCTCAATACCTGCGATTTGTCCTCCTATGTTGCCCCGCGCCTCTGCCCCGATGCACCCAACCGTGAAAACGGCAGGATTGCTCCGCCCGACGGTCCGGGCTTAGGTGTAACCCCCGACCCCGAAATCCTTGGTTCCCCGATACTGGAGATCGCCTGAGATGCTGAAGATCAACACTCAATCCGAATGGATCGCCCGCGCCAACGAGGTTCTGCCCGCCGGAGGGTTTGGCAATTTCGACCCCGGTATCCTGATCGCCCGCGGTCAGGGCAGCCGCGTCTGGGATGAAGACGGCAATGAATATATCGACTATCTGATCGGCTCGGGCCCGATGCTGCTGGGCCACGGCCACCCCGAGGTGATGGAGGCCGTGCTGGAACAACTGCCCAAAGGCATGACCTTCTTCGCCAATAACAGCAAGGGCGTCGAGCTGGCCGAGGCCATTATCGAGGCCGTGCCCTGCTGCGAACAAATCCGCTTTGTCGCCTCGGGCGGCGAGGCGGATATGTATGCGCTCCGCCTCGCCCGCGCCTATACGGGCCGCGACAAGATTCTGAAATTCGAAGGCGGCTATCACGGGATGAGCGCCGAGGCGCAGATGAGTCTGGCCCCCAGCCGCGAGGTGAATTTTCCGCAACCCGTGCCCGACAGTGCCGGTATCCCGCAGGGCGTGGCCGACCAGATGCTGATCGCGCCCTTCAACGATCTTGAGGCGGTCGCGACCCTGCTGGCCGAACATGATGACATCGCAGCAATCATGGTCGAGCCGTTGCAGCGGATCATTCCGCCTTTGCCCGGCTACCTGCAGGGTCTGCGCGATCTGTGCGACAAACACAACGTTCTGCTGATCTTCGATGAGATCGTCACCGGCTTCCGTCTGGCCTATGGCGGCGCGCAGGAACGATATGGCGTGACCCCCGATATCTGCACGCTGGGCAAGATCACCGGCGGCGGGTTCCCTCTGGCCGCGCTGGGCGCGCGTACCGAGATCATGAAGCATTTCGACAAGTCGCAAGTGGGCGAGGATGGCTGGCTGATGCAGTTGGGCACACTGTCTGGCAACCCGGTGGCCTCGGTCGCGGGTCTGAAAACGATGGAAATTCTGCGACGGGACGGGGCCTATGACCATCTGCGCCAGATCGGCAAGCGTCTGCAGGACATACAGTCGGACGCGCTGACCAAAGCCGGTATCCCGCACCGCATCTGCGGCGACGAGACGCTGTTCGATATCTACTTCACCGATAATACCTGCCGAGATTATCGAACCGCCAAACATGACGACCCGCAACGCAATGTTGTCTACAACGCCACGCTCAGGGCCCATGGCGTGTTCAAGGCCCCCGGCAAGCTCTATCCGTCGATGGCGGTGACCGAGGCTGATCTGGAGCAAACCCAATACGCCGTTCAGCGCGCGGTCGAGGCGATTTGTTAGGGCAAGGCAAAATCAAACGGGCCGCTGTTGCAAACAACAGCGACCCGCTACCTATTGAAGTCGGGGGTCAGCCTCGCCCCCTCGAATACTGAAATAACCACCAACAATCTGAAACTTTTCGATACTTTCGAGGCTGACCCGACTTAACAACTGGTATGCCCTTATACTGCGGTAAGATGGGCCGGGCGACTGTGAAGCAGTTCACATTCGTTAAACATTTACGTGTTTTTCCAGTCAAAGAATCCCGGACCTGCCTGTTTCAGCAGGTTTTCCGCCATAGCGCGGCCCATTTCCGCGCCATCGCTGATCGTGCCGGTGGTGTCGTCGGCAATCGCCTCGGCCCCGTTGGGGCGCAACACCTCGCCGCGCAGGCGCAACTGGCCGTTCTGCAGTTCGGCCAATCCGGCGATGGGCGTTTCGCAGGACCCATCCAGCGCACGCAAAAGCGACCGTTCGGCGGCCAGACGCTGGCTGGTCTCGGTGTGGTGTATTGCCTCGAGCATTTCGGCGGCGCGGCTGTCGTCGCTGCGTCGTTCGATCCCGATCGTACCCTGCGCGATGGCGGGCAGCATGTCGTCGGTCGAAATCGCAGTGGCAGGAACCTCGGCCATGTTCAGGCGGCGGATGCCTGCCATGGCCAGAAAGGTGCAATCGGCCACGCCATCGGCCAGCTTTTTCAGTCGGGTCTGCACGTTGCCGCGAAACTCGACCACTTGCAGATCAGGCCTCCGGTTCAGCAGTTGCGCCCGACGACGCAGAGATGAGGTGCCGACCACGGCCCCCTCGGGCAGATCGTGAATGGACTGAAGGTGGGGCGAGATGAACGCGTCGCGTACATCCTCGCGCGGCAGGAACGTGTCCAGCACCAGGCCCTCGGGCTGTTCGACGGGCATGTCTTTGGTGGAATGTACGGCGATGTCGATATCGCCTTTCAGCATCGCCTCTTCGATTTCCTTGGTAAAGAGCCCCTTGTTGCCGATCTCTTTCAGCGGGCGGTCGGCGTCGATCATGGCGCGGTTGTCGCCGGTGGTTTTGATCACCACGATCTCGAACGCGTCTTCCGGCAAGTCGAACGCGTCGCGCAGCCTTTGGCGCGTCTCATGGGCCTGGGCCAGCGCCAGAGGCGAACCACGGGTGCCGATCTTCAGCGGCGATGCGGGGGTGGGCAGGGTCAAAGTCATGGGCTCAGCTTTAATCGCGTCACATTGCCCTGACAATGGGGGCAGAGCTTGACAAATTGCCACTGAGGCACGACCGGTGGCGCAAACCGATGATTGGGGGGCTGAGATGGCCGAGACAAAGAAACTGCTGCGGGCGCTGGCGGGCGAGGTGCAGGACGTGCCGCCGATCTGGATGATGCGGCAGGCCGGGCGGTATCTGCCCGAGTACCGCGCCACCCGCGCACAGGCCGGGGATTTTCTGTCGCTGTGCTACAATCCCGAACTGGCGGCCGAGGTCACCTTGCAGCCGATCCGCCGCTACGGGTTCGACGCGGCAATTCTGTTCGCCGATATCCTGCTGGTGCCGCAGGCGCTGGGTGCGGATCTGTGGTTTGTCACCGGCGAGGGCCCGCGCCTGTCGACGATCTCGCAGCAGGCGGATTTTGATGCGTTGAAACCGGTTGAGGAGATTCACGAGACCCTGTCGCCGGTATACGAGACGGTACGCATCCTGTCGCGGGAACTGCCGTCCGAGACCACGCTGATCGGTTTTGCGGGCGCTCCCTGGACGGTGGCGACCTACATGATCGCCGGACGTGGGACGCCGGATCAGGGTCCGGCGCATGCGCTGCGAGAAGGGAATGTGGCGCTGTTCGAGGCGCTGCTGGATCGGATCACATTGGCGACGATCGAATACCTGTCGGCCCAGATCGAGGCCGGGGCCGAAGTGGTTAAAATCTTCGACAGCTGGGCGGGCTCGCTGAAAGGCGAGGCGTTCCGAAAATATGCGGTTGAGCCCTGCCGGGTGATCACGCAAGCCATTAAGGCGCGGCATCCGGGTATTCCGGTGATCGGCTTCCCGCGCGAAGCGGGCGAGGGCTATGTCGGCTTTGCCAAGGCGACGGGAGTGGATTGCGTGGCGCTGGACAACTCGGTATCGCCAGACTGGGCGGCCGCGCATGTTCAGGTGGATGGATGTGTTCAGGGCAATCTGGCCTCGTCGCATATGGTGACGGGCGGGCAGGCGCTGGTGGATGAGACGCGCGCGGTTGTCGAGGCGTTTTCCAAGGGGCCGCATATCTTTAATCTGGGGCATGGGATCACGCCGGATGCGGATCCTGAGAATGTTCAGTTGATGATCGATACGGTGCGCGGGCGGTAAGCAGGGCGAAGGGGGCCAGCCCCCTTCTTGGCCTGCGGCCAATTCATCCCCCGGGATATTTTTGGACAGATGAAGGGCGGATCAGTCACTTTTGGCGAGGTCGGTGAGGATTTCCTGGGTGTGTTCGCCGCGTTTTGGGCTGGGTTTTAGGTGCCAGTTGTAGGTTGAGAAGCGAGGGGCTGCTGCTGCTTGCAGGGCTCCGTCGGGCTCTAACCAAGTGTTTCGGGCTGCGTTCATCGGATGCGCCTGTGCCTGTTCGGGGGTGAGGACCGGGGCGACGCAGGCGTCTGATCCATCGAAGCAGTCTTCCCAATGCGCGCGCGGGTGCCCGGCGAAGATTTCTGTCAGGCGTTGGGTCAGGGTTGGCCAGCGGGTGCGGTCGTATTGCTGCTGGAAGTCAGGGTCATCGGACAGGCCCATGATCTGCAGGAATTCGGTGTAGAATTTGGGTTCCAGGCATTGGACGGTGATGAATTCTCCGTCGGCGCAGGTGTAGGTGCGGCTCCAGTGTGGGCCGTCGAGCAAGCTTTGGCCGCGTGTGTCGTTCAGGTTGCCGGTTTGGCGCAGGCTCATTAGAAGATTCATCATATGGGCCGAGCCGTCATAGATAGCGGCATCGACGATGGTGCCCTGACCGGTTCGTTGTGCGTTGAGCAGCCCCGCCAGAAGGCCCGTGACCAGATACATTGCGCCACCGCCGATATCGCCCACCAGCGTCGCGGGCGTTTGCGGCGGTTGGCCGGGGGGCGAGCCGTACCACAGCGCGCCGGACAGGGCGATGTAGTTCAGGTCATGCCCGGCGGTGTCGGACAGCGGGCCGTTCTGGCCCCAGCCGGTCATTCGGCCATAGACCAGCTTTGGATTCAGCGCCTGACAGGTCTCGGGGCCGAGACCCAGCTTTTCCATAACGCCGGGGCGGAACCCTTCGATCAGCGCATCCCCGGTTGCGATCAGGCGTTTGGCGGTGGTCAGGTCACTTGTGTCTTTAAGGTCCAGCGCGATGGAGCGTTTGCCGCGATCCAGAACGGAGCGTTCGGGAGTGACGGGCGCAGCGGCTCCGCCTTTGCGGTGGATGGTGATCACGTCCGCGCCCAGATCGGCCAGCAGCATGGCGGCAAACGGGCCGGGCCCGAGGGCCTCGATTTCGATGATGCGCAATCCGTTCAGCATGGGGTCCTCCGTCATTCATAACCTTTCGGGCGAAAGGATGGATTGCAAGCGCCGCGCGTTCCGGATGATGGCATCTGGCGGTTCAGCGGCCATGTCCGAATTGATCCGGCGCTAAAAATGCGCAGGTCCTTGTGCGGAATTGCCCTGTTCCGTCGGCAAGCGGCGCGATAGGGTCCGTGGCCAGAACGGGGAACATGCATGACCACCATTTTGTCCATCAAGGACCTGCGCAAATCATATGCGGACGGATTTGAGGCGCTGAAAGGCGTGTCGCTGGATATTGAAGAAGGCGAGATCCTCGCCCTTTTGGGGCCAAACGGCGCGGGCAAGACCACCCTGATCTCGACCATCTGCGGCATCACAACGCCGACCTCGGGATCGGTGACTGTCGGCGGCCATGACATCCAGACCGAATTTCGCGCCGCGCGCCGGATGATCGGGCTGGTGCCGCAGGAGATTGCGCTGGAGCCGTTCGAGAAGGTGTGGAACACGGTGCGGCTGTCGCGCGGGCTGTTCGGTTATGGCCGGGATGATGCGCGGATCGAAGAGATCCTGCGCAAGCTGTCCCTGTGGGACAAACGCAAGAACGCCATCAAAGAGTTGTCGGGCGGCATGAAGCGTCGGGTGCTGATCGCCAAGGCGTTGGCACATGAGCCGCGCGTTTTGTTTCTGGACGAACCCACCGCCGGGGTCGACGTGGAACTGCGCAAGGATATGTGGGAGATCGTGGCCGAACTGAAACGCTCGGGCGTCACCATCATTCTGACCACGCACTATATCGAAGAGGCCGAAGCCATCGCTGACCGTGTTGGCGTCATCGACAAGGGTGAGTTGCTGCTGGTGCAGGACAAGGACACGCTGATGGCGCAGATGGGCCAGAAGCAGATCGAGGTTATGCTGACCGTACCCATCGCGGTAATTCCCGACGTTTTGGCGGTACACAACCTGGCTCTGAACGGCGATGGCGATGCGCTGGTCTACACCTATGACACTCATGCGGATCGCACTGGCATCACCACTTTGCTAAATGATGTCGCCAAGGCCGGGTTGGTGCTGCGCGACGTGCAGACGCGGCAATCCAGCCTTGAAGAGATTTTTGTCACTCTGGTTTCGGGAGAGGCCGCATGAACTGGGCTGCCGTTGCCGCCATCTACCGGTTCGAGATGGCCCGGTTCTTCCGCACGCTGGCGCAAAGCTTCCTGTCGCCGGTCCTTTCGACCTCGCTTTATTTCGTGGTGTTCGGCACAGCCATCGGCAGCCGCATTCAGGAGGTTGAAGGGGTCAGCTACGGCGCATTCATCGTACCCGGTCTGATCATGTTGTCGGTCGTGATGCTGTCGATCTCGAACGCCTCATTCGCGATCTACTTTCCCAAGTTTCTGGGCACGATCTACGAGTTGCTCTCGGCCCCGGTGGATTTCATCGAGATTGTGATCGGCTATGTGGGGGCTGCGGCGACGAAATCGCTGTTTGTCGGTCTGGTAATCCTGATCACCGCCACCTTCTTTGTGGACATCCAGATCGCGCACCCCTTTGCGATGGCGGCGTTTCTGATCCTGTCCTGCCTCAGCTTTTCGCTGCTGGGGTTCATCATCGGCATCTGGGCCAGCAATTTCGAACAGATGTCGCTGGTGCCGCAGCTTGTGGTGACGCCACTGATCTTTCTGGGGGGCACGTTCTATTCGATCTCGATGCTGCCGCCGCTGTGGCAGACCATCACCTTGTTCAACCCGGTGGTCTATCTGATTTCGGGGTTCAGGTGGTCGTTCTACGGGCTGGCGGACGTGCCGATTGCGCTCAGCCTGCTGGCCATTCTGGCCTTTACCGGGCTGTGTCTGGGGATGATCTGGTGGATCTTCAAAACCGGCTGGCGCATTCGTAACTAAAGGCTCCGGCGGCGTTGCATTTTTGCCGATCAGCATCGGGAAATTGGGTCACGTCGGGTTTAACGGTTCGCGGATATCTTGTTTACCGGTTGGGCGCACTCTACATGGGCATCCATGAAACTCAGCCTGCCGTTTGTCAAAAAGCAACCCGTTGTGGCCGTCGTGCGCCTGTCCGGTGCCATCGGTATGTCTGGCCGCGGGTCGCTGAACGACCTTGCGCTGACCCCCGTTTTGGAAAAGGCCTTTCGCAAGGGCAAGCCTGTGGCTGTCGCGCTTGAGGTCAACTCGCCCGGCGGCTCGCCGGTGCAAAGTTCGCTGATCGGTGCGCGTATCCGGCGGCTCTCCGAGGAACTGGATATCCCCGTTATTGCTTTTGTCGAGGATGTTGCGGCCTCGGGCGGTTACTGGCTGGCGGCAGCGGCGGATGAGATTTTTGCCGACGAAAGCTCGGTTCTGGGTTCGATCGGCGTGATCTCGGCCGGGTTTGGGGCGCATATCTTTCTGGCGCGGCAGGGGATCGAACGGCGGGTGCATACGGCGGGTAAATCGAAATCCATGCTCGACCCGTTTTCGCCGGAAAAGGAAGAGGATGTCGCGCGCCTCAAGGGCCTGTTGGGCGATATTCACGAGAATTTTATCGCCCATGTCAAAGCCCGGCGCGGCGACAAGCTGGATCAGAGCGCGGACCTGTTCACCGGTGAAATCTGGCTTGCCCGGCGTGCGCAGGAACTGGGCCTGATCGACGGCATCGCGCATCTGAAGCCCCAGATGCAGGAACGGTTCGGCGACAAGGTCAAATTCCGCCGCTACGGGCTGCGCAAACCCTTCTGGTCGCGGCTTGGGGCCTCGGTGGCGCAGGACGCCATTGCGGGGTTAGAGGAGCGGGCGGCCTACGCGCGTTTCGGTTTGTGACGTGATCATCAAGGCCGTCACCCTGTTTCTGATTGCCATGGGCGTTCTGGCCATGTTCGGCAAGTTGCGCTTTCCGGGGCAAAAGAAGCTGAGCTCGGCCAAATGCCCCCGCTGCGGACGGTTCCGCATCGGCAAAGGCCCCTGCGCCTGCGGAAAAGGGGGCCGGACATGACCGCATGGCTGTTATCCGGTCTGGGGCTGGTGATCCTGCTGCTGGCAGGAGACGCATTGGTGCGCGGTGCGGTGAACCTGAGCCTGCGGCTGGGCGTGCCGGCATTGATCGTCAGCCTGACCATCGTGGCCTTTGGCACCTCGGCGCCCGAGCTTTTGATCGCCATCAGCGCGCTCAAGGAAAACGCGCCGGGCATTGCGCTGGGCAACGTGGTCGGGTCGAACACGGCCAACATCCTGCTGGTGCTGGGCCTGCCCGCACTTCTGGCGACGCTGCACACCAGCGAATGTGACAGCCGCAAGAACTATGTGTTCATGCTGTTGGCGACGGTCCTGTTCATCGGTCTGGCCTTCTGCGGGGTCTTCAACCTGATCAGCGGGGCCGTCTTGCTGACGGCGCTGGCGCTGGTGCTGGGCAACGCCTTTCGCGAGGCGAAACGCCACCGCGCCGCCTGTGGTCCGGCCTGCGAGGACGATGAGGAACTGGACGGCCTGGAAGAGGCCGACCCCAACATGCCCTACTGGAAAGTGTCGATCTACCTGATCCTGGGGCTGGTCGGTTTGCCGATGGGCGCGCATCTGCTGGTGGACAACGCCACCGTCATCGCGCGCACCTATGGGGTCAGTGAAACGGTGATCGGTCTGACTCTGATCGCGGTGGGGACATCTCTGCCCGAGCTTGCAACCACGATGATGGCCGCGCTGCGCCGGCAGGCCGATGTGGCGCTGGGCAATGTGATCGGGTCGAACATGTTCAACCTGCTGGCCATCGTCGGCATCGCCACATGGTTCGGCAATATCCCGGTCGATCCCGAGTTCCTGTATTTCGACTTGTGGGTAATGCTGGGGGCCTCGTTGCTTTTGATCCCCTTCGTGTTTTTCAAACAGGATATCACCCGCGGCTGGGGTCTGGCATTGACTTTCCTTTATGCGCTTTATGTCACCACCCTGCTGGTGTGATCTGACGGAACGAGGTGATCCATGACCCGAGCTCTAGTGACCGGTGCCGGAATTCGTCTCGGTCGGGCCATGGCCGAGTATCTGGCGGGTCGCGGCTATGATGTCGCCGTGCACTACGCGACCTCGGAACAACCGGCGCAGGACACCGTATCAGATATTCGCGCGCTGGGCCGTCAGGCTGTCGCGCTGCAGGCCGATCTGCTGGACGAGGCACAGGTGACATCCCTGCTGCCCCGCGCCGCCGAGGCGTTGGGCGGGCCGATCACCTGTCTGGTGAACAATGCCTCGATCTTTGAATACGACACGATCCAAACGGCCACCCGCGAAAGCTGGGACCGCCATCTGGACAGCAACCTGCGCGCGCCCTTTGTGCTGACTCAGGCCATGGCCGCGCAGGGTCTGCAGCCCGACACCGATGCCAATGGCGAGCCGGTCGCCACCGGCCTGATCGTCAACATGGTCGACATGCGGGTGCGCAAACTGACGCCCGAGTTCATGACCTACACCATCGCCAAGATGGGCCTGTGGGCGCTGACCCGCACAGCGGCGCAGGCGCTGACCCCGGCCATTCGCGTCAACGCCATCGGGCCGGGCCCGACCATGCAGGGCCACCGCCAAAGCGCCGAGCACTTTAACGCGCAACGGGCAAACACGGTTCTGGAACGCGGTGCAAACCCGTCTGATATCACCGCCGCGCTGGGGTATTTTCTGGACGCAGATGCCGTCACCGGGCAGTTATTATGCGTTGACGGAGGTCAGCATCTGGGGTGGCAGACACCGGACGTTCTGGGCGTAGAATAGACATATTCGCCGCAAGTTTTGCACCGCTCTCATTTCCGTTACATGCGCGTTACAAAATTGTATTGTTTTTCATATACTTGTCTTGTGAGTAAATTTTTTATCAAATAAATCAATTGGTTACAATATTGCCTGTTTTTTGGGCAACTCAAGGAAAAGGTAAGAAAACAAGGAAGATTCCCGGGCCCGGAAAACTTATCTTCATACTTATCCACATAATCCGTGGATTTGTTTTCCCTTGATCCGAAGCGCTCAAGATTGCAGCCAGTGGCAGAGAATCATATCTCTGGGTCATGACCACCCAGAACGACTCGCCTTCGGACACTCAGCCCACCGGTTATGCCTGCATCCAGCGCTATGTGAAGACGCTGGACAGCTCGCCCGGTGTTTATCGGATGTTGGATGCAGACAGCCGGGTTCTCTACGTGGGCAAGGCGCGGAATCTCAAAGCGCGGGTGTCGAACTACACCCGTCCGGGCCATTCGGGGCGGATCGAGAAAATGATCGCCGCAACCGCCTCGATGATGTTCCTGACTACGCGCACCGAGACCGAGGCGCTGCTGCTGGAACAGAACCTGATCAAGCAGCTCAAGCCGAAATACAATGTGCTGCTGCGCGACGACAAGAGCTTTCCCAATATTCTGGTCGCCAAGGATCATGCCTTTCCGCAGATCAAGAAACATCGCGGGGCGAAGAAGGAAAAAGGTGCCTATTTCGGCCCCTTCGCCAGCGCAGGAGCGGTGAACCGGACGCTGAACCAGTTGCAGAAGGCGTTCCTGCTGCGCAATTGCTCGGATTCCATGTTCGACAGCCGGACGCGGCCCTGTCTGCTCTATCAGATCAAGCGGTGTTCGGGACCGTGCGTGGATCTGATTTCCGAGGCGGATTACCGCGAAAGCGTGCGCGATGCGGAACGGTTTCTCTCGGGTCGCTCGACCAAGGTGCAGGAGGATCTGGCTGAGCAGATGATGGCCGCCTCCGAGGCGATGGAGTTCGAACGCGCCGCCGGTCTGCGTGACCGGATAAGGGCGCTGACGCAGGTGCAGACCTCTCAGGGCATCAACCCGCGCGGCGTGGCCGAGGCAGATGTGATCGGCCTCTATATGGATAGCGGTCAGGCCTGTGTTCAGGTGTTCTTTATTCGGGCCAACCAGAACTGGGGCAACAAGGACTTCTATCCTCGGGTCGGGGCGGATGTGTCGCCTGCCGAGGTGATGGAGGCCTTTCTGGGCCAGTTCTACGACAACAAGGAACCGCCGCGTCAGTTGATCCTGTCCGACGCCATCGAAAACGCCGATCTGATGCAGCAGGCCTTGTCCGAAAAGGCAGGCCGCAAGGTCGACATCCTCGTGCCCCAACGCGGCGAGAAACAGGAACTGGTCGCCGGAGCCCTGCGCAATGCGCGCGAGTCACTTGCCCGGCGGATGTCCGAAAGCGCCACACAGGCCAAGCTGCTGCGCGGGGTGGCCGAAGCGTTTGATCTCGACGCCCCCCCGGCCCGGATCGAGGTCTACGACAACTCTCACATTCAAGGCACCAATGCAGTGGGCGGCATGATCGTGGCAGGCCCCGAGGGGTTCATGAAAAACGCCTATCGCAAGTTCAACATCCGGGGCGATGATCTGACCCCCGGCGATGATTTCGGCATGATGAAAGAGGTTCTGACCCGCCGCTTTACCCGTTTGCAGAAAGAAGACCCCGACCGCGATAAAGGCCACTGGCCCGACCTGCTGCTGATCGATGGCGGCGCAGGGCAGGTCAGCGCCGTGCATGAGATCATGGTCGAGCATGGTGTCGAGGACATACCGATGGTCGGCGTCGCCAAGGGCATCGACCGCGATCATGGCAAAGAGGAATTCCACCGGACGGGCCAGCGCCCCTTTGCCCTGAAACGCAACGACCCGGTGCTCTATTTCATCCAGCGCCTGCGGGATGAGGCGCACCGTTTCGCCATCGGCACCCACCGCGCCAAACGCGCCAAGGCAGTGGGTGCAACGCCACTGGACGAAATCCCGGGCGTCGGTGCCGCCCGCAAACGCGCCCTGCTGACCCATTTCGGCAGCGCCAAGGCGGTCAGTCGTGCCAATCTGGCGGATCTGAAAGCGGTCGAGGGGATCTCAGCCGGGTTGGCGCAGAAGGTCTACGATTTCTTCCACGACAAAGGCTAAGCCCGCCGCCCGCGCCACAGAATGTAAAGCCCCGAGGCCACGATCAGCGCACTGCCGATCCACATGGTCTGGTCCAGCCTCTCGCCAAAGAACACCACCCCCAGCGCAACCCCGAACAGCAGTCGGGAATAGCGGAAGGGGGTGACCGCCGAAACTTCGCCCGTCCGCATCGCTTTCATCAATGCGGCGTAGGCGGCGGTGCCCATCAGGAAGGCCCCTGTTACGTGCAGGCTTGTGTGCAGCGAAACCGGCGCAAGCGGCGCGCCCTCCCAAAACCGGTAGAGCAGCCCGGCGACAATGACGCAGAGAAAGCCGTAAAAGCCCAGAACCTCGGTGCCCAGCGAGGCGGGTGCGGCGCGGCTGGCCAGATCGCGCCCGGCAAAGCCCAGCATGCCCAGCACCGCGAGTACGGACAGGGCCGAGAAGCTTTCCCCGGTCGGTTGAATGATCACCACCACGCCAAGGAGGCCGACGACAATGGCGCTCCACCGCCGCCAGCCGACGGTTTCGCCGAAAAACAGCGCCGCACCTGCGACCACAACCAAAGGCGTTGCCTGCAGGATCACCGTGGCCGCCGACAGCGGCGTCAGCGTGATGGCCAGCACATAGAACAACCGTCCGAAAATCTCGAAACCCACCCGTACCTTCATCGGGCGCGACAGCACATCCCGGTGAAACAGGTTGGTGCCGCGCATCAGGGCGACACAGGCAAAGATTACCGACCCGCCAATGCCGAACAGGATCAGAATCTGCCAGATCGGTAGGGCTGTAGAGGCACCCTTCAACAGCGCGTCCTCCAGCGCGAACAGCGCCATGCCCGCGATCATCCACGCGCTGCCGATCAGGTTTGACCGGGGATCGGTCTGGATATGGGTGGTCATGCGCCTTTGCCTTTGGTCTGTCGTGCAATCTGACGCCAAACAGGCCAATGGCCAAGGGCTGCGGTAGATTGACCAACTGCCTGTGATTGGGGATGTTTTTCGCCGCCCTGTCTTTTCTGTCCCGAAACCGCGATGTAGTGTCGGATCATGAAGTGGAACCTGCCCAATATCCTGACCGTGCTGCGCCTGTTGGCCGCACCCGGTCTGGCCGTGATGTTTCTGTATTTCACCCGGCCTTATGCGGATTGGTTCGCGCTGATCCTGTTCCTGTCGGCGGCCATCACCGACTGGTTCGATGGTTATCTGGCACGGGCGTGGAAGCAGGAGACCAAGATCGGAGCGATGCTGGATCCGATTGCAGACAAGGCGATGGTGGTGATCGCGCTGATGATCCTTGTGGGTTACTCGACCGAGCATTGGACCCCGTGGCTGGTGCTGCCCGCCACCGTTATTCTGTTCCGCGAAGTCTTCGTCTCGGGCCTGCGCGAATATCTGGGCGATGTGGCCGGAACGCTGAAAGTCACCAAGCTGGCCAAGTGGAAGACGACGGCGCAGATGGTGGCTATTGCCATTCTGTTTTCGCAAGGAATCTTCGAGCACTACTTTGTGATGGGATCGTTCGGCATGGACCCGGTCACCATTGATCAGGTACTCAGCGGGCAAGTGGAAGATGTGAATGGTTTGCGCTGGCATCTGCAGGGGATGTTCTGGTCGGGCCGCATCGGGCTGTGGCTGCTGTGGATCGCGGCGACGCTGACATTGATCACGGGCTATGACTACCTACGTAAAGCCATGCCTCATCTGAAGGAGAGTTAGGGGATGAATGTGCTGTATTTCGCCTGGGTGCGCGAACGGATCGGCCTGCCAAGCGAGCGGGTGGAGACACAAGCCGCCACGGTCAACGACCTTGTGGCCGAACTCAGCGCGCGGGAAGACCGGTATGCCGCCGCGTTTGCGGATACCTCGGCCCTGCGCGTGGCGCTGGATCAGGAACTGTCGGATTTCGATGCGTCACTGGCCGGTGTGCGCGAGGTGGCCTTCTTTCCCCCCATGACCGGCGGCTGAAATGCGTATTGTCGTACAGGAACAGGCGTTCGATCTGGGGGCCGAGGCCAATGCGTTCGCCGACGGCGATGCCGCCAACGGGGCCATCGTGACCTTCACCGGCGTGGTGCGCGATCTGGCCTCGGGCGATCTGGACGTGATGGAGATCGAGCATTACCCCGGCATGACCGAACGCGCCCTGACCAAGATCGCCGAAGAGGCGCAGACCCGATGGTCCTTGGGCGATGTGCTGGTGATCCACCGGCATGGACGGCTGGCCCCGGGGGATCGGATCATGATGGTCGCCACCGCCGCGCCGCATCGCAAGGATGCGTTCGAGGCGGCAGAGTTTCTGATGGATTACCTCAAGTCCCGCGCCCCGTTCTGGAAGAAAGAGCTCACCACGTCCGGGGCCGAATGGGTCGCCGCCAAGGATGAGGACGAAGACGCACTGACGCGCTGGTAGGTGGGGTCAATCCGACTGCTTTAAGGCCAGAAGCCCGGCCATTTCGGCATCGGGGATCGCATCGCGCGCGTAGCTGAACGTCCCTTTCGATTTCACTTCCTCCGCCGCTCGTTTCAGCGCGCCAAACGCCGCGCGTGCGAAAGAGCCGCCAACGCTGATGCGCCGAACGCCTGCCTCAGACAGATCGGACACAGAAAAATTCGGGCCGCTCAACCCCATCACGACATTCACCGGTTTGTCGACCTCACGGCACAGGGTTCTGATCGCGTCCATGTCCGGCAGGCCCGGGGCATAGAGGACATCCGCGCCCGCCTCGGAGAACAGTTGCAACCGCCGGATCGTGTCGCCCAGGTCCGGGCGATCCCATAGGTAGTTTTCGGCTCGTGCGGTGAGAAAGAATGGCAAATCCCTGGCAGCCTCGGCAGAAGCCCGAATACGGTCAACGGCTTCGTGCAGATCGTAAATCGAGGCGTCGGGATCGCCTGTTGTATCCTCGATCGACCCGCCGACCAGACCGGTTTCTGCTGCCAGCCGAATGGTATCGGCGCAGGTTTCGGGCGCGCGGCCAAACCCGCCTTCCAGATCAGCCGACACGGGCAAAGGGACAGCTTCAACGATGTCGCGCGCGTTGGCCAGCACCTCATCCCGACCAAGTTCCGAGCAGGAATCGCGCTTGCCCTTGGAAAAGGCAAACCCGGCGCTGGTCGTTGCCAGGGCCTCAAAACCGATATTTGCCAGCAGCCGGGCCGAGCCCGCGTCCCACGGGTTGGGAATGACAAAGGCTTCGGGCCTGAAATGCAGGCTTTTGAACTGTTCGAACGTGTCGTGTTGGGTCGGCATTGGCTCTCCTCCTGCGCGCGCGGAGCATAGCGCGAGGATGCCGACCTTCGAGCAAAAACTTCTGATCTCAGCCCCGCGGACTAAACCCCGTTCAATCCGCGTTGTTGATCCGTCCGCGCAGTTCCTCGGCCTCTTGCCGGGCGGCGCGCAGGCCGTCCATGGCGGCTGAAAGTTCGGCCTCGGTCTGGGTCAGCTGATTGGTCAGTTCTGCCTCGCGCTGCTGCAGATAGGTGATGGCCTGATCGCGGGTTTCTTCGGCCTCGTGCAACTCCTGACTCATGCGGTCCAGATCGGCCACGTCGCTTTGGCGCACGCGGGACAGGCGGTGGGCCAGCCAGTTGGCGAACCAGCCCATGCAGAAGGCGGCAAACAGGATGATGGCGGTGGCGATGATGAATTCGGTTCGGTTCAACTTACTGGTCCCCTGCATCCGCGTCTGATGCGGAATTGTCCGTTTGTTCGGCCCCGGTGGCGTCGTCTTCCATCGCTTCCAGCCCGGTTTCGCTGTTCTCAATCGGCTCGGGCCGGATCAGGCGGAACTCAATCCGGCGGTTCTCCTCGCGGCCTTCTTCGCTGTCATTGTCGGCGATGGGCTGGGTTTCCCCATAGCCCACGGCGGTGAAGCTTGACGTTGGTACCCGCCGCCCGCGCAGCTCGTTCAGGATGGATTGCGCCCGCGCCTGGCTGAGTTGCTGGTTCATCTCTTCCCGGCCCTGACTGTCGGTGTGGCCCTGAATCTCCATCCGGATCGGGCCGCAATCGCGCAGGATGTCGGCGATCCGGTTGACCGTATCGCGCGAATCCGAGGCGATGGTGGCTGATCCCGGCTCAAAGGCGATCTTGCTGATCGCCTGCGCCTCGGCGATCTGTTCCTCGCAAATCTCGGGATCGGGCAGGGCGTCTTCGGGTTCGGGTGGCGGCTGATAGGTGATCGTCAGTGTGAAACCCTGCGCCTCGCCCAGCTTTTCAGACAATTGCCCGGCGATACGGGCCTTGGCCTCTTCATCGTGGCTGAGGCCGGTCAGATCGACCGAATCCGGCGTCACTGTCAGCGCGCCGTTGTGCAGTTGCGACAAGGCTTCGAGCCCGGCCAGAACGCGCACCGGCCAGTCGCCGGGCAGATCGGGGGCGATGCGAGTGGCGGTGTAGACCTGTTCCGAGCCAAAGGCCGCCCGCGCGTAGCTGTCGACCATGTCGCGCAAGGTCTCATCCCCCAGCCGCCCGCGTAACTGAACCAGCCCTTCGGGGCTGCGGGTGGCCGAGAACTCAATCGGGCCGGATTGTTCTTCGACCTCGGGTTCCGGCAGGACCGCGTGCAGGGCAAAGACGCCGGGCAGGGCATTTTCCAACTCGCCCACGACCCGGTCGAACAACACGGGGTCGCTGCCCTGGGCGGCGATCAGGGTGATATCGGCATCGGACATCGTGACCGAGCCCTGCCCGATCTCGACCAGCGCGCCGATGGTCAAAGCCGCCGCCTCGGGCCAGCGGGGCGAGGGCACGCCCAGACCGATGGTGCAGGTGTAGGGGACGGACAGGCCCGCGCTTTCGGCGGCTGCAACTATCGTTTCGCGCGCCTCTTCATCCTGGGCGGAACAGGCGTCAAACCTGCCGCCGTCTGCGTCGATCAGATAGCGCAGGGTAAAGGGCGTGATCACCGGCCTTGGGGCCGAGATCGACAGGCCGATGCGCAGGCTGGGCGGCGCGGCGCGGGTCAGGTCCTGTTCCAAACGTTCCTTTTCCTGTTGGCTATCAGCAATCGCTGTGATCTTCACCAGACCGGGGCTGGCCGAGATTTTGGCACGTGGCAGGCGGGACAGGGATTCGACGGCATAGGACACTGCCTCGTCCCAGCCTTTGGGTTTCGGGTAGTCGGCGGTTTCCAACAGGTCCGACACCGCATGGGCGCTGTCCAGATCATCCAGCCGCGCGATCAGATCGTCCCGATCATGGCTGGCCGGGATCAGCCCGATCACCGAAATGCCGCTGTCATTGCGCAGGATTTCAGCCGAGAATCGGGGTGGGGCCAGATCCGACGTTGCCGTGACCTCCATCTGGTCAATGACCCGAGAGGTATCGACCTCGGTCCCCGCAACGGTCAGGGCATTGAAGCGGGTGGCCTCATCCGGGGCGGTGCCGGTCAGCACCACGCGCAGCCCGTCGGATTCGACCTCGGCCCAGTCATGGCCGTTCAGGTCCAGCGCACGCCGCACGGCGAATTCCGAGCTTTCTTCGATCTTTGTCACCGCATAGCTGGCCGCCAGCAAGGACAGCCCGACGGAGACAAGAAAAATCAGGGAAACGGCAAAAACATAGGGCAGACGCATGTGCGGCGTTGAGACTCCTCGGGCAGGTGGGCGGACTCTTACAGACCCCGAACGGCAGGTGCAATCAAAGCAGCAAGGCGACGCAGAGGAAGATCAGCGGAATAAGGCCGGTGTCACGGTTCGAACGGAACAGCATCAGCAGCCTGTCATTGTCTTCAATGTCCAGACCGCGCAATTGCCAAGTCATATGCCACCCCATCGCCCAGGGCCCGCCAAGCGCCACGATCACTGCAAAGGCCGAGGCATCCGGCACCCCGGCATCGACAATGGCCAGCCCCATCAGCGCCACGGTCGCAATCAGAAAATACTTCAGCCATTTCGCCGTGTCGGTGCCGAACAGCCGGGCGGTGGATTTGATGCCGATCATCTCATCATCCTCGGCATCCTGATGCGCGTAGATCGTGTCGTAGAACAGCGTCCAGGCGATTCCCGACAGATACAATGTGATCGCGGGCCAGCCGACGCCACCGGTATGCGCGGCCCAGGCCAGCAGCGCGCCCCAGTTGAAGGCCAGTCCCAGAAACACCTGCGGCCACCATGTGAAGCGTTTGGCAAACGGGTAGATGGCGACCGGCAGCAGCGACAGCACGCCCATCGCGATGGCCGCCTGATTAAACGTCAGCAGAATCCCCAGCGCCAGCAGGCTCTGCAGGCCCATCCAGATGACCGCCTGCCGCACACTGACCTGACCCGAGGGGATCGGGCGTGACCTTGTGCGTTCCACCTGCCCGTCGAAATCCCGGTCGGTGATGTCGTTCCACGTACAGCCCGCGCCGCGCATCAGGAAAGCTCCGATAGCGCAGCCGATGGCGATCCACAGGTCCTCCCACCTCGGGCTTCCGTCGCTCAGGATCGCCAGCGCCAGACCCCACCAGCAGGGAATCAGCAGCAGCCACGTGCCGATGGGCCGGTCCACGCGGCTGAGACGCAGATAGGGGCGGGCAAAGGCGGGCGCGTGGGTATCGACCCAGTTGCCGGAAACGGCATCGGCGACTTGTCCGTCTGGTGTTGGGGCATTGCCTTGCATATGTAAGGTCTCATGACTGCGAAGATCAGATTGTATGTAGAGCAGCCCCTGGGTCCGGGGCAATCGGTTCCTTTGACGCGCGATCAGGCACATTACCTGTTTGGCGTCATGCGGCTGACGGTGGGCGGGCAGGTCGCCCTGTTCAACGGGCAGGACGGTGAGTGGCTGTCCGAGGTCTCTGAGGCGGGAAAACGCGGCGGTGTCTTGGCCTGTGTCGAGCAGACCAAGACACTGCAACTGCCGCCCGACCTGTGGTTCCTGTTCGCACCGATCAAAAAGGCCCGCACCGATTTCATCGTTGAAAAGGCAGCAGAAATGGGGGCCGCGCGGATCATGCCGGTGCAGACCGAGTTCACCAATTCCGAACGCATCCGTCAGGATCGGCTGCAGGCCCACGCGGTTGAGGCAGCCGAGCAATGCGGCGGGACATATGTGCCCGAAGTGCTTGACCTGCAACGCCTCGACCGGGTGCTGGATGCATGGCCGGATGATCGCCAACTGATGTTTTGCAATGAGGCCGAGGTCGGCTCGGCCCTGCGTCTGGCTGCCAACGAAAAGGGCCAGCCCTGGGCCATTCTGATCGGTCCCGAAGGCGGGTTTTCCGACCGTGAACGTGCGCGACTGTCCGCGCTGCCCTATGCGCATGTGGTCAGCCTTGGCCCGCGCATCCTGCGCGCGGACACGGCAGCGGTGGCGGCGCTGACCATGTGGCAGCAGGCGTTGGGGGATTGGTCGTGAGCTGGCGATTGGCGCAAGAGGCCGACGTTGCACGGATCGACCGCTTCCTGATGCAGCACATCCAGACCTCGATGTTTCCGCTGGCCAATCTGCGCGACTATGGCCTGCGGGGGTCCGACCCCCGTGCGGTGAACATCTGGATGCGGGGCGACCCCCTGCGCGCTGTGTTTGCCATCACGAACGAAGGCATGGTGCTGCCGCAATGCCCGGACTGCACCGATGATGATTTGGCCGCAGCAATCGACCTGATCCGGGGGCGGCCGCTGTTTGGCCTTGCCGCAGACGCGACACAGGCCCGCCGGATCATGCAGCTGGCAGGGTGGGAGGACAGGCCCGCCACGCTCAACAGCGACGAGCCGGGGTTCTCGCTGAACCTGAGCCAGCTTGTCATGCCGGATACAACCGGGGCTGAACTGGTGCCGCTGGGCAATCTGGGCCGCGAGGTTACCGAAGGATGGCGCGCCGAATACCTGATCGAAGCGATGGATTTCGACGCTGATCGGGCGGGCATTCAGGCGGGCAAGGACTGGGCCACTTACACGGCGCGCGATTCTCATCGCGTTCTGCTGTTGGATGGCACGCCCGTGGCGATGACCGGTTTCAACGCGCGCCTGCCCGAAGCGGTTCAGATCGGCGGTGTCTACACGCCACCCAACTTGCGCGGTCGCGGCTATGCAAGGCTGGCGGTTGCGTTGCACCTGCAAGAGGCGCGAAATGCCGGAGCAACCCGCGCCGGTCTGTTCTCCGCTTCCGATTCCGCCTCGCGCGCCTATATCGCTATAGGTTTCCAACCGGCGGGGCAGTTCTCGCTGATCCTGTTCAAGACCCCAGAGGACCCGGCATGAGTTTCATTCGACCCGAAGCCAAACGAACCCTGTGGCGCTGGCGCGAGGTGCTGGTTGCGGTTGTGATCCTGCTGGTCGGACTTAGCTGGTACAGCGGTCCGGGCGGATTGCTGGGTTGGCTCGGGCTGGTTCTGGTCGCGGTGGCCTTCGCGCTGGCGGTGATTGGATTTCAGCGCGCACGGTTCCGCGGTGGAGCAGGCGGCCCCGGCGTCGTGTCGGTTGACGAGGGGCAGATCACCTATCTCGGCCCGTTCGACGGCGGTATGGTCGCCACGCGCGAGATCGAGAGGCTGGCGCTGGATCCGACCTCGGACCCGGCCCATTGGGTGCTGGACCAGCCGGGACAGCCCACGCTTCACATTCCGGTGAACGCCGAAGGGGCCGAGGCGCTGTTCGATGTGTTCTCGACCCTGCCGGGCCTGAAAACCGAGCAGATGCTATCGGAATTGAACGGCGGTGCGGTGCATCCCGTGGTGATCTGGGAACGCAGCCCGATGCGCCCTTCCCACGTTCGGCTGCATTGACACTGGCCCGGTTTGCGCCCACCACTGACCCAAAGACAGACACATCAGGATCGGAGAGCGGTTCATGTCCATCCCCCAATCCGGCGGCGGGCCGATCGAACGCCATGAGCAACTGGCCGAATATCTGGAATCGGGCTGCAAGCCCAAGGCCGATTGGCGCATCGGCACCGAGCATGAGAAGTTCGGATACTGCAAGGACACGCTGAAACCGCTGCCGTTTGAAGGCACGCGGTCCATCGTCGCCGTGCTTGAGGGCCTGCGCGACCGCCACGGCTGGGCCGAGGTCCGCGAGGCCGACAAGCTGATCGGGCTGGAAAAGGACGGCGCGAATGTCAGCCTTGAACCCGGCGGTGCGCTGGAATTGTCGGGTGCCCCGCTTGAGACCATTCACGAGACCTGCGACGAGGTGAACACCCACCTGCGTGAGGTGAAGGACATCGCCGACGAGATTGGCGTGGGTTTCATCGGTTTGGGGGCCGCTCCGATCTGGACCCATGATGAAATGCCGCTGATGCCCAAGGGCCGGTATCGGCTGATGAACGACTATATGGAAAAAGTCGGCACCATGGGCCGCGCCATGATGCGGCGCACCTGCACGGTGCAGGTCAATATCGACTTCGGGTCCGAGGCTGACATGGTGCAGAAACTGCGCGTCGCTTTGGCCCTGCAGCCTGTCGCCACGGCGCTGTTTGCTAATTCCCCGTTCTTCGAGGGCAAGGTGAACGGCCAGAAAAGCTGGCGCAGCTATATCTGGCGGCATCTGGATGATGCGCGCACCGGTATGCTGCCGTTCGTGTTCGAGGGCGGTTTTGGCTTTGAGCGCTACGTGCAGTATGCGCTCGATGTGCCGATGTATTTCGTCTATCGCGATGGTGAATATATCAATGCGCTGGGCATGTCCTTCCGCGATTTCCTGCAAGGCAAACTGCCCGCGCTGCCCGGTGAGACGCCGACGCTGTCCGACTGGGCCGATCACCTGACAACCGCCTTCCCCGAGGCGCGCATCAAGAAATACATGGAGATGCGCGGTGCCGATGGCGGCCCATGGCGGCGGCTCTGCGCGCTGCCCGCCTTCTGGGTCGGTTTGACTTATGACCAGACCGCGCTGGATGCGGCTTGGGATCTGGTCAAGGGCTGGGACGCGGAAACCCGTGAGGCGCTGCGCATTGAGGCCGCCAAAGACGGGTTGCAGGCGCAGGTCGGCAACATCAACATGCACGATCTGGCGCGCGAGGTTGTCGCGATTTCTGAGACCGGTCTGAAGTCCCGCGCCTTCCCCGGAGCGGGCGGGCTGGTACCGGATGAAACGCATTTCCTCAACGCGCTGAAGGACAGTATCGAAACGGGCAAAGTTCCGGCGGATGAGTTGCTGGATCACTACACTGGCGACTGGAACGGCGACCTGACCCGGGTTTTCCCCGAATACAGCTATTGATCCAGTGACGGGCACCTGCGAAAAACCTCGCAGGCCCAAAACATTCGGCACCGGTGCGGAATGAAGGCCTATGTGAACCGAATTCTCTGCAGGCGCTAGGATTATGGCCCGTATCAGCGAACTCCACTACTCGAACGCATACGCGGCGCAGACGGGTGTGTCCGAGTTTCTCGAAGTCTCGCTGAACGCGTCCGAGGATCCGGCGAATTTCACCGTGTCCTTCTATCAGGCCAACGGCACGGTCGGGGTCGAAATCCCGCTGAACGATCCTTCGGTGCAGGTCACCGTTGACCCGGACAATAATGAACTGGTCTTTGTTATTTCGGCGGATGATTTCCCGATCCTGCTGACCGACCCGAATGGCGGCGGCCCGAACAATTTCGAAGCTTTCGCACTGACCAACACCGCGACCGGGACCGTGATTGATTTCTACGATATCGGTGGCGGCACGCAGAATATCGTGGCCGTGGATGGGCTGGCGGCGGGTCAGACCTCGGTCAACCTGCCGGTTGTGACCAATCCCGGTCAAACCACGACCTCGATCCAGTTCAACCAGCCCGACCCGAACACGCAGGTCAATGCGCCACTTTCCCCCGGTGACAGCGGCGCACCCTGTTTTGTCGCGGGCACCCTTGTCGACACGCCAGATGGCCCGCGCCGGGTCGAGGCGTTGCGCCCCGGCGATCTGGTCCTGACCGTCGATGATGGTGCCTGCCCCGTGCAATGGGTCGGCGGGCGCACCGTCCGGGGCATGGGTCGTTTTGCGCCGGTTCGGATTCAGGCCGGGGTGCTGGGCGCGCAGCGCGATATCTGCGTGTCGCCGCAGCACCGGGTGCTGATATCCGGCTGGCAGGCGCAGCTTCTGTATGGCGAGGATGAGGTGCTGATCCCGGCCGGGTCCCTGAGCAACGGCACCACCATCACCTCTGCGCCCTGCGATCTTGTGCGCTATGTGCATATGTTTTTCGACCGCCATCAGTTGCTTTCAACCTCGGGCCTGATCTCGGAAAGCTTTTTTCCGGGGGCCGAGGGGATCGATGGGCTTGCAGCCGACGCAGCGGACGAACTCTTGGCGCTGTTCCCCGAATTGAGTGACCACCCCGGCCAGTATGGCCCGACCTCAAGGCCGGTGCGGACCCGGGCCGAGGCATTGGCGCTTCGGACGCTCTGAAAGCGCCGCCGCCCCCTCTTGCTTTCGCGGGCGGCTGTGATAGCAGGTCCCCAACAGTATTCAGGGGCCCGGTACGGGAAGCGTCATGGACGATCTTAAGGCAAAATATCTGGGGCAAATCGCCGAGGCGGGCGACGAAAACGCGCTTGAGGCGATCCGCGTGGCGGCTGTCGGCAAAAAGGGCGAGGTCGCGCTGAAGATGCGCGAGCTGGGCAAGATGACCCCCGAGGAACGTCAAATCGCAGGCCCCGCGCTGAACGCCCTGAAGGATGAGATCAATTCCGCTTTGACGGCCAAGAAAGCCGCTCTGGCCGATGCCGCGCTGGATGAGCGTCTGCGCACCGAATGGCTGGACGTCACCCTGCCGACCCGCGCCCGCCGTCAGGGCTCGATCCACCCGATCAGCCAGGCGACCGAGGAACTGACCGCAATCTTTGCCGAGCTGGGTTTTTCGGTGGCCGAAGGGCCGCGTATCGAGGACGACTGGTATAATTTCGACGCGTTGAACATCCCCGGCCACCACCCCGCGCGGGCCGAAATGGACACGTTCTACATGCACCGCGCCGAAGGCGACGACCGCCCGCCGCATGTGCTGCGCACCCATACGTCTCCGGTGCAGATCCGCTCGATGGAGAAACAGGGCGCGCCGATCCGCGTCATCTGTCCGGGCGGCGTCTACCGCGCCGACTATGACCAGACCCACACGCCGATGTTCCATCAGGTCGAGGGGCTGGCCATCGACAAAGACATCTCGATGGCGAACCTGAAATGGGTTCTGGAAGAGTTCGTGAAGGCGTTCTTCGAGGTCGACGACGTCGAACTGCGCTTCCGCGCCTCACACTTCCCCTTCACCGAGCCCTCGGCCGAGGTCGATATCCGCTGTTCCTGGGACAACGGTCAGCTGAAGATCGGCGAAGGCGACGATTGGATGGAGATTCTGGGCTCGGGCATGGTCCACCCCAAGGTCATCGCCGCCGGTGGCATTGACCCCGAGGTCTATCAGGGCTTTGCGTTCGGCATCGGGATCGACCGTCTGGCGATGCTGAAATACGGCATTCCGGATTTGCGGGCGTTCTTTGATTCCGACCTGCGCTGGTTGCGGCATTATGGGTTTGCCGCGCTGGATATGCCGAACCTGCATGGTGGTTTGTCGCGGTGAGCCAAGTAGAAGTTATCACGGCGTGTGAGAATTTGTGCCGTGACTGGAATTGGCTTGCTCCGACGGCTTCAGTTCTTGCTGATATTGGGACGTTTCTTGTCGGGATTGGCGTAGTCGCAGCGTTTCGTCAGGTGAATCTCTGGAGGGTGGAAGCCAAATCGCGCTCTAAAGCTGAAGCTGCCCAGATGGTTTTGGTTGCCGCGGCTAATGTTGATGATGCATTGCAACAAATCAGAAACCCATTCGACAGAATCCCAAGTGATGAGGTGGGGAATAGGGCGAAGCACTACGAGAGGCGGTATCAACGAATTGTCGACAAGAATGATGCGTTCAACAATCTAAGGGATGCTCAAATTCAACAAGATGCGTTGATTGGGAAAGAAATGGTGTCTAAGGCGATCGACGAATTGTTTGATGTTCGGAGAAAAGTTGCCCTAGCAATTGAGTTCTTGACTGACTCCGAAGATGAAAATGACTCAGAAACACGAAGTTTAAAAGTCAAATGGCGGCGTCAGATGAGCGGTTCGTATGATGAAAAAGATGAACTAGGACTTCAGCAAACGCATGCAATCGAACAGATCAGAAGTTCTCTCCTCCCAATCGCGAGATACGACGTACACTAAGCTCCAAAACACAAGATTTTGACGTGACAGTGGTCTAGGGCTCGCTAGGGTCGGGCCTATGATCTACCGACTGCTATGCCTTCTGCTGCTGACCGCGACCCCCGCATTGGCCGTGGACACCTGCCACGGCGATACGCCGTGCGAGGTCGGCGACCGCTCATATCACGTGCTGGAGCCCGAGGGGTGGGATGGCGAAACGCCTCTGCCCGTGTTGTTGCATTTCCACGGCTGGGCGCGGCAGGGGACTGTCGTCGTCAATCATGAACGTATCGCGGGGGCGACCAAGCTGCGCGGTGTGTTGCTGGTAGCCCCGAACGGGCTGGGCAAAAGCTGGGATTTCTGGCGCTCAGAAACCGGTGACGTGCCGTTTGCCGATGCAGTGCTAAAGGACGTGGCTAAGCGCTATCCGATTGATCCCGAACGCATCTATGTCTCGGGCTATTCCTTCGGCGGCGCGATGGCGTGGCGCTATGTCTGTCAGTCGGGAAATGACATTGCTGCTTTGCTGGCGGTCGCTGGCAGCATTCGCCAGACCGAGGATTGCCCCGAAGCCCCACGTGAGGCGCGGCATGTGCATGGCCTCAACGACACGGTGATGGATTTTCCCTTTGGCCAGAACGGCGACACGACCTATCCGGTGTCGCTCTGGCGGCAGGCCTACGATTGCCACGATGCCACCCCGCGCGGGGATTGGAGCGTTGTGCCGATCCTGACCCTCAGTCGCGTGGAGTGGACCGATTGCGCGCAGGGGCAGGTCACGCTGGACACGCATCCGGGCGGGCATTTCATCCCCCATGGTTGGATCGGGCGGCAGTTGGACGAACTTTTGGGCCGCACCCCCACCTATCCGTAAGCCGCAGCGCTTGCACCTTGGCGCAATCTTTGCCATTGCCTGTGCCGACTGGATGTTTGCCAAAAAAGGCCCCGAGCAATGAAATTCACTCTGTCCTGGCTGAAAGACCACCTGGATACCGACGCGTCGGTTGACGAGATCGCCGAGGCGCTGACCGACCTTGGCCTTGAGGTCGAAGAGATCGTGAACCCGGCGGACCGTCTGGCGGGCTTTACGCTGGGCCATGTGAAACATGCGGAAAAGCATCCCGACGCGGACAAGCTGCGCGTCTGCACGGTGGAAACCGACGAGGGCGATCTGCAGATCATCTGCGGCGCGCCCAACGCGCGCGAAGGCATCACGGTCGTGGTCTGCAAGCCGGGCATGTATATCCCCGGTCTGGATATCACCATCAGCGTCGGCAAGATCCGCGGTGTCGAAAGCTTTGGCATGATGGCATCCGAGCGCGAGCTGGAATTGTCGGATGAGCATGACGGCATCATCGAGCTGCCCTCGGGCGCGGTGGGGGATCGGTTCGTGGACTGGCTGGCCGAGAATGAGCCTTCGAAGGTCGACCCGATGATCGAGATCGCGATCACGCCGAACCGCCCCGATGCGCTGGGCGTGGCGGGCATTGCGCGTGATCTGGCGGCGCGGGGTGTGGGGACGCTGAAACAGCGGGATTACGCACCGGTGCCGGGGGATTTCGAAAGCCCGATCAAGGTGACCATTGATGACGACACGCTGGACGGCGCGCCGCATTTCACCGGGCGCCTGATCCGGGGCGTGAAGAACGGCCCCAGCCCGCAGTGGTTGCAGGATCAGTTGAAGGCCATCGGATTACGGCCCATTTCAGCGCTGGTGGATATCACCAACTACATGACCTTCGACCAGAACCGTCCGCTGCATGTGTTTGATGCGGACAAGGTGCAGGGCAACCTGCGCGTCCACCGCGCCAAGGGCGGCGAGACGCTGGTGGCGCTGGATGAGAAGGAATACACCGTGCAGCCCGGCATGATGGTCATCTCGGATGACAAAGGCCCGGAATCGATTGCGGGCATCATGGGTGGTGAGGAAACCGGCTGTACCAGCGAAACAGTCAACGTCTTCCTTGAAAGCGCGTTCTGGGATCATGTGCAGATCGCGCTGACCGGTCGGGCGCTGAAGATCAACTCGGACGCGCGCTATCGTTTCGAACGTGGCGTTGATCCGGACTACACCCGCGAGGGACTGGAGCAGGCGACGCAAATGATCCTTGATATCTGCGGGGGTGAGGTGTCCTCGGTTGTTGAGGCCGGGAAAGCGCCGAACCATGCACGGGCCTTCAAGCTGGACTCTGCCCGCGTTCAGTCGCTGGTCGGCATGGACATTCCTGAGGCCGAGCAGCGCCAGACCCTGACCCGTCTGGGCTTCCGTCTGGAGGGCGAGATGGCCCATGTGCCCAGCTGGCGCCCCGATATCATGGGTGAGGCCGATCTGGTGGAAGAGGTCGCGCGGATCGCGTCCTTGACCAAGCTGCAGGGCAAGCCGCTGCCGCGGGTGACCGATGGTATTCCCAAGGCGGTGATGACGCCGACACAGCGCCGTCAGTCGATGGCGCGGCGCACCTGTGCGGCGCTGGGGTATAATGAATGCGTGTCTTATACGTTCATTGATCAGGCCTCGGCGGCGCTTTTCGGGGGTGGGGATGACGCGACCCGGCTGGAAAACCCGATTTCCTCAGAAATGAGCCATATGCGCCCTGACCTGCTGCCCGGTCTGTTGCAGGCTGCAGCCCGCAATCAGGCGCGGGGCTATGCGGATGTGGCCCTGTTCGAGGTCGGTCCGGTGTTCCATGATGGGGAACCCGGGGATCAGAAAACCCAGATTGCCGGTCTGCTGGTTGGTCGCGATGGACCGAAGGATGTGCACGGTGCATCGCGCCCGGTCGATCTGTTTGACGCAAAGGCGGATGCCGAGGCGGTGCTGGCGGCCATCGGCGCGCCTGCCAAGGTCCAGATCCTGCGCGATGGCGATGCCTGGTGGCATCCGGGTCGTCACGGCAAGATTTGTCTGGGTCCGAAGAAAGTGCTGGGTGTGTTTGGTGAGTTGCACCCCCGCGTACTGCAGGCGATGGATATCAAGGGTCCGGCGATGGCCTTCACAATCTGGCCCGACGAAGTGCCGCTGCCGCGTAAGTCCGGGGCCACCCGTGCGGCGCTTGAACTGCGGGACCTGCAGTCGGTAGAGCGCGACTTTGCCTTTGTCGTTGACGAGGGTGTCGAGGCGCTGACGCTGGTCAATGCCGCCGCCGGGGCCGACAAGGCGCTGATCGAGGATGTGCGCGTCTTTGACGAATTCATCGGGGGCAGTCTGGGTGAGGGCAAGAAGTCGCTGGCCATTACCGTGCGACTGCAGCCCTCGGACGCAACCTTGAAGGAAAAGGACATTGAGGCGGTCAGTGCCAAGATCGTTGAGAAGGTGGCGAAAGCCACCGGCGGTGTTTTGCGCGGCTGAGGTTGCATCCGCCTCCGGCGGCCGTATTTTGAACGAGAAGAAGGGGCGGGGCACGCCCCTTTTTCATGGGAGGAGAAACAGATGTTGAAAGTTTATCTGTCCGGTGAGATTCACACGGATTGGCGGGAACAGATCGTGGCGGGGGCCGAGGGGCTGGATGTTGTGTTCAGCAGCCCGGTGACGGATCACGGGGCCTCGGACGATTGCGGGGTTGCGATTCTGGGTGCGGAGCCGAACAAGTACTGGCACGACCATAAGGGCGCGATGGTGAATGCGATCCGGACCCGCAAGGGGATATCGGATGCGGATGTCGTCGTTGTGCGCTTTGGCGACAAGTACAAGCAGTGGAATGCGGCGTTTGACGCGGGCTACGCGGCTGCGCTGGGCAAGTCGATCATCGTGCTGCATGGCCCGGACCATCAGCATGCATTGAAAGAGGTGGACGCGGCCGCGCTGGCTGTGGCCGAGGAGCCTGCGCAGGTGGTTGAGATTCTGCGCTATGTCCTGACGGGCGTGTTGCCCGGCTAAGGTTGGGGCAGGGCGCGCGGGCGCCGCTGCCCAGTTTCTTGGTCAGTCCCGCGCGGGGATGAGCAGGCCTTTCTGAACCGCCGGTCGTTCGAGGAACCGGTCGAGATAGGCGGTGACATTTGTGTAGCCGTCCCAACCAAGCAGTTCTTTGGCACCGTAAAAGTCGAGGCCGCGCAGCCAGGGGGCGATGGCGATATCGGCGATTGAGTAATCTCCGGCGATCCAGTCCTGCCCCTCCAACTGTCCGTTCAGAACGTTCAGCAGGCGCTTGGCCTCGGCCACGTAGCGTTCGCGGGGGCGGGGATCTTCGATCTCGCTGCCGGCGAATTTGTGGAAATAGCCCAACTGGCCGAACATTGGCCCGAGCCCGCCCATCTGGAACATCAGCCACTGTGTGACCCGGTGTTTGTCGCCTTGGGTCTGGCCAATGAACTGGCCGCTTTTTTCGGCCAAATACAGCAGGATCGCGCCGCTTTCGAACAGGGCCAGCGGCTCGCCATCCGGGCCGTTCGGGTCGATCAGGGCGGGGATCTTGTTGTTGGGGTTCAGCGACAGGAACTCGGGGCTTTTGACATCGGCATCGGCCAGAGTGACCTTGTGCACCTCATAGGGCAGGCTGGTTTCCTCGAGCATGATCGAGGCTTTGACGCCGTTGGGCGTGGGGTAGGAATAGAGTTGGATCTTTTCCGGGAACTGCGCAGGCCAGCGGGCCATGATCGGGTGGGATTTTGCGTCCAGCATTGGGGGGGGTCCTGTTGGGATTGCTCATGAAAGGTAGGTCGCGATGCCTGTTCTTGTAAGGCCCAAATGATGTGCAATCCCGGTCAATCGGTGTTTGCCGGTGAACAACGGGGAAAACCGGAACGTCCTGCACCTAGACCAAGCGGCGATTTTCGCTCAGAATTTGGCGAATCCCGCGTGTTCTGCGCGGGTTTTGTGGTGTCAAAAAGGAGATGCGCGTGGATGAGGTCGTAACACAGGTAGGCGCGTTCGCCCCGCTGATCATGAGCGCGGTCAAGGCTCTGGTCGTTCTTATTCTGGGTTGGATCGTGGCAAGCGCGATCGGTGGCATGGTGCGCCGCCGGATCAACGCGACCCCGCAGATTGACCCGACGCTGGGCAATTTCATGGCCAGCCTTGTCAAATGGGCCATACTGGCCATGGTGCTTGTGGCCGTTCTGGGCATTTTCGGCATCGAGGCTACAAGCATCGTTGCCATTTTGGGTGCCGCGTCGCTGGCCATTGGTCTGGCGCTGCAGGGTACGCTCAGCGATTTGGCTGCCGGGGTGATGCTGGTGGTGTTCCGGCCTTACAAGCTGGGCCAGTATGTGGATATCGGCGGCACCGCAGGGACAGTGAAGGACCTGAACCTGTTCACGACCGAACTGGTGACGCCCGACAATGTGCAGATCATCGTCCCGAACGGGCAGGCCTGGGGCACTGTCATCACCAACTACTCGGCCCATGACACGCGCAGGGTCGATCTGGTGTTCGGGATTGATTATGGCGACAGCGCCGACAAGGCGATGCAGATCATTCTGGATATCGCCAAGGCGGATGCACGCATTCACAGCGATCCCGAACCCTGGGTGCGGGTGACCAATCTGGGCGACAGTTCGGTGGACCTGACCGCGCGCCTGTGGTGTGCGGCGGCGGATTACTGGGATGTGAAGTTTGAACTGACCAAGGCGGTCAAGGAAGCCTTTGACGACAAGGGCGTTTCGATCCCCTATCCGCATTCGGTGGAAATCCAGAAACAGGGCTAAGGCTGCTTGCCTGAACGCAACCGCGCCGCGCCTTTTGGCGCGGCGCTATGCCTAACGCTTTAAAGCGGCCCCTTCAGGGGCCGTTTTTAGGGGCGGGAGGGTTTACGATTTGACCACGATATTGGGCGAGACCACGTCGATCCCCAACGCCTTGCCAACCGCGTAATAGGTCAGCTGACCGGCATGGACGTTCAGACCCTCCATCAGATGCGGGTCGTCCTGACAGGCCTGCCGCCAGCCCTTGTCGGCCAGCGCCAGCATGAACGGCATCGTCGCGTTACCCAGAGCGATGGTCGAGGTGCGCGCAACCGCCCCCGGCATGTTGGCAACGCAATAGTGCATGATGCCATCCACGTTATAGATCGGATCCGCATGGGTGGTGGCCTTCGAGGTCTCGAAACAGCCGCCCTGATCGATGGCCACATCCACCAGAACCGCACCCGGCTTCATAGTTGAAAGCTGGTCGCGTGTGATCAGCTTGGGCGCGGCGGCACCGGGGATCAGGACTGCGCCGATCACCATGTCAGCATCCTGGATCAGTTCCGCGGTGGCTCCTGCGGTCGAGTACTGGTTCTTGAACTGGCGGCCATATACATCGTCCAGATAGCGCAGGCGGGGCAGAGACCGGTCCAGAACCGTCACATCCGCGCCCATGCCTGCAGCGATCTTGGCGGCGTGGGTGCCAACGACTCCACCGCCGATCACAACAACCTTGGCCGGGCCAACACCGGGAACGCCGCCCATCAGCACTCCGCGCCCGCCATTGGCCTTTTGCAGGGTCCAGGACCCGACCTGAGGCGCCAGACGACCAGCAACCTCGGACATCGGGGCCAGCAAGGGCAGACCGCCGCTGGAATCGGTCACAGTTTCATAGGCAATCGCGGTACAACCCGATGCCAACAGGTCATGGGTCTGATCCGGATCGGGGGCCAGGTGCAGATAGGTGAACAGCAACTGCCCTTCGCGCAGCATCTTGCGCTCGACCGCCTGAGGTTCCTTGACCTTGACGATCATGTCGGCGGTGGCAAACACCTCTTCCGCCGTGTCCACGATACGGGCACCGGCGGCGATGTAGGCGTCATTGTCAAAGCCCGAGCCCATCCCGGCCCCGGTTTCGATGATCACGTCGTGACCGCGCGCCACCGCTTCCTGCGCGGCGTTGGGGGTCATGCCGACGCGGAACTCCTGCGGTTTGATTTCCTTGGGGCAGCCGATTTTCATAAGAGACTCCATTCATAAACTGCCTAAATTATGGGCATTCCCCGGTGCAATTTCTGTGAAACATTGCGTGCACGTGGGCTTTTTCCAGAAAGAATTTCCTGTAAAATGGCCTTCTCTTGCAAAGGATGTGCGTGAATGAGCCTTGATACGACGGATCGTAAGATTCTGGCAGCCCTGCAGCGAAATGGCAGAATGTCAAATGCCGAGCTTTCCGAACAGGCGAATCTGTCGCCCTCGGCCTGCCATCGCCGCGTGCAACGGTTGGAGGCCGAGGGGTATATCCGCAACTACGTTGCCCTGCTGGATGCCCGCAAGATGAACGTACCGACAACCGTGTTTGTCGAAATCACCTTGCAGGGTCAGGCCGAAGAGGTGCTGGATGCCTTCGAAAAGGCCGTTGCGCGCATCCCGGACGTGCTGGAATGCCATCTGATGGCCGGGACAGCGGATTACATCCTGAAAGTCGTCGCCGAAAACACCGAGGATTTTGCCCGCATCCACCGGCAGTATTTGTCCCGCCTGCCTGGTGTGGCGCAGATGCAAAGTTCATTTGCGTTGCGCACCGTGTTCAAGACCACCGCCCTGCCGGTCTGAGGGTCAGGCCGGGGCCGGGTAGGTGAAGAAGACCAGATGCGCGAAGTTGAAGGCGAAGTGCATCGCGACCGGCACCCAAAGCCGCCCGGTTGCATAGTAGCCCAATCCGCAGGCCAGACCCAAAATCGAAGCGAAGATCACCAGCGCGGGGCCGCCGCCGAAATGGGCCAGACCGAACGCGACGCTTGCCAGCAGCAGTCCGCCCACTGCGCCCAGTCGGGACGACAGTACGGATTGCAGGTAGCCGCGAAAGAAGGCCTCTTCCGTCAGGCATGTCAGAAACAGGTTTGAGAGTGCGAAGATCAGCCACCAGGGCGGCAGGGTGAACTCGGGCCGGACGGCTTCTGCCGCCAGCCCAATCGCGAACAGGACGGGCAGCAGGGCGAGGCCGAGCAGCAGGAGCGGAAGGTTTACCATCCGCCCATTTCTCAGCATCGCAGGCCACGCCAGCAGGACAGCAAAGAACACCATCGGCTTGTCCACGTTCAGATGCATGGTGAAGGCTGCACTCTCGGGCCCGGCAAGAACCTGATCCAGAAGCCGAAGATTGTAGAACCCTGGAACCAGATGCGCCCCCAGCGCCACGCACCAGACAATCAGCGCCAGATGCCCCAGCCCGGCCTGCCATCCCGACAGGCGGGGCGGGAACGACGCGCCAAACAATCCTAAAGCGGTGACCGCAAGCGCCAGGGGCGTCATCAGCCCGAGGCTCAGCGCGACGCTGCCAAACAGCACCAGAACCGACAGGCCAATGGCGGTTTTGCCGGCAAGCGCCAAGACCTGCGCCGCAATCAGGATCAGCCAGGGCCAGATGACCGGAAGTTGAGACAGAAGAGGGGTCACGTCGCTTCCACAGTTCTACTGACCGCAGTGTTGCCGCGAAAAGGCGCGCCATTGCAAGATGCCAGTCCGGCCCAAGCGTCAACCTGTTGGCATTGCGGCAATTCTGCCGGTTGTATCTGCCGCCCGTCCGGGCCACATTGAGGGCAAAGACCGCCCGGCTGCACGAGCCGCGCCTGTTTCCCCTAACAGGACCCCGCACAGCCAACTAATCACGATGGCATCAATTTTTCCGATGACATCGGGCAGTTACACATACCCGTTACGGTCCCAACCCGTTGACTGAGAAGGAGCTGATTTTGGCTTACGAAAACAATGACGCGCCCAAAGACTGGCTGGAAGCCGAACTGGAAGACACGCTGGACGAGGATTTCGAGATCGAGTTCAGCGAGCCCATGCTCTCTATGGAAGTTCGCAAGATTTACAAGGACCAGCACCCGGATATGCTGGACCGCAAGGTCTATTTCCGCAACCTGCTGCGCCTGCAGGCCGAACTGATCAGAGTGCAGGACTGGGTGCAGCACACCGGCGCCAAGGTCTGTATCCTGTTCGAAGGCCGGGACAGCGCGGGCAAGGGGGGCGTGATCAAGCGTATCACCCAACGTCTGAACCCGCGCGTGGCCCGCGTCGTGGCATTGCCCGCACCCAGCCGCCGGGAACAAAGCCAGTGGTATTTCCAGCGCTATGTGCCCCATCTGCCTGCGGCGGGTGAAATCGTTCTGTTCGACCGCTCCTGGTACAACCGCGCAGGTGTCGAGCGGGTGATGGGGTTCGCCGACGAAGATCAGGTCGAACAGTTCTTCCAGGACGTTCCCGAATTCGAACGGATGCTGGTGCGCTCGGGTATCATTCTGCTGAAATACTGGTTCTCGATCACGGATGAGGAACAGCAGTTGCGATTCCTCATGCGCATTCACGACCCGATGAAACAGTGGAAACTGTCGCCGATGGACCTGGAATCCCGCATCCGGTGGGAGGCGTATACCAAGGCCAAGGAAGACATGTTCTTCCGCACCAACATCCCCGAGGCCCCGTGGTACATCGTCGAAGGCAATGACAAGAAGCGCGAGCGCCTGAACTGTATCGAGCACCTGCTGACCAAAATTCCCTATACGGACGTGCCGCAGGAAAAGGTCAACCTGCCCGACCGGCGCTACAATCCCGAATACGAACGCCGCATTCTGCCGGATGAACTGTATGTGCCGAAGATCTACTGATCCGGGACGTGCGAGGCAGAAGGCCTGCCCCGCACCGGACGGGCCGGTCAGGCGGCGTCCAACATGCAGTCAAAGGTGTAGAAGTTGAACTGGAAGATATCGGCTGCGTCATCGCATGTAACATCTGACATCGGCGTGCCTTCGTCGACGGTTTCTGATTCATCCATCACCAGATCGAACGCATCGGTCGAGTCCGACGGGTCCATCCCGCTGTCATCCCACGCGAACTGATCCAGACGCGATTGCAAAGCCTCGATAAACGCCTCGATCTCGGCAAGGAAGGCGGCCACGTCGAAACATCCGTCATTCGGGTCGCCGTCGTCTGTAACCCCGGTTTCAGGTGTGTCTGGCGCGGGGTCGTCGTTTTCTACGACGTCCGTGTCGGGTGTTTCTGGTTCGTCGGTATCGGGCGTTTCAGAGGCCGGGTCGTCCGTCTCGGTGACATCCGTGTCGGGGGTCTCTGATTCCGGATCTTCCGTTTCTGTGATGTCTGTATCGGGCGTTTCCGGTGCGGGATCGTCGGTTTCCGTCACATCCACGCCCGGGTCATCCGTCTCGGTCACGTCGGTGTCGGGTGAGTCGGGCGTCGGATCGACTGTTTCAGTGACATCCGTGTCCGGTGTTTCCGGCGCAGGGGCGGGTGTTTCCGTCACATCTGTATCCGGGGTCTCGGCATCTGGCTGGTCGGGCGCTGGCCCCTCGGTCACCGGCGTGGTTGGTGCGCCATTGTCCAGAACCACCATTCCGTCCGTGGTTGCAAAATTCTGCGTGACCATGACGGCGTCAAAGCCCTGCATGTCCCCGGTCTCGATACCGATGCCGATATATTCGAACTCGGGGTTCAGGATATTGGCGCGGTGGCCGGGGCTGTTCATCAGGTTCTGGTGCAGCTGGGCCACGTCATCGCTGATGCCCGGCGCGCCGCGCTCGGACTGCCACGCAATGTTTTCACCGGTGCGCCAGCTTCCCGACAGGTCGAACCCCGCATCGCGCATCCGCTCGGTTGCGCTGGAGCCACCGGCACCGGTATGGCTGAACATATCCGAGTTCAGCATCCAGGAGCTGTGATCCTCGGACGATTCATTCAGGTTGGTTTCCAGTTTCAGCGGGTTCAGCCCACGGGATGTGCGCTCGGCGTTGATAAGCGCCAGCATTTCCTGCTCGATTGTGCTTGCAGTCGACATTTTGCCTCCGTTTGGTTTGCCGTCTGTTTCGACGGGGCCAGTTACGTCGGGCGTCGCCGCAGGGGATAGGGGCGCTTATCTGTTGGGCCAAATCAGGCAGGCCCGCGCTACTCATACGGGATTCGCTGCGCTGCAAAATGCCGGGCAAAATGTTGCCGGGCCGGAATTGGCAGGTTGCCGCACAGCGCGAGACGCATGTCGGCGAAAAAGAACCGGCCCTGAAAACGACAAACCCCCGGGCGGGGCCTCGGGGGTCGTCAAATAGTGTCATCCAAAGCTGGACGAGCGTCAGGTGCTTAGAGCAAACCTTCGCGCTGTGCTTTCTTACGTGCCAGTTTACGGGCACGGCGGATCGCTTCAGCTTTCTCGCGCGCTTTTTTCTCGGACGGTTTCTCGAAATGTTGCTTCAGCTTCATTTCACGGAACACGCCTTCGCGCTGCAGCTTTTTCTTCAGGGCACGAAGCGCCTGATCGACGTTATTGTCGCGAACACTAACCTGCATGTGGTTGTCACCACCTTTCTAGATAGAGTTGCAAGGAAATTGCAGGAATTGGCCGTATAGCAAAGCGGGCCTATTTTGTCTAGTACTGGGGCTGAAAGCCGGAGAACCGCCATGACCGTTACCTATGAAGATGCCAAACAGCAGCTATTGGATGCGATGCTGATCCATGTTCCATTCGATGGCTGGTCGGAAGCAAGCTTTCGGGCGGCGATTTCCGATTGTGATATCGATGACGGGCTGGCCCGGGCGATTTGCCCGCGCGGGGCGGTCGATCTGGCGCTGGCCTTTCACGCGCGCGGCGATGCGGCCATGCTGGAGCGAATCAAGTCCGAGGATCTGAGCGCGCTCAAGTTCCGCGACAAGATCGCTGCCGCTGTTCGGTTCCGGCTTGAGGCGGTCGAGGATAAGGAGCTGGTGCGCCGCGGCATGACCCTGTTTTCGCTGCCAACCCATGCGGCGGATGGGGCTAAGGCACTGTGGCAGACCTGCGATCTGATCTGGGACGCGCTGGGCGACACCTCGGACGATGTGAACTGGTACACCAAGCGGATGACCCTGTCGGGGGTCTATTCCTCAACCCTGCTGTTCTGGCTGGGGGATGAGACCCCGGATCAGCAGCGCACGTGGGAGTTTCTGGACCGACGCATCGGCGATGTGATGCAGTTCGAAAAGCTCAAGGCGCAGGTGAACGGGAACCCGCTGCTGAAACCATTTCTGGCGGTGCCGAACTGGCTGGCGGGGCAGGTGCGGGCACCCATGAAGATGCGCGCTGATCTGCCCGGGCTGCTGAACCCCCGAAAGTAAGCGGCTGGGCCTTTGGCGGCAGGCCTGCTAGGCATCGGTCAAAGGAGATTTGCCGATGACCCAGATGATGCGCGCTGTTGAGATCACCACCCCCGGCGGCCCGGATGTGTTGCAAGTGACCGAGCGGCCCGTGCCCGAGCCGGGCATCGGGCAGGTGATCCTGAAAGTGGCCTATGCCGGGGTGAACCGGCCCGACGCCCTGCAACGGGCCGGGGCCTATGATCCGCCTCCGGGGGCCAGCGATCTGCCGGGACTTGAAGCCTCGGGCGAGGTTGTGGCTGTGGGTTCAGGCGTCGAAGGCCTGTCGGTCGGCGATCAGGTCTGTGCTTTGCTCCCCGGCGGAGGTTACGCCGAATATGTCGCCACGCCCGCTGCGCATTGCCTTCCCGTGCCAAGCGGCATGGGCATGAAAGAAGCCGCCTGCCTTCCCGAAACCTTCTTCACCGTCTGGTCCAACGTCTTCACCCGTGGCGGCCTGAAAGCCGGAGAGCGCTTTCTGGTCCACGGTGGCTCCAGCGGAATCGGCACCACGGCGATCCAACTCGCAAACGCTTTTGGCGCGCGCGTCTTTGCCACCGCCGGGTCGGATGAGAAATGCGAAGCTTGCGTCAAGTTGGGGGCAGAAAAAGCGATCAACTACCGCAATGAGGATTTTGTCGGCGTCATGCGGGCCGAAGGCGGCGCGAACCTGATCCTTGATATGGTGGGCGGGGATTATATTCCGCGTAACGTCAAGGCTCTGGCCGAGGACGGGCGGCTGGTGCAGATCGCCTTTTTGCAGGGGCCGGTGGTCGAGCTGAATTTTGCCCTGATGATGGTCAAACGGCTGACCCTGACCGGCAGCACCCTGCGTCCGCAAAGCGATCTGGCCAAAGCGAAAATCGCGCAGGATCTGCGTGAGGCGGTCTGGCCGTTGTTGGAGGCCGGGAAAGTGGCTCCGGTCATGGATAGCGAGTTTGATCTGGCCGATGCCGCAGCTGCCCATGCGCGCATGGAAAGCTCGGGCCATATCGGCAAGATCGTTCTGAACGTATCCGGCGGGTAATAGCTCGGGTCAGGCGACCGCGCGTCTGTACAGATGCCAGGTCGCGTGGCCCAGCACCGGCATGACCACGATCAGCCCCAGCAGCATCGGGAGCGCGCCCAGCACCAGCAAGGCCGCGACGATGAAGCCCCATGTCAGGATCACACCCGGATTGTGCCGCAGCACGCGGACCGAGGTCACAACCGCGACCGGCACGCCGACCTCGCGGTCCAGCAGCAGCGGGAAGCTGACGACGCTGATGGCCAATGCGCACAGGGCAAAGACAAACCCGACCGCCGTGCCGAGCACGAACATGGTCCAGCCTCCGCTGGTGGTGAACACGTCGGTCGCAAATGCGGCAAGCGAGGCAGGTGGTTCCGGCCCCAGCGTGCGCTCATAGATGCCCTCGGCCGCCATGAGCCAGACCAGCAACAGCATGACCAGATAGAAGCCAAGCGCCAGAATCGCGCCGAAGGAGGGCGAGCGGAAGACCCCGAACGCGTCCAGCCAGTGTACCGCACCGCCCTGTTCGCGCTTGCGGCTGATCTCATACAACCCAACCGCCGCGACCGGGCCGATCAGGGCAAACCCCGCGACCAGAGGGGCCAGCAGCGGCACCATATTCATGTTCAGCGCAAATCCGAACATCAGCAGACCAGCGATGGGGTAGATCAGCGCTATAAATATCGCATCGGCGCGGGTTTCGAGGAAATCGTGATACCCCGCCCGCAGACAGGCGCGAAGGTCCTGCAGTGTCAGCGTTTGCACCATTGGAAGATCGCGGGTTTCCGAACTGCCGATCCGGGATACGCTTTCCGTGACGTGATCGCTGGTTGCGCCAAGGCTCTGGGCCGCCCAGCTGATCGGATTACCGATTGTTTTTGCCATCTTGATCCCTTTCCCTGACGAGATGCGTCGCGGGATGGGTCTGGCACACGGTTGCCCGTGGCCGGACCAGCCGGCAACGCCTGTGACAACTATAACACAGTTTCGTATTTCACTGAATCACCGCTGCGAGATCGCACCGATTGCCCTGCCTCACAGTCGTGTTAGCTTGGGCGCTAGCAAGAAGGAGGTCAGCATGCAGAAAACGGCAAAAACGGTTGTCATCCATGAATTCGGCGGGCCCGAGGTTTTGCAGATCGAAGACAGGCCGTTAGGCGACCCCGGACCGGGGGAGGTTCGCATACGCCATCACGCCTGCGGGTTGAATTTCATTGATGTCTATCAGCGCACCGGGCTCTATCCGCTGGACCTGCCCCACGCGCTGGGCATGGAGGCCTCGGGCGTGGTCGAGGCGGTGGGCGAGGGCGTAACCCATCTGGAACCCGGCCAGCGCGCCGCTTATGCCGCCGCGCCCTCGGGGGCCTATTGCGAGGCGCGCGTGATGCCCGCCGCGCAGGTCTGCCCGCTGCCTGACGGTATCGGTTTTGAAGCCGCCGCTGCGATGATGCTGAAGGGGATGACGGTCGAATATCTGTTTCACCGCACAACGCCGCTCAGGCGCGGTGATACGGTATTGTTTCACGCCGCAGCCGGGGGCGTGGGTCTGATCGCCTGCCAATGGGCGAAATCCGAAGGCATCACCCTGATCGGCACCGCCGGGACGGATGAAAAATGCTCTCTCGCGCAGTTTAACGGGGCCGCGCATTGCATCAACTACCGGACCGAGAATTTCGCCGAACGCGTGGCCGAGATCACCGGTGGCAAAGGCGTGGATGCGGTGATGGACTCGGTCGGAGCTGACACGTTCGAAGGGTCGCTGGATTGCCTGAAACCGCTGGGGATGATGATTTCCTTCGGCAACGCCTCAGGTCCGGTGCCGCCGGTGAACCTTGGGGTTCTGGCGCAGAAAGGATCGCTCAAGATCACCCGGCCAACACTGTTCACGCATATCGCCGACCATGCGGTCTGTCAGGCGATGGCAAGGCGGCTGTTCGGCAAGGTCGAAGGTGGTGAGGTCAAAATCCACATCGATCAACGCTTCCCGCTGGAACAGGTCGCCGACGCTCATCGCGCGTTAGAGGCGCGCCAGACCACTGGCAGCACGATTCTGGATCTTTGAACGGAAAGACCCGGCGGGATGCGTCGGGTCTGATCGTTCTTGTGGGGTGTCTCAGAACCGATAGGTTGCGCGGAACTGCAGTGTCGTGGCGTCCACATCCACGCCGGTCGAGTTGAAATTGTCGAACTCGTGATACAGCAACTCACCGCCAATGCTGACATTGGGGGCCACGATCTGCTCGTACCCTGCGCCGATGAACCAGCCATCGTCGCTGCCCAGATTGTCGGTTCCAGCCTCGGCATAGCCTGCAGTTCCGTAGAACAGGCCCTGCGGGTTCACCTTGTACCCGGCGCGCGCTTTAAGGCGCCAAACGTCTTCAACGGTAGCCGCGCCGGACAGGTCCACATCGGTCCAGTCATAGTCGAAACCGCCGCCGATCACCCAGTCGCCCAGGTCATAATCGTAGCCCAGAACGATACCGCCAATCGCGCCATCGCCGTCTACGCCAGACACATTGGTGTCCACGTCGATATAGCCAAGCTGCAGACCGCCATAAAACCCGGTCCAGTTGCCCGAAGATTGCGCCAAGGCCGATCCTGCCGCCAATGTCGCGACAGTGGTGACGAGTGCCAATTTACCTGTCATCTTTGTTGTCCTTTCGTTCGAAATCACACCCCGCAAGGGCAAAATCCACTGCGGGTGCCTGCTGATTGATACGGCCCGGTCCCAAGACCGGATCAGTGATGTCTATTCCAGCCCGTAGTATCGCACGTCCGCACGGTGGCGCAGACGCAGGTCCATTGAGGTTGGACGCTTGTCTCAGGGAACAGATAGGTGTCGAACGGAAGGGTTCAAAACGACATGCGGCGGCGGATACGCTCCGCCGCCGACACGTCTGAAATTTTCAGCGGATTATTGCTGCTGCAGTTCTGCAGGGGTCTTGTCAGCGATGTCTTTCCAGTTGGCGTCTGCGCGCTCGTTAAAGCCCGGGATGTCGCCTTCCCAGCGTTCCTGAATGTCAGCCGACAGGTTCAGGTACAGCTTGTTGTCAACGATTTTCCAGTAGTTCGGGTCGCCGTCAAACTTGAAGCCCATCGCGGTGCCGAAGGCGCAGTAGCCGCCATATGCGGGCAGGTACGCTTCGGGGTTTTCCTCGAACGCCACTTTGTTTTCTTCCGATGCAAAGCGGTACAGTGCATCATTGTGCAGTGCGGTGATCTTGTAGTCGCCCTTGGTGGCTTCGCCCACGGTGAAATAGGCAACCGGGTCGTAACCCTGCAGCGCCAGACCGGTCGAGCTCGCGTTCAGTTCAACGCCAGCGGCCAGCGCCGTGCTTGCTACTGCGACAGACAGGGCGACACCGCCGATGAGGGATTTGATCTTGTTCATGACTTCACCTTTCGTGAAATAGGCCCGCGTTCGAGCACCTTAATTTTGCTCCGGCGAACCGGATTTGTTTTTGCGGCACCTGTAATTGGCTGCCACGAAACCCAATTGGGAACGGCCCTGTTCACGTTCAAAGCAATCAATTGTGATTGTGCAGAGGTGAAGAGTTTCTGTTCAGAAATGCAGGTTTGCGGTCAACCCTCGGGCCGCAGTGCGATGACGAATTCGGTGACTTTTCGTGCGGGCATTTCACAAGGTTTTAGCAGCAGACCGCTGTTTCGGGTCTGATAGAGGTTAAGGCTGATATAGTCCTTGCCACCCAACTGATGCGCGATCAGTTTATGGGCCTTTCCACCCGCCATCACCTGACGTGCCACGACATAGCGCAGACCGTCTGCCGTGCCAGTGAAAGTGCCCATTGGCAGATCAAAGAACGCCGATGCAAACGCCTCGGGTGGGGTCACGATTTGCCGATTTTGGGCTCGGTCCCGGCCTTGATGCGCGCGACATTGGCGCTGTGGCGCCAATAGACCAGCAGAGTCAGCACGATGCCCAGAATGAAGGTCGAGCCATCTGTCAGCACCACGATCCACGTCGTCGAAAGCGCCGCCGCCGCCAGCGCCCCGACCGAAGACATCCGCCAGATCGCCACCGCAACCAACCAGGACAGGCAACAGGCCACGCCCACGCGCCAGTCCAACATCAGCCACAGGCCCAGAAAGGTCGCAACGCCCTTGCCGCCCTTGAAGCCCAGCCAGACAGGGAAGCAATGCCCAACAAACGCAGCCAGAGCCGCGATCTGTGCCGCATCTTCTCCGGCGAAGACCCGGGCCAGCAGGACCGCGACAGCGCCCTTACCGCCGTCAAACAGCACCGTAAGCGCTGCTGCCGTTTTGTTCCCGGTACGCAGCACATTGGTGGCCCCGATATTGCCTGACCCGATCTGGCGCAGATTGCCCAGCCCCATGACATGGGCGAGGATCATGCCAAACGGCACCGATCCCATCAGATACCCAAGCCCTGCCCACAGGATCAGCTGGGCGATTGTGCTGTCGATCAGGGGCATCAGGATCTCCGGTATACTTCTTGGCCTGCGACATAGGTCGCTGTGACCTTACCCTGCATCTTCTGCCCGTCAAACGGTGTGTTCTGGGATTTGGATTTAAGAACAAAGCGATCCAGCACAAATGGCACATCCGGGTCGAACAGCACCAGATCGGCAGGCGCACCGGCGGCCAGACGGCCCGAAGCCAGCCCCAGCCGTTTCGCCGGGTTCAGCGCCATCGCACGGAACAGGGTCGGCAGGTCCAGTTGCTCCGCGTGGTACAGGCGCAGCGCCGCAGGCAGCAGCGTCTCAAGCGCCACCGCGCCCGAGGCTGCCTCTTCAAACGGCAGGCGCTTGCTTTCCTCGTCCTGCGGGGTGTGCATGGAACTGATCGTGTCGATGAGGCCGGTGCGCACCGCTTCGATCACCGCTTGCCGGTCGTCTTCGGACCGCAACGGCGGCTTGACCTTAAAGAAGGTCCGGTAATCGGCCACGTCCAGCTCGTTCAGCGTCAGATGGTGGATCGAGGTCCCGGCGGTGATGTCCAGCCCGTTGCGCTTGGCGCGTTCCAGTGCGGGCAGGGCGCGGGCGGTGGTGATCTGGTCGGCGTGATACGCGGCCCCGGTCATTTCCAGCAGCGCGATATCGCGGTCCAGACCCATGCGCTCGGCCATGGGAGAAACAGCGGGCAAACCGTTCAGGGCGGCGAACTTGCCGCTGGTGGCGGCGGCCCCGGCGCTGAGGCCTGGTTCCTGCGGGTGGGCGATGACCAGCGCACCGCAGGATTTGGCATAGGTCAGCGCGCGGGAAAACACCTTGGTATTGGCAACCACGTGGTCGCAATCGGTGAAGGCCACCGCGCCCGCATCCAGCAGAAACCCGATCTCGGTCATCTCGCGCCCGTCGCGCCCCTTGGTCAGGGCGGCCATGGGCAGCACGTTGACCGGCGCATCCGCCTGCGCGCGCCGGGTCGCGAATTCCAGAGTTTCCGGCGTATCGACCGCAGGCAACGTATCGGGGCGGGTAACGATGGTGGTCACCCCCCCGGCAGCCGCAGCGAGGCCTGCGGATTTGTAGCTTTCCTTATGCCGCTCGCCCGGCTCGCACACCTTGACGCCGATATCAACGATACCGGGTGCAAGGCACTGCCCGCCGCAATCGATCACCTGCCCGTCACCAGCGGGCGCGTCCCCCGCGCCCTTTCCCTGAATGAGCCCATCGGCAATGTGCAGCCATCCGAGGCTGTCGGTGCCGGTTTCCGGGTCGATCAGGCGGGCGTTGGTGAAGATCAGGGCAGTCATGTCTGGGCCTCTCGGGCTTGGGTCAGCGCCGCTAATGCGGCCTCCGGGTCTTGCAGGTATTCGAAAACGAGAAATCGCAGGTGGGAAAACACGATGTTTCGACCGTTGCGATAGAATTTGAGGTGGGAGTTTATGGGCAGGTGCCTGGGTTTGAAAATTTTGCTGATCCACCAGACATTGCGGGTGGTCACGACATACATTCGCCGCCTGCGGATCAAACGATCCCAGCACATAAAAAATGCCAGCAGCAGCGTGCAACTGACCAGCTTCCAATAGTCTCGCACGGTATCCGCAAACAATGGGCTAGCCACCCACGCCAGAACAAGGCAGGCGATCAGAAATCTGTACGCCCAGCCCAAACGGGGTGGGAAATACCCCTGATACGGTTGTCCGGACCACAGGATCTGTTCCGTCGCTGGTATTCTCTCGCGCCACCATTCGTCGCTCATCCCATCGCCCTTTCAATTGCGGCTTTGGTGGCGGCGGGGTCGGCCTGATATTTGATCAGGTGCTTGTCTCCGCCTTTAGTGACGATCTGAACGAAGCTGCCCATCGTGTTGACCGCCTCGATCTGGTTCAATGCCACCTTGCGAGCGCCGGGGCCGGTGAGGGTGGTCTCGGTCATCTCCCACGTGTTGTTCAGTTCTTCCGAGGCCAGATACCACGCGCGGATGCCGATGGCGGCCAGTCCGGCCGGGGCTCCGGTCCAGACATAGGGGTTGCCGATCAGCCAAAGAACGATCATCGCGCCCGCCATTGCGATGGCGGCAAGGGTCAGGTTGGTCTGGATATACGCGCCCTTATGGGGGGTAAAGATCACAAGATCAGCCACAGGGCACCTCCGATAACCAGCAGGATCACCAGCGCCATAAGGGCCGAGCCCATACGTCGGGGCCGCGCGTCGTCGGGCGGGGTCTGAGGGGCCGAGAATGGCTTGGCGCTTTCGGTTTCGATTACGCCGCCGGTCCAGTTCGTGGCCTCTTCGGTGTATAGCCCGATCAGATGCAGGCGCGGGTCGGGTTGGATACTGGCCGCGCGCCCGCCGAAGGCGGCGCTGCGCAGGGCCATGACCCAGCCCTCGACGGCCTCCAACGCGGTGCGGTCCAACTGATCCGCCGAGACGCCGCAACCCTCGTTCAGATAGCCGTAGAGCCCAAGGTCTTCGAGGTCGGAGACCGGGAAAATGTCGATCTGCGCGGGGTCCAGACCGGCAACCCCCAGAACCTGATCGGCAGCGCCGGGTTCGCGCAGGAATTTCGCCTCTTCGGGGCGCATATCCAGCGTGAACAGGCGGATCACGCCGCGTTCATGGGGGGCGACGGTCAGATCACTCATGCGGCCTCGGCAAGGTTTCGGGCCAGCAATTCCATGGCGGCCATGCGCACGGCGACGCCCATTTCGACCTGTTCCTGGATGACCGACCGGTTGATGTCGTCGGCCAGCGTGCCGTCGATCTCGACCCCGCGGTTCATCGGGCCGGGGTGCATGACAATGGCGTCCGATTTGGCCTGCGCTAGCTTGGCGGCGTCCAGCCCGTAGCGGTGGTAATATTCGCGTTCCGAGGGAATGAAGCCACCATCCATCCGCTCTTTCTGAAGGCGCAGCATCATGACGACATCGACGTCTTTCAGGCCTTCATTCATGTCGTCGTAAATCTCGGCCCCGAATTCCGCGAATTGGCTAGGCACCAGCGTCGGCGGGCCGATCAGGCGGATGCGGTTTTCCATCTTGCCCAGCAGGATCAGGTTCGACCGCGCCACGCGAGAATGAGCAACGTCACCGCAGATCGCGATGTTCAGACGGTGCAGGCGGCCCTTGGCGCGGCGGATGGTCAGCGCGTCCAGCAGGGCCTGCGTCGGGTGCTCGTGCCGCCCGTCGCCTGCATTCAGCACGGCGCAGTTCACTTTCTGCGCCAGCAGACCGACCGCGCCGGAATGCGGGTGCCGCACCACCAGCAGGTCGGGATGCATCGCGTTCAGCGTCATCGCGGTGTCGATCAGCGTCTCGCCCTTTTTGATCGAACTGGCTTGCATCGCCATGTTCATCACATCCGCGCCCAGCCGCTTGCCCGCCAGTTCGAAACTGGCCTGCGTGCGGGTCGAGTTCTCGAAGAACATGTTGATCTGCGTCAGCCCCGACAACACATCCGAATGCTTGGTCGACTGGCGGTTGAGGTCAACATAGGTCTCGGCCAGATCGAGGATGGCGGTGATATCGGACGGGGACAGATGCTCGATGCCAAGAAGGTGACGATGGGCGAAACGCATGGGCGGGCTCCTGTCTGACAATCGGCCCGCTTATAGGAAGCTGCGCGGGCAGACGCAACATGGGGAACAGGGCCCTAGGGCAATATCGCGCACCCCCCTTCGGGCAGGCAATGTTCGCCCGGTTTGCACCACTTGCCATAACCGCAATCGATGGCCTTGACGGGCACGCATCCCCGATTGCGCGAGCACTTGAATCCGGGCCTGCATTGCGAGCCGGTTTTCTCGCACAAGAACCAGCCCGGGCGCGAGCAGCCGCCCTGCGGCAGGCAATAGGTGCCCGAGACACAGCTGCGCCCGTCGGCGCATTGCGTCGGAAGGTTGAAGCCGGGTGAGGGGGTGGGGTCGAATTCGGGCGAGACCGGTTCGCACTCGCCCCGCCCGTTGCAGAAACTGCCGCCCGGACAGTCGAGGCGCGAGCGGCATTTGTTCGCCCCAATCGGGGCGCAGCGGGTGCCCCCTGCGACGCAGCGTTCGAACGGCCCGCAACTGCGCCCGCCGCCGCAATAGGTGCCGCCCAGCGGGATGCAGTGGTTGTCGAAACTGCACCTCTGCCCGCCGGAACAGCAGCGGCTGCCGCAGGCGAACTGGCCGCCGCGGCACTGGTCGCGTTGGTTGTTAAACTGGGCAAACCCGGGTTGGCCGCTGGTGACGGCAAATAGCAGTCCGATCAGAAGGAATCGCAAGCCTGACAACATGAATGTGCCCATGGTCGGTGCGACCCGGTGCCGTGGCAAGGTCTATTCGCTTTCCCTCGGTCAAAAGGTGGTTAGATTGAACGGCATGGAATCGGCTTTGGACTATCATACCGCGCGGGCGCTGCTGGAATGGCAGATCGAACTGGGCGTCACCGATGCCATCGGCGATGTGCCGGTGGACCGTTACGCGCTGCCCGACACGTCGCCAAAGCCCAAGAAACCGCAGCCTGCGCAAGCGGTACCTGTCAAACCGCAGCAGGTCGATCCGGTTGCGATTGCGCAGCAGGCGGCGCGCGGGGCGGGCTCGCTGGATCAGTTGCGCGCGGCGATGGACGCGTTCGCGCATTGCGAGTTGAAAAAGGGCGCGCGGCAGTTGGTCTTTGCCGACGGCACGCCGGGCGCGCGGGTGATGATCATCGGCGAGGCTCCGGGCCGGGATGAAGACCGCGAGGGCAAGCCCTTTGTGGGCCGTGCCGGGCAGTTGCTGGATCGGATGTTGGCGGCGATTGATCTGGATCGGCGCGAAAACGTCTATATCACCAATGTTCTGCCGTGGCGGCCACCGCAGAACCGGGACCCCAAACCAGAAGAGATCGGCATGATGAAGCCGTTTCTGGACCGTCATGTGGCGCTGGCCAAGCCCGAGGTTCTGGTGGTGATGGGCAATATCTCGTGTCAGGCGGTGCTGGGCAAACGTGGCATCACGCGGTTGCGCGGGCAGTGGAATCAGGCGCTCGACCTGCCAGTGATCCCGATGTTCCATCCCGCGTACTTGTTGCGCCAACCTCAGATGAAGCGGCAGGCCTGGGCCGATCTGCTGGAACTGCGGGCACGTCTGGGGGCAAAGGGATGAAGATTCTGGCCTTCTCAGACCTTCACATGGCGCGTAATCGTGCTGCTGATCTGGTTGCCGCCAGTGCCGAGGCTGATCTGGTGATCGGGGCCGGAGACTACTGCAACATGCGGCAGGGGCTGGACGAAGCGATGGCGATGCTGTCCGGCATCTCGGCCCCGCTGGTGCTGGTGCCGGGCAATGCCGAAAGCGCCGGGGAGTTGGCCGACGCCGCGCCCGAAGGCGTGCATGTGCTGCACGGCACCGGGATGGCCATCGGTGATCTGCGCCTGTTCGGTCTGGGATATGGTGTGCCCGTCACGCCCTTCGGCGACTGGTCCTGTGACCTGACCGAGGCCGAGGCCACCGAAATGCTGGATCGCTGCGACGGTGCCGATATCCTGATCGTGCATTCCCCGCCCAAAGGGTATGGCGATAGCACCTCGCAGGGTCAGTCCGTTGGCTCGGTCGCTGTGCGCAACGCGGTGGAACGGATTCAGCCTGCCTTCGTGTTCTGCGGCCATATTCATGACAGTTGGGGCTATCGCGGCACGTTGGGGCGCGCACAAATTGCCAATCTTGGCCCCAAGGTACAGTGGTTCGAGGTCCCCTCATGATCGAAACGGTAACGCTGCTGGCCTTTGTGCCAGCCGCAATGGCGCTGAATTTCACCCCGGGCGCAGATATGATGTTCTGTTTCGGGCAAGGCCTGCGGTCCGGCGCGAAACCGGCGCTGGTGGCCAGCGCGGGCGTTTCGGCGGGGTTGATGATCCACGTTCTGCTGGCCGGATTGGGGCTGGGCGCGGCGGTGTCCGCCCTGCCATGGCTGTTCGATGTGATCCGTTGGATGGGTGTGGCTTACCTGCTGTATCTGGCCTGGGGCGCGATCCGGAACGGGGCCATGCCCGGCGACGCGCCCGCGAAACCGGCGCGCTTTGCCTTTCGCGACGGGCTGGTGGTCAATCTGACCAACCCCAAGGTGATCCTGTTCGTACTTGCCTTCATCCCGCAATTCGTCGACCCATCCATCGGGCCGATCCTGCCGCAGTTTCTGATCTTCGGTGTGATGATTGCGCTGGGCGGGTTTGTAGTGAACGGATTGGTCGGAATATTTGCAGGCGGGGCCGGGCGGGTGTTGATTTCGAACCCCCACGCCTCGCGGATCATGGGCTGGGTCACGGGCGGCATCTTTGGTGCCCTTGCGATCCGGCTGGCCATTATGGAAAGGGCCTGACGAAAGATGTCGCGCATTGACGAAAACACTGACTTCATTCCGGTTCGGATCGCCGTTCTGACCGTGTCCGACACCCGCTCGCTGGACGAAGACCGCTCGGGCCAGACGCTGGTGGACCGGATCGAACGCGCGGGGCATTCCGTGGCCGACCGCAAGATCATCCGGGACGAACGCGATCAGATCGCAGATCAGCTAAGGGCCTGGATCGCGGACCCCGACATTGACGTGGTAATCTCGACCGGCGGGACCGGGCTGACCGGGCGCGACGTGACGGTCGAGGCCCATCGCGACGTCTATGAAAAGGAAATCGAGGCGTTCGGAACCGTGTTCACCATTCTCTCGATGGAGAAAATCGGCACGTCCGCCGTGCAGTCCCGCGCCACCGGCGGCGTGGCGGGCGGCACCTATCTTTTCGCGCTGCCCGGCAGTCCCGGTGCCTGCAAGGACGCCTGGGACGGGATTTTGGAGAAACAGTTCGATTACCGCCACCGTCCCTGCAATTTCGTGGAAATAATGCCCAGATTGGACGAACACCTGCGACGGAAGTAGACTGGTCCTACGTTCAACATCTTATAACCGCTTTGTGGCTTGGCATATTTCACGGTCCGGCTACATTTTGTGGAAGGCAGCCTGTTGCAACCGGGGTTAATGGTTTATGCGATTCTTGCGGCAAAGTCTTGTCGGTGTGTTTCTGGCGTCTCTGACGCTGGCGCTGCTATTTGTTGCGGCGCAGATGATCCTTGGGGCCGTGCAGGATGTGCTGACCCGAGAGGATAAGCCGCCTGCCGCGCGGGAACGGATTTTTGCCGTCACCGTCAAAGCCGCCGAGCTGGAAACCGTCACCCCTCATCTTGAAGCCTTTGGCGAGGTGCAAAGCCGCCGTCGTTTGGAACTGCGCGCGGCGCTGGGGGGGCGCGTGGTCGCGCTGGCCGATGATTTCGAGGATGGCGGCACGGTCACGGCGGGCGAGGTTCTGGTCGAGCTTGATCCGGCAGACGCGCAATCCGCGTTGGATCGGGCAAAATCCGACCTGCTGGACGCGCAGTTTGAAGAACGCGATGCCGAACGGTCGCTGTTGCTGGCACAGGACGAGTTGAAATCTGCCGAGGCGCAGGCCGAACTGCGCCAGCGCGCCCTGCAGCGGCAACGTGATCTGGAATCGCGTGGGGTTGGGGCAACGGCCAGCGTGGAAGAGGCCGAACTGGCCGTTGCGGTCGCCGAACAATCGGTGCTGGCCCGCAGGATTTCTCTGGCGCAGGCGGAATCCCGTGTCGATCAGGCGACGACCCTATTGGCCCGCGCACGGATTGCACTTGAAGCCGCCGAACGTGACCTTGGCGACATGACCATCATGGCGGGGTTCGGCGGCACGCTGACCGATGTGACTCTGGTCGAAGGACGGCTGGTTTCGGCGAATGAAAAACTCGCCGAACTGGTGGACCCAGATGCGCTCGAGGTCGCCTTTCGGGTTTCCACCGCGCAGTTCGTGCGGCTTCTGGACCCGGACGGCGCGCTGATCAACGCGCCCGTCACCATCTCGCTCGAGGTCACCGGCACCGACCTGACCGCCACCGGGCGTATCAGCCGAGACAGCGGCTCGGCAGGTGAGGGGCAGACCGGACGCTTGGTCTATGCCCGTCTTGACAGCGCACCGGGGTTCAAGCCGGGGGATTTCGTGACGGTTACCGTGGAAGAGCAACCTCTGAACGCGGTAGTGCGCCTGCCATCCTCGGTGCTGGATGCCTCGGGCACGGTTCTGGTGCTGGGCGCGGACGACCGGCTCGAGGTTCTGCCCGTGACCCTTATCCGCAGGCAGGGTGACGAGGTTCTGTTGCGCGGCGAAGGGCTGGAAGGGCGCGAGGTCGTGATCGGTCGCACGCCGCTGTTGGGAACGGGCATCCGCGTGCGTCCGCTGCGGACCGAGGCCAATGCCGGTGCTGACCCGGATATGGTCGAACTGTCAGATGAACGCCGCGCCGCGTTGGTGGCGCAGGTCGAGGCCAGCGAGCGCATGCCGCAGGATGTCAAAGCGCGGATGCTGGGGCAGTTGGAAGAGGCCAAGGTGCCCGCATCGCTAGTCCGCACCATTGAAAACCGGGCCGGGGGCTAGGCGCCATGATGCGCGAAATCCCCGGCGCGGCGGGCGGCATCCTCAGCTACTTCACCCGACACCGCACCGTCGCCAACCTGCTGTTGCTGGTCATGCTGGTGCTGGGGGCCGCGGCTATCCCCAACATGCGGGCGCAGTTCTTTCCCGATGTCATTCTGGAAGAGGTCAACATCAACGTTGAATGGGACGGCGCGGGCCCAGAGGATGTCGATAGTGGCGTCGTCCAGTTGCTGGAACCTGCCCTGTTGGCGGTCGAAGGCGTGGCCTATTCCTATGCGACCTCGCGAGAAGGCTCGGCCGAGATCAGTCTGGAATTCGAACCCAACTGGGACATGTCCCGCGCGGTGGAAGACATCCGCACTGCGGTCGATGGCGTCACCGACCTTCCCGATGATGTAGAAGAACCGACCATCCGCCGCCGTGCCTGGCGTGATCGCGTGACGGATGTGGTGATCGCGGGGCCAGTCGCACCGGACCAGTTGGCCAAGTACACGGACGAGTTGATAAACCGCCTGTTTGACGCGGGCGTCACCCGCACCACGATCCGTGGCGTGGCCGCGCCGCGTGTTGTTGTCGAAGTGCCGACAGCGCAACTGATCGCCAACGATATCGCGCTGTCCGAGATCGCCTCGGCCATTGCTGCCGAAGTGAATGCCAGCCCGGCGGGGGATGTCTCAGGTGCCAATGCCCGCATCCGGACCGGCGCGGAAAAGCGCACCCCGGAAGAGATCGAAGGCATTGCCCTGCGCAACTTTGCCGATGGCTCGAAGCTGTTTATCCGGGATGTCGCGCAGATTCATGTGGAAGGGGTGACCCGCAACCGCAGCTATTTTGTCGGCGACAATCCCGCCATGTCGATCCGGGTTGACCGCTCGAACGGGGGGGATGCCATCGCGATTCAGCGGGCGGTCGAGGATGTGGTGACCGACATGCAGGCCAGCCTGCCCGAAGGGGTGACGCTGGAACTCATCCGCACCCGCGCGCAGGCAATCACCGACCGTCTGAACATCCTGATCGACAACGGCCTGATGGGGCTTGGTCTGGTTGTCTGCCTGTTGTTTCTGTTCCTGAACGCGCGCATTGCGTTTTGGGTGGCCGCCGGGATTCCCGTCGCCATGTCGGCGGCGATTGCCTTTATGTATATTGGCGGATTGTCGATCAACATGGTGTCGCTGTTCGGGCTGATCATCACCCTTGGCATCGTTGTCGATGATGCGATTGTGGTGGGCGAACACGCAGATTTCCGGGCCCGCCGATTGGGCGAACCGCCCGTGGTCGCCGCCGAGCGCGCCGCCCGCCGCATGGCGATGCCGGTCTTTGCCGCGACGATCACGACGGTGATTGCCTTCTTTGGCCTGACGCTGGTCGGCGGCAGGTTCGGGGAACTTATCCGCGACATTCCCTATACCGTGATCGCGGTGCTGATCGCCTCGCTGATCGAGTGTTTCCTGATCCTGCCCAACCACATGGCCCATGCCATCGCGCATTCCGCGAAAGAGCATTGGTATGACTGGCCCAACCGGGTGGTGAACCGGGGCTTCCGCTGGGTGCGCGATCACCTGTTCCGCCCACTCATCGGTTGGGTTGTCTGGGCGCGCTATGTTGTGGTGGCGATGATGGTGGTCATACTGGCCAGCCAGGTCGCCCTGTTTATCCGGGGCGATGTGAACTGGCGGTTCTTCAACGCGCCCGAGCGCGGCTCGGTCACCGGCAATTTCATCATGGTCGAGGGTTCGACCCGCGCCGACACGCTGGACATGATGCGGCAATTGCAGCGCGCCACCGAAGAGCTGGGGCAGATCTACGAAGACCGTCATGGCCGCAACCCCATCGACTATGTGCTGGCCGAGGTCGGCGGAAGCGCCGGGTTTGGCCTGTCGGCGGCCGATGGCAAGGATTCCGACCTTCTGGGCGGCATATCCATCGAACTGATCGACGCCGATCTGCGCCCCTATTCCAGTTTCGAATTTGTGGCCGAACTGCAGGAATTCGTGCCGCGCCATCCCAAGGTCGAACTGCTCAGCTTCCGGGGCTGGCGCTCTGGTCCGGGGGGCGATGCCATTGACGTCGAGTTTTCCGGCGCGGATGTGAACACGCTGAAAGCCGCGTCCGAGGACCTGCAGGCCGAGTTGCTCAAATACCCCGAGGTGTCGGCGCTGGAAGACAATCTGGCCTATGACAAAGAAGAATTTACCCTGGACCTGACCGCGCAGGGCGAAGCGCTTGGGTTCCGGATCGAAACGCTGGGCCGGGTGTTGCGCGACCGTCTGAACGGGATCGAGGCCGCAACCTTCCCCGATGGCCCCCGCAGCGCCGAAATTCGCGTGGAACTGCCCGAGGGCGAGTTGACCGCCGACTTCCTTGAGCGGACCCTGATGCGCTCACCAGACGGGGTGTATGTGCCGCTGGCCGATCTGGTTTCGGTCGAGCGCGAGGCAGGCTTTTCCACCGTTCGCCGCGAAAACGGTCTGCGGGTGATTTCGGTGAATGGCGATATCTCCGAGGACAACCCCGCCCGCGCCGCCGAAATCGAACGCGCCCTGAACGAGGTGATCCTGCCCAACATCGCCGCCGAACGACAGGTCGAATGGCGCATGTCCGGCCTGAGCGAGCAGGAGGATGAATTCCTGTCCGAGGCCCGCACCGGCCTGATCCTGTGCCTGACCGGCATCTATCTGGTGCTGGCCTGGGTCTTTGCCAGCTGGAGCCGACCTCTGGTTGTCATGGCGATCATCCCGTTTGGACTGGTCGGGGCGATTTGGGGTCATTACATCTGGGAGGTGCCGCTGAGCATGTTCACGGTCGTGGGCCTGTTGGGCATGAGCGGGATCATCATCAACGACTCGATCGTTCTGGTCACGACGATTGACGCTTACCAGAAAGAGCGTGGCCTTGTGCCCTCGATTGTCGAAGGCACCGCGGACAGGTTGCGGCCCGTGATGCTGACCACGCTGACCACGGTGCTAGGTCTGACGCCGCTGCTCTATGAAGGCTCGCAGCAGGCGCAGTTCCTGAAACCGACCGTGATCACGCTGGTCTATGGTCTGGGCTTCGGGATGTTGCTGGTCCTGATCCTCGTGCCCGCGCTTCTGGCCATACTCAACGATGTCTCGCGCCCAATGACTGCCATGCGCCGCGCAATGCGGGCACCGGACCGGGTGGTGCAGGGATCGCTGGCCGCGACGGCGCTGGCGTTGCTGCTGTGGTTCGGTGCGACGATGCTGTGGCCACTGATCACCGGAGCACCGGTTGACGTTCTGTCGGGGTTCTATGCCGGGGAAGACGGTATGGCCGTTCTGCAAATGGGACTGGGTGCATTCCTTGCGGGCGCGATCCCGATTGTGATTGTCAGTGTGTTTGCATCAGGTCTGCTCTATACCCGCTTGCGGGGCCGGGCGGGGGCTTAATCCGCCAGGGCCCGCTCCAGCAGGTCAGTGACTCGTGCGCTCATCGGCAGGTCCCCCTGCCGGATTTGGTCGATGGGAAACCAGCGGGCATCCAATGCATCATCGCCGGCAACAGGCGCGCCACTTTCGTACCGACAGGCGACCCCCACCAGCAGATAGTGCGAGACGACCTGACCCGCATCGTCGGATCGCAGCAAATCCAGATTTTCGAGGTAATGCGTGGCGGTCGCCGTGACCGAGGTTTCCTCAAGCAACTCCCGCTGCGCGGCCTGCAGGACAGTCTCGCCCCATTCCACATGACCGCCGGGAAAGCCCCAAAGCCCGGCATCGGGCTGTTTGCTGCGTTGCACCAGCAAAACCTGACCCCGGTGCAGCACAACCGCCAGAGCGCCAATCTTAGGGGTTTGGCTCATACAGTCAGCCTGCTGTGCAGCCCTGAATATCCACCGCGTGCTCAGAACCCAGCACGGTGATGCGAATCTCCGACCGGTCCAGCGCGAAGGGCGCGCCCGAGGCGCTGATGATCTCGGACCGCGCGATCAGCGTATCGCCGCGCCGTTCGGTTTCGGGTTGCGAGGCCCAAAGCACCGGATTGCCCGGTTCGATCACCGCAACCTCACGCCCCCCTGCGGATGGCATGGTCACGCGGGCCTCAATCTGCATGCCGTCCTGCGTTGCACTCAGATGGCAACTGGCCTGCCTCACCTGCGCCTCGCGGGCCGAGAAGGGCCGTTGCGCCAGCGCGGCGGCGATGGCCGGGTTGCGTCCGGCCTCGGCGTCCAGCGTGTGATCGAAACCCAGACGCTCGGGAATGCAGACATCCTTGCAGACACCCAGATCCATCTCGCCGCGCAAGCGCACGGGTTTGGCTGGATTCCTGGGCGTGATCTCGACCGGCAGCACCAGTTGATCCTCGTACCCGATCGATTGCAGACCGTTCTGGTTGAAGATATTCGGCGCGGGCCAGGTGATCGACACGTCGCCAACATTGCCCGACCCGCTCCAGTCGAACTCGGGCGGGATACCGGCGTCGCCGGGCGCGCGCCAATAGGTCTTCCAGCCGTCTTTCAGGGTCAGTCGAAGCGCCCCCAGATAGGTGCCGCTTGTTGTGCGGCCGCCATCCAGAATGTCCAGTTGCACAACACCGTCCAGCCCCTGCGCCGGGGCCGATGTGGCAAAAGCGAAACAGGCCGTCAGCGCGGCGGCGGTGGTGTGCAGAAATGTCTTCATACCCCATAAATGCGCGGTCCGGCCCCGGATTCCAAGTCACGTTCCGGTCACTTGAATGAAATCTGCCGAAATATCCGCTGCTCCCTTGCCAATTCCGGTGCCGCAGGGTCATTGTTGAGGGGAGTCTAAGAATGAGATGCCCCCAATGGACCTGACCGGAAAACTGTTGATTGCGATGCCCGGCATGGGTGATCCGCGATTCGATCACTCGGTCGTCTATATCTGCAGTCACGGCGATGACGGGGCGATGGGGCTGATCATCAACAAACCCTCGGATTTGCGGCTCAAGACCCTGCTGGGACAGTTGAACATCGCCTGCCGGATTCCGGTGGTGGGCGAGCGTCTGGTGCATTTCGGCGGCCCGGTCGAGATGTCGCGTGGTTTTGTCCTGCACAGCGCGGATTATGAGGCGAACTTGCATTCGATGCAGATCTCCGAAGATTTCAGCATGACCGCGACGCTGGACGTGCTGGAGGATCTGGCTGCAGGGCGCGGGCCGCTCAACTCGATGCTGACGCTGGGCTATTCGGGCTGGGGGCCCGGCCAGTTGGAGGATGAGATCGCGATGAACGGCTGGCTGACCGCCGAGGCAAGCTCGAAGCTGGTGTTCGACGTCCCGGATGATGACAAGTGGGAGGCCGCTTTGGCCACACTTGGCGTCGATCCCCTGACCCTGTCCGCCAGCGCGGGCCGCGCCTGATCAGCTGTCGCGCGGCGCGGCGGCGCGGCGCAGCCGGTCATTGATCGCAGCACCCAAACCATGATCGGGGATCGGTGTCACCGCAATCGGGCGACCGGTTGCGTTCAGGCTGTGCAGGGCCGCAAACAGGTTCGCCGCCGCCTCGGGCAGATCGCCATCGGCTGACAGGTTGAGGTCGCAATCGACGGGGCCAAAGCCCAACAGAACCTCATCCCCTTGCTGGGTTTCCGCGTTCAAACGGACGGGCGCGTCGGGGGCGTAATGAGATTGCAACTGGCCCGGTGCCGTCAGCAAGTCCCCCGGCTGATGCGCGTGCAGGCGCGCGCCCAGAACGTCTTCGATCTGCTCCAGCGCCACGCCGCCGGGGCGCAGCAAGGCGGGCTCTCCGGCCAGACCGACGATGGTGGATTCCAGCCCGACGCCGCAGGGTCCGTCATCCAGAATGGCGGCGATCCGCCCGCCCAACCCGGCGCGGACATGATCGGCTGTGGTGGGGCTGATCTGGCCCGACGGGTTGGCAGAGGGGGCGGCCACCGGGCCATCAAATGCGGCCAGCAGCGCGCGGGCCGTGGGATGAGCAGGCACCCGAACCGCCAGCGTTTCGAGCCCCGCTGTCACCAGCGAAGACACGCCATGTCCTTCGCGGAGCGGGAGAACGAGCGTCAGGGGTCCGGGCCAGAAGGCCGCCGCCAGTGCCTCGGCCTGATCCGACCATTGCACGAAGCGCTGCGCCGCCTGAACCGAGGCCACATGGGCGATTAGCGGGTTGAAACTGGGCCGCCCCTTGGCCGCGTAAATCCCCGCCACGGCCTGCCCGTTGCGCGCATCGCCACCCAGCCCATAGACCGTCTCGGTCGGGAAGGCGACCAGCAAGCCTCGCCGTAGTAAATCCGCCGCGCGGGCAATGCCGCCAGGATCGGCAGAGAGGTCGAGAGTACCGGTCAGGTTCATGGATCGTGACGCCGCGTTTCGGTTGCCTGCACCTAGGGGAAGGGTAGGTAATGGTTCCAAGCCCAAGTGCATAACGGTGCTGGCCGACGATTCCAAGCCCGTCTGCGCGACCCAATCAGACCGCCTTTTGAGGGAAGTCATGCCATACCGCGCCCCAATCTCAGACTATGAATTCCTGTTCCGCAACGTGGTGGGGTTTGACCAGATCGCCGCCACCGACAAGTTCGCCGATGCCACCCCGGATGTGGTCAGCGCGATCCTGACCGAAGCCGGAAAACTTTCGGAAGAGGTTCTGGCCCCCCTGCAGCGCCCCGGCGATCTGGAACCGGCGCGGCTGGAAAACGGTATCTTGCGCACCTCGCCGGGCTATGCCGAGGGGTGGAAGGCCATCGCCGAAGGCGGCTGGATCGGGATCAATGGCGATCCGCAATATGGCGGTATGGGGTTGCCCGTCTCGGTCACGACGGCGGTCAATGAGATGTTTGCCGGTGCCTGCCTGTCGCTGCAACTGGCCCCGTTGATGACCCAAGGGCAGATCGAGGCGCTGGAACATCATGCCAGCGACGCGCTGAAAGAGCTGTATATCCCCAAGATGATGGCGGGCGACTGGTCCGGCACCATGAACCTGACCGAGGCGCAGGCGGGCTCGGATGTCGGCGCGCTGGCCTCGCGGGCCGAACCCAACGGGGATGGCACTTACGCGGTGACGGGGCAGAAGATATTCATTTCGTGGGGCGATAACGATTTCGCCGAAAATGTCTGCCATCTGGTGCTGGCGCGCCTGCCGGATGGCGTGCCGGGAACCAAGGGGATTTCGTTGTTTCTGGTGCCCAAGTTCATCCCGGATGAAAACGGCAATCCCGGTGGTGCAAATGACCTGAAGGTTGTCTCGCTGGAACACAAGATGGGCCTGCACGGCTCTCCGACCTGTGTAATGCAGTATGACGGGGCCAAAGGCTGGCTTGTCGGCGAGGAACATGGCGGCATGGCAGCGATGTTCACGATGATGAACAACGCCCGTCTTGGGGTCGGCGGTCAGGGGGTTGGCGTGGCCGAAGGGGCCTATCAGCACGCGCTGGCCTATGCGACCGAGCGCAAGCAGGGCAAGACCGCATCGGGCACGATCATCGACCATGCGGATGTGCGCCGGATGGTGCTTGAGATGCGCGCCGATACATTTGCGGCCCGCGCGATCCTGATGGCCAACGCGGTGGCCATCGACATGGCACAGGCCACCGGCGATGCCGATTGGGTGGCGCGCGCGGCGCTTCTAACGCCGATCGGAAAGACCTTCGGGTCCGAGACCGGCATTCGTGTCTCCGAGACCGGGATGCAGGTGCATGGCGGCATGGGCTATGTCGAGGAAACCGGGGCCGCGCAATTCTGCCGCGACGTTCGCGTCACTGCGATTTACGAGGGCACCACCGGCATTCAGGCGATGGACCTTGTGGGTCGCAAGATGATGGACGGGGGCGAGGCGGCCTCGCGCCTGTTGGACGAGATCGAAGATCATGCCGAGCAGGCCCGTGCCACCATGCCCGACCTCGCCGGTCCGGTTTGGGAAGCGACCGAGTCGCTGCGCGAGGCGACCGAATGGCTGGTTGCCCGGGACGATCTGAACGACCGCTTTGCCGGTGCGGCGGCCTATCTTCGCGCCTTTGCTCGGGTGTTGGGCGGGCATTACCATCTGGTCTCGGCGCTGGCCGACCCGGACGGTCCGCGCGCAAAACTGGCGCGGTTCTATATCAACGCCCTGCTGCCCGAATATTCCGGTCTGCTGGCACAGGCGCAGACCGGGGCGGGGGACCTTTTTGCACTCAGCCCCGATGAGCTAATCGCGTGATGGACGGCGTGGAGCCCGCAACGATCCGATATCCGTGGCCCGAAGCACCCTCGGGCGCCGAGGCGGTTGAGGTTGCCAAGGGCGTGCTGTGGATGCGGCTGCCTTTGCCAATGGCGCTGGATCACGTGAACATCTATGCGCTGGATGATGGCGATGGTTGGACGGTGATTGATACCGGCATTTCGACCAAAAAGACCCGAGGTTTGTGGGAACAACTGCTCTCTGGCCCGCTGGCTGGCAAACCGGTGAACCGCGTGGTGATTACCCATCACCATCCGGATCACGTGGGCAATGCCGGGTGGTTTCAGTCCGAACATGGGGCCGAACTGGTGGCTAGCCGCACCGCCTGGCTATTCGCACGGATGTTGACGCTGGATGTGCAGGAAAGCTGGCCGCAGGAGACGCTGGATTTCTATCGCGGTGCGGGCATGGACGCTGAGATTCTGGCCAAACGGATGGCCGACCGGCCCTTCAATTTTGCCGATACCGTCTATCCGATGCCGCTGGGCTTTACCCGGATCAAACAGGGTGATGTGATCCGCATGGGCGGGCGTGACTGGGACGTCCATATGGGCAACGGCCACGCGCCCGAACACGCGACGTTTTGGAGCCGCGACGACCATCTGGTGTTGACCGGCGACCAGATCCTCAGCTCGATCAGTCCCAATCTGGGAGTGTACGCCACTGAGCCGCTGGCCGATCCGGTCTCAGGCTGGCTGGAAGCCTGCGAGCGGTTGAAACTGCTGGCGCGCGACGATCATCTGGTTCTGGGCGGTCATAAGCTGCCCTTCACCGGGCTGCCCCTGCGGATGCAGCAACTGATCGACAATCACCACGGGGCGCTGGCGCGCCTGCTGGACGATCTGGACAGGCCCAAAACGGCGTCCGATTGCTTCCTGCCGCTGTTCAAACGCACCATCAGCGAAGGCGAATATGGGCTTGCACTGGTCGAAGCGGTTGCACACCTGAACCATCTCTACCACATTGGGTCTGTCACCCGGACGCAGCGCGCGGACGGGGCGTGGGAGTTTCAGCGCAAAGGGTAACGCGATGCAGGACCAGATCGAAACCTCGGCCGAGGCCGCCGAAGCCGCCGCCCTGCCACGCTGTTACGAGGTTCACGCCAACCCCGACGCAGAATCCGGTGCCAAGAACCTGCCCGGCCCGCTGCAAAAGCCCGTCGAAACAAAAAGTCCCGCCCAATGGGCCTATGAACGCCTGATCCTTTATATCCAGAACTTTGAGAAGACCCTGGATGGCGACCATGAGGTTGCCATGGGCTTCACCGGCGGCGATGCGGGCGTCATGCGGATCGAGGGGATGGGGTATTTCGACCCCGACGTGATCACCTTCTATGGCTCGGATGGTGCAGGCGCGCGGACGCAACTGGTGCAGCATGTCACCCAGTTGAACGTGATGTTGCGCGCCCTGCCCAAATCGGTCGAGGACAAGCCCGCCAACCGCATCGGCTTTCGTCTGGCCGCCGATCTGGAAGAAAGCTGACTTGCAATTCACGCTTTCGCAGCCTTGAATGAGTGAACCATTCAGGAGGCCGCGCGCGTGACCACTTTCTCAGCCGTTACAACTGCCTATGCCCGTGCCTGGAGACGACGGTGGGTGTTTGTGCCGATCTACCTCGCCGTGCGCCTGCTGCTGATCGCGCTGATCGCGCCCGGTGTGGCGGCGGCGGTCAATCTGGCGGTGTCGCTGTCGGACCAGACGGCGCTGACGGATCAGGACATCGCGATGTTCATCCTGTCGCCGGTAGGCTTTGTTGCGGCCATCGTGGTGCTCAGCCTGTTTCTGCTGGCCGAGGTCTTTGTCTTCTCGGTCATGGCCGGATCGCTGAGGATGGGCGAATCCGATCCCTGGCGCGCGGGCAGTGCCGCCATCGGCCTGATCCTGTCGCGTCTGCCTGCACTCTTTGGCTTTGCGGCGCGGTTCATTCTACGGGTGCTTCTGCTGGCGCTGCCGTTTCTGGCTGTGGCGGGGCTGATCGCGTGGTGGACGCTGACCGAATATGACATCAACTATTACCTGACCTTCCATCCACCCGCCTTCTTGGTTGCGGCTGGCCTGATCGGAGCCGTGGCGCTGGTGATGGCCTGGGTGCTGATCCGCAGGCTCTCGGCCTGGGCGCTGGGCCTGCATCTGGTGCTGTTCGAAACCATCCACCCGGCCCATGCCTTCAACATCAGTGCCCAGCGGATGGAGGGCAAGCGGGGCCGCCTCAAGGTTCAGCTGGTTCTGTGGCTGATCCTGCGCTTTGTCATTGCTGCCGCGATCGCATGGATCGCCGGGCTGCTGTTTGCCCTCGTACCGCTGCAGGGGGCCAGCCATCTGCGGCTGGCGCTGATTTACAGCTTGCTGGTTGCGGGCCTGTGGTCTCTGGCCGGGCTGGTTCTGGCGGCTACGGCACTGGGGGCGCTGGCGGTGCTGCTGGACCGGTACTTCGAGATCAGGACGGAAGAGCCTCCGCATCCCGAGCCGGGGCGCCTGGGGGTTCCTTTGGTCGTAGCGGTCGGGCTGGCGCTGGGCGCGCTGGTGATCGGCGGGGTGTTCAGCCATCAATTGCTGGAACGCGTGCAGGCCCCCGACCACGCAGAGGTCATCGGCCATCGCGGCGCGGCGGCTTTGCGGCCGGAAAACACCATGGCCTCGGTCCTGAAAGCCATTGAGGATGGCGCGGACTGGGTCGAGATCGACGTGCAGGAAACGGCGGATGATGTGGTCATCGTCGCCCATGACAGTGATTTCATGAAACTGGCCGGAGTGAACCTCAAGGTCTGGGACGCCACGATGGCGGATGTGGCCGAGATCGACATCGGCAGTTGGTTCGGCCCGGAATATGCAGACGAGCGCACGCCCACATTGCGTCAGGTGCTTGAGGCCGCGAAAGGCCGTGCCAAGGTGATCATCGAACTGAAATACTACGGCCATGATGTCGATCTGGAAAACCGCGTTGCCGCGCTGGTCGAGGAACTGGGCATGCAGGACGACATTGCCACCATGTCGCTGAAATACCCCGCGGTGCAAAAGATGAAGGCGATCCGCCCCGACTGGCGCGCGGGCGTTCTGGCGGCCACCGCCGTGGGCGATCTGTCGGGTCTGGACGGCGATTTCGTGGCGGTGAACGCCGCAACCGTGTCGCCGGGGTTGATCCGGCAAGTGCATGACGCGGGCAAGGATATCTATGTCTGGACGGTGAACGACCCGCTGCAGATGTCGGCCATGGCCTCGATGGGTGTGGACGGGCTGATCACCGACCGCCCCGCCATGGCCAACGAGGTTCTGCGCGTGCGCGCCGAGATGGGCCCGGCCGAGCGGCTGTTGCTGTGGCTTGCCACCACATTCGGCCTGCAGGTCGATACCGAGGCGATGCGCGATGAAAGCCCCTAGGCTGGCGCTGTTCTTGGTCGCGCTGTCTGCCCCGGTATCGGCGCAGGACCTGATGCGCGGGGTCGAGATGCCCGCCCACCGCGCCCTGATCGCGCAGCGGGGCGAGGCCGAACTGACGCCGTTCGAAACCGATGGCTGCTCGGGCGGCCTGTCGGCCAGTTGGCGCTGGGTCGCTGACACTTTCCCTCAGATCGGAGAGCTTTTTCAGGCCCACCCGCCGTGGGAGGGCTGCTGCGTGACCCACGACCGCGCCTATCATAACGCAGGCGGGGCAACTCGCGCGGTTGACAGTTACGATGCCCGCCTGTCCGCCGACGAAACCTTGCGCTCCTGCGTCAAAGCCCATGGGGAAGAACATGCGGATGAATATGCCACCCGCTACGACATGACCCCCGACCAGATTCGCAACGTGCACGCCCTGACCGCCGATGCGCTGTACGGAGCGGTACGGTTCGGCGGCGGCCCCTGCAGCGGTCTGCCCTGGCGGTGGGGGTTCGGTTATCCCGGATGCTCGGTCTTTGGCGAGCGCGCCCCTGCGCGCGAATGACGTGGTGACAGGCCCCGGATTTTCCATTATCCAACAGATCAAACACGCGAACTAGGAATCTTCGACTCATGGCTGAACACAAGCACGGCGAAATGGACATCACGGTTCAAACCAAAACCTTCAATGGCTTCGTCAAGGCCACAACATGGTGCGTGGTGGCAATCGCCTTCCTGTGCCTGTTCCTGGCGGTTTTCGCGTCCTAAGCCGAAGCGGGGGCAGCCGTGTTTCGCATCCTGATCGCCTGCCTTCTGGCGGCCACGCTAGCAGGCTGCGCGGGCTCGAACCGTCCGCAGGCGGATCAGTCTGAAATTGTGGCCCGATCTTACCGCGATCCCGGCCCCTCGACCCTGACGCTTTATACGATGATCAACACGCGCACCGGTTCGGGTGCGCACACGTCGTTGATGATCGGCGGCAGCGAGCGGGTGATCTTTGACCCCGCAGGCTCGTTCCAGGCGGATGTTGTGCCGATGAAGGATGACGTCCTCTACGGTATCACCCCGGCGGTCGAGCGTGCCTATCGCAGCGCCCATGCGCGCGAGACGCATTATGCCCGCATCCAGACCATCGAAGTGACACCGCAGCAGGCCGAGATCGCGCTGCAACTGGCGAAACAGTCGGGGCCGGTTGCCGGGGCCTACTGCGCAAACTCCACCGCACGCCTCTTGCAGCAGGTGCCGGGGTTTGAAGAGATCGATGTGACCTTCTACCCGGTCAAACTGTCCGAACAATTCGGCCAGCTTCCCGGCGTGGTGACCGAGGACTACCGCGAGAACGACGATGCGGACCTGCAAAAGGGTTTGGCGGCGAACAACGCGCGGCTCAATCAGCTGGATGCGTCAGCCCAGTAGATACAACAGCCCGTAAAGCGTGGCGGCCCCGCTGAAGATCGCCGCCAGCACGTTCTTGGTGACATACCCCACAGTCAAAGCCACCGCCGCTGCAGCCATGCGCGGCAGGTCCGGCTGCCCTTCAGTGGCCGAGGGCCACACGACCAGCGGCGCGATCAGCGCAGGGATGATCGCCACCGCGGTGTAGCGCAGATGGCGCAGCAGCCAGGGCGGCATCGGGCGGTCTCCGACCAGCCCGATAAAGGTAAACCGCAGTGCGTAGCTGCCAATCGCGAGACCGGCGATGACGATCCACATGGTGGTCGGGTCGATCTTGCTCATATCTTTCGTCGCTCCAGCATCAGTTCAGCCTGTGCACCTGTGACCATGCCTGCCGCGCCTGCGATCAGCAGGCCCAGATTGAATGGCACGCCAACGGTCAACAGCGCGACAACGATGGCAACCAAGGCGGCCACCACATGGGCCAAGGTCCGCATCATCGGACCGATCATGGACAGAAAGGTAATCGGCAGCGCGAAGTCCAGCGCCCAGCTTTCCGGGATTTGCGTTCCCAGAACGGCTCCCAGATAGGTGGCGATTATCCAAAGCGGTGTGATCGGTGTGACCGCGCCGAAGAAATAGGCCATCCGCTGCGGCACTGTCATGTCGGGCTCTTTCTCGAACCGCACGATGGAACTAGCGTAAGACTGATCCACGATCAGATAGGCAGCACAAGCCCGCTGCCACAGCGGCGCGGCCCCCAGATAAGGTGTCAGCGAGGCCGAATACATCGCCACCCGCAAATTCACCGCCAGCGCCGAGATCAACACGATCACCGTGGGCGTGTTGTCCTGCAAAAGCTGCAAGGCGGTGAATTGCGCGGCCCCGGCAAACACGGTGGCCGAAAACGCCATGGTCTGGACGACGTTCAACCCGGCCTCGGTCGCGAAGACGCCGAACAGCAAGCCAAAGGGGATGGCCACGAAGACAAACGGCGTGCCGTCGCGAAAACCCTTCCAGAAGTATGACTTGGATGTGGCGGAGGCCATGGCTAAATCCTATGGTGATCGCAGCAGCAGTAGCGGTCTTGGGAAAGGGTTGCAATTGGCCACGGAACTGGATGTCTCGGATTACCTCATCGCCCCCGATCCCGGCGCGGCCCGTCTGACCCGTGCGGTTGAGGGCGTGGACCAGAATGGCGAGATCAGCCAGATCTCGGTGGTCGAGGAACGCCCGCTGACGATTTTCCTGAACGCGCAGGAAATCGTGACCGCGATGACTATTGGCGATTACCCCGAATATCTGGCGCTGGGCTTCCTGCGCAATCAGGGGATGCTGCTGACCGATGATGAAATTACCCGTGTCGATTATGACGACGATCTGGAAACCGTAGTGGTGCGCACCGCGCGACAGACGTCATACGAGGACAAGCTGAAGAAAAAGACCCGTACCAGCGGCTGCGCTGTGGGTACGGTGTTCGGTGACATGATGGAGGGGCTCGAGGATGTGCGCCTGCCGCAGGTCTCGGTCCGCACCTCATGGCTGTATGAACTGGCGGCAAAGATCAACCGCACCCCGTCGCTGTACCTTGAGGCCGGGGCGATCCACGGCACGGTCCTGTGCCGCGAAAACCGACCTTTGGTCTATATGGAAGACGTGGGCCGCCACAATGCCGTCGACAAGATCGCAGGCTGGATGCTGTCCGAGGGCGAAGGGGCGGCGGACAAGATACTCTATACAACTGGCCGTCTGACATCCGAGATGGTGATCAAAACGGCGATGATGGGCATCCCGGTTCTGGCGTCACGCTCGGGCTTCACCGCCTGGGGTGTGGAGATCGCGCGCGAGGTCGGCCTGACCCTGATCGGCCGCATGCGTGGGCAGAGGTTCGTGTGCCTGTCGGGTGAGGACCGGCTGGTGCGCGATGTCGACCCGGCGAGCGTGGCGGTTGAGGATAAGAAACACAGGCGGAAGAGTGCGGAGTAGACATTGACTTACAAATATCACTTGTCAGAACAAATTGACGACAAGATCCTCGTTAGAGCCATGGGTAAGTGCAGGCAAAGTAACACCGGAAAAGGCGCTTACTGGGGCTACGTGGCGTTGGATTCAATAAGAGGAATTTTGGCCGTTGTTGGCGGAATTGTTGTCGCTTTCATAGCGTTTCGTGCGCTTGGCGCTCTCCCTCTGACACAAGGTCTTTTTGCACCTGTATCCGGAGGGATAATTGGAGCTGGCGTGCTTTTTTTTGCGGAACGTTTTTCCAGAAGGCTGAAAGTCAGACAGATGATGGCATCGCCGATTTACAGCGGCGGAACTGACTTTACATTCACGTCAGACGGTTTGGATATGCGGTCGCCCTATGTAACTTGGAGTGTTTCTTGGCGTGCTGTTGAAAAAGTTGTCGAAGATAAGGCTGGGTTCTTCTTTTACGCTGGTGCTTTCGTCTATGTGCTGCCCAAGAAACTTCTGAGCACAGGGGACGCTCAGAACTTCCTTGAAACGGTTGAAAACTGGCGTTCTGCGGAGAGGGCAGCTTGACCAAACCTCTCGGCATCATCCTCGCAGGCGGTCTTGCCACCCGGATGGGCGGCGGCGACAAGGGCCTTTTGCAAATCGGCGGGCAAAGCCTGCTGGGCCATGTGATTGACCGTTTGGCTCCGCAGGTCGACGGGCTGGCGCTGAACGCCAATGGCGAGGCGGCGCGGTTTGCCGATCTGAACCTGCCGGTCATCGCGGATTCGATCGACGGGTTCGCGGGCCCTTTGGCCGGTGTGCTGGCCGGGCTGGACTGGGCGGCTGAACAAGGGGCCGACCGTATCGTCACCGCCGCCGCCGACACGCCGTTCTTTCCGCACGATCTGGTGGCGCGTCTGACGCAGGCTGCCGAGGGGCAGACGCATCCACTGGTGCTGGCAACGACCCCGCGCACCGGGGAGAAGGCGCTGAAATCCGGCGGCGGCATGCGGGTCAACCGGCACCCGACCTTTGGCCTCTGGCCCGTCGCTTTGCGCGATGATTTGCGCGCGGCGCTGACGGACGGGCTGCGCAAGGTGGTGCTGTGGACCGATCAGCATGACGGGCGCGAGGCGCTGTTTCAGGCCCAGCCGTTCGATCCGTTCTTCAACGTCAACACGCCCGCCGATCTGGATCGGGCGCAAAGACTGCTGGAGCGGGCATGAGGGTTTATGGCGTCACCGGCTGGAAAAACGCAGGCAAAACCGGATTGATGGAACGTCTGGTGGCCGAGATATCCAACCGGGGATTCTCGGTCTCGACCGTCAAACGTGCCCATCACGCTGTCGATGTCGATCAGCAGGGGACCGACAGCTATCGCCACCGGGTTGCAGGCGCGCGCGAGGTGCTGTTGGCCTCGGGCCAGCGCGTGGCGCTGATGCAGGAGTTGCGCGGCGCGCCTGAGCCTGCGCTGGATACGCTGCTGGCGCGGCTGTCTCCGGTCGATCTGGTGCTGATCGAGGGGTTCAAACGCGAAGGCCACCCCAAGGTCGAGGCGTTTCGCGCCGAAGCCAAAAACCCGCTGATTGCGGGCAATGATGCGACGGTCCGCGCTGTGGCCAGCGACACGCCGCTGGATGTGGACATCCCGGTTTTCGATCTGAACGACACCGCCGCCATTGCGGATTTCATCCTGAAGGAGGTCGGATTATGAGCACACCTGACATCGCCCCGCCACCGCTGCGCAACGATTGCTTCGCCTTGCCCGCGGGGGTGAACTGGACCCCGGTGGATGACGCGCTGGCTCTGCTGCGCGACAGGCTCAGCGTGGTGACGGGTGTTGAGACGGTCGCGTTGCCGCAGGCCGCAGGCCGGGTGCTGGCTGCGGACGTGATCGCGAAACGGTCAAACCCGCCGCTGCCCAATAGCGCCGTGGACGGGTACGGCTTTGCTGGGCGCGCGCCTGAAGGCGCGCAGGTGATGCCGCTGGCCGAGGGGCGCGCGGCTGCAGGTGTCCCGTTTGACGGCACGGTTCCTGCAGGTTTCGCGCTGCGGGTGCTGACTGGCGCGGCGCTGCCGGTCGGGGTGGATACGGTAATCCTCGAAGAAGACGTGACCCTGAAAGACGGGCATATCGCCTTCAACGGGCCCCTGAAACAAGGCGCAAATGCCCGCGACGCCGGGGAAGACGTGGCCGAGGGCGACACTGCGCTGCCCGCCGGGCGGCGTCTGACGCCTGCCGATCTGGCCCTGCTCTCGGCCATTGGCGTGGCACAGGTCTCGGTGCGCAAGCCGTTGCGCGTGGCGGTTCTGTCCACCGGCGACGAGTTGGTCGAACCGGGAGATGTCGCCGGGCCGGGGCAGATTTATGACGCCAACCGCCCGATGCTGTTGTCTCTGGTGGACCGCATAGGGTTTGCCCCGGTCGATATGGGCCGAGTGGCCGATGATCGTGAGGTCCTGCGAGCGCGGCTGGACGCGGCGGCTGAACAAGCGGATGTGGTCCTGACCAGCGGCGGTGCCTCGGCGGGGGATGAAGACCACGTCTCGGCCTTGTTGCGGCAGGCCGGGGCGATGCAGGAATGGCGCATCGCGCTGAAACCGGGCCGTCCCCTGGCGCTGGGTTTGTGGGCGGGCACGCCGGTCTTTGGCCTGCCGGGCAATCCGGTGGCGGCCTTGGTGTGCACTCTGATCTTCGCCCGCCCGGCGCTGGGCCTGATGTCGGGCGAAGGCTGGTCGGAACCGCAGGCGTTCGACGTTCCGGCGGCGTTTGAGAAACGCAAAAAGCCGGGGCGGCGGGAATACCTGCGCGCGCGCATCCGCGACGGGCGGGCCGAGGTGTTCCATTCCGAAGGCTCGGGCCGGATCAGCGGCCTCAGCTGGGCCGAGGGGCTGGTGGAAATCGAAGACGGCGCGCGGGATATCAGGCCCGGCGACATGGTGCGGTTTTTGCCCTACGGCAGTTTCGGTCTGTGACCGTCACCGTATCGCGCGGGTTCATCCCGGCGGAACGGCCTTTGGCGGCGAGCCTGTTTTGGCAGGCGTTTTCGGCCAAGCTGAACCGGGTGATGGGGCCGGATGAAAAGGGTATCGCCTTCTTTGCGCGCGCCCTGAACCCCGACTTCGCGCTGGTTGCGCGCGATGCGGATGGCAGGATGCTGGGATTGGCGGGGTTCAAAACCCGCGAAGGCGGGTTGGCCGGGGGCAGCATGTCCGATCTGGCGGGCGTCTACGGCTGGTTTGGCGCGTTATGGCGCGCATTGGTTCTGAGCGTACTGGAGCGTGATCTGCAGCCCGGCGTCTTCCAAATGGACGGCATCTTTGTTGCGGCAGAGGCGCATGGGCAGGGGGTGGGCACCGCTCTGCTGACCGCCATCAAGGACGAGGCCCGCCGGTCTGGGGCGACGCAGGTGCATCTGGACGTGATCGACAGCAACCCTCGCGCACGTGCGCTCTATGAGCGCGAGGGGTTCCGGGCCATCTGTCAGGAACAGACTGGCCCGTTTCGGCATGTTTTCGGCTTCAGCAGCGCCACCAAGATGAGTTGGACAGTTACGCCGGACTAGTCGAAGGTTCCTGCCACACGCCCCAGCAGCATGAAGGCGCGGGCGGTTCGGGTCTCACCCAGTGCGGTCAGTTCGCTGTCGCTGGCACCCGGCTCGAACTCGACAATCATATTGTCGAAGCGGCGCAGAAAGTGATGCGCCGCGTCGCGAAAGATCGGGTCCTGTTTCATACGTGCGGCCGTCAGCGCCAGCGAAGACCGATCGCGGATGCCGCCAAGGGCCGCAATCGAGCGACCCCGCGCGCCTTGGGCGAACTGACGCCAGATCTCGGGCCGGGCCATGTCAGGGCGCAGGTCGTCCATATAGATGCCTTCCTGACTGAGCAGGGTCAGAACATCCTGCGAGGCTTGCACCAATTGCGCGGCCTTCCGGTCCTTCAACGCCATCCGCAGGGCATTGAACCCTTCGGTGTCGTTCTCGGTCTCGGGGAAGTTCATCGCCCGGATGAAGATGCCGGTGGTCAGCGGCGGCGCGATATCTTCGGCCGGGGTGCCAAGTTCCAGCGAGGTCTGGTCGTCGGGCGCAGCAGCCCGTGCACCCGAGGCCACCGACTCACCACGCTTGGTCGAAAACGTCGCCAGCGCGCTTTCGGTCTTTTTCGCGGCGGCGGCGATTTCGTCCAGCTTTTTGGTCACGGTGGGCTCGGACGTGCTGGCGGCGCGCTGCTGCTGGACGACATAGGCCTGCCGGATCGCATCAATCGCCGTCTGTAGCCGGGCGCTTTCCTCGCGCATTACGCGGCTGGCGCGCATGGCGGTGGCCGCGACCCAGATCATCGCCACCGGCATGAAGACGGCCAGAAAGGACACGACAAATCCGCCCTGCCCCTGACCGGGCAGAACCAGAAACACAACCGACACGACCAGCCAGATCACACTCAGCACCAGCGCCGCGATCTCGATCCCGGTCACGCTGGATTGCTTGGGACGATCATAGATGCCCAATGAGGTTGGCCGTTCGCTTTCCGGGTCTGGGTTGGGCCCCGACATGACACGCGCTCCGGATCAGGCGTATTCGATATTCAGAACTTCGTAAGACCGCACGCCGCCGGGGGTGCGCACCTCGACACTGTCACCTTCGTCCTTGCCGATCAGGGCGCGGGCCATGGGCGATTTGACGTTCAGCAGGCCGTTTTCGATATTGGCCTCGTACTCGCCGACGATCTGCCAGGTTTTTTCTTCGTCCGTATCCTCATCGACCAGCGTCACCTTCGCCCCGAACTTGATCGCACCGGACAGCTTGGCGGGGTCGATCACGTCGGCCAACGACAGGATGCCTTCCAGTTCCTTGATGCGGCCTTCGATAAAGCCCTGCTTTTCCCGGGCCGAGTGGTATTCGGCGTTTTCCTTCAAATCACCCAGTTCCCGGGCGGTTGCAATCGCTTCGATGATCGCCGGGCGCTCGACGGATTTGAGGTTCTTCAGCTCCGCCGCGAGCGCGGCATTGCCCGCAGGCGTCATTGGAATTTTTTCCATACTCTTGTCGTCCACGCATAAATTGAGCCGCCCCGCCGCATGGAAAGCGTCGGGGCGAAAGATGGGTTGCTGAATACCTGACCCAAATGAGGCGTGAATTGCAAGAGGCGACAAGACCCCGTTCGTTCAATTCGCGATTTAGCGCCGCCGCGGCGGCGGCGGAGGTCGCCTGTGGCGGTGGCCCAAAAGATTGCCGCGCCGCCATCGGTGCGCTTCGGTTCCAAGCCAGAGCATCTCAATCATATTGAACCACCTCAAACTCGATGCCGTTGTCATCGTCGAAATAGAACCGCTTGCCCGGCTCGTAATCCGCGTGCGACGTGGGGGTGAACCCGGCCTCGATCACTCTGGCCTCGGTCGCGTCAATGTCTTCGACCAGAACGCCCACATGGTTCAGCCCGCCGACGATGTCATAGCTGCTTTCGCCTGCCGGTTTCGGGTTCTCGGGTGCATAAAGGGCCAGATAGGTATGCGCGCTGCCCACATGCACGGTGTAGCCGCCGGCGATGGCCGGGCCCTCCCAGCGGGTTTTCCAGCCAAAGACCTTCTCCATCCACTCGGCCGAGGCTTTCGGGTCGCGGACGGTGAAGTTTGTGTGTTCCAGTGTCGCCATCATGGGGTCTCCTTTTCGATTTTCAGGCTTGTTTCGACTCACCGTAATTTCTAAACCTAACTTTAGGTCAAGGATTATTTGCGAGGGCATGATGGCGGTTTCCGACGGGTTGGCGATAGGGGCCTTGGCGCGGCGCACCGGGCTGGCGGTGTCAGCAATCCGGTATTACGAGGCACAGGGCCTGATCGCGCCGTGGCGCAACGCAGGTGGGCAGCGCCGGTATCAGCGGGCGGATATCAGGCGGCTAAGCTTTGTCATGATCGCCCAGCAATTCGGCCTGACCCTGCCCGAGATTCGCGAGGTCCTGTCGGACCTGCCCGGAAACCGGACGCCCACGCCGCAGGACTGGAAGGATATCAGCGTCAATCTGCGCGCCCGTCTGGATCAGCGAATCGACACGCTGGTCCGGCTGCGCGACAATCTGGACGGCTGCATCGGCTGCGGCTGCCTGAGCCTGCCGAAATGCAGGCTTTACAACCCCGATGACCGGGCCAAATCCCATGGGAGCGGTCCCAGATACCTGATGGGGGATGCGCCAGAGGCATGATCTGCCGCATAGCGCGAATGTTACGCCGTGTTTCGATTGACCTGAGTCTTTCCGACCATGTAATCAGCCGAGAAAGAATATTGCGCCGACCGCATGAGAACAGCGCCAATTCGGAAAGTTAGCTAAGGAGCCCGCGATGGCCGAGATTGAACGCGAAGCGATGGAATATGACGTGGTGATCGTGGGCGCAGGCCCCGCGGGCCTGTCAGCGGCCATCCGTCTGAAACAGCTGGATGCCGACCTGAATGTCGTGGTTCTGGAAAAGGGCTCGGAAGTGGGCGCGCATATCCTGTCGGGCGCGGTGCTGGACCCCTGCGGTCTGGACGCGCTGATCCCCGACTGGAAGGACAAGGGCGCGCCGCTGAACACGCCGGTCAACGAAGACAATTTCTACATGCTGGGCGAGGCCGGTCAGATCCGCATCCCCAACTTCCCCATGCCGCCGCTGATGAACAACCACGGCAACTACATCGTCTCGATGGGCAATGTCTGCCGGTGGATGGCCGAACAGGCCGAAGAACTGGGTGTCGAGATCTTCCCCGGCATGGCGTGCTCGGAACTGGTTTATGGCGAGAACGGTGAGGTTAAGGGCGTCGTTGCCGGTGTCTTTGGTCTGGAACCGGACGGGTCTTATGGCCCGAACACCGAACCGGGTATGGAACTGCACGGCAAATACGTCTTTCTGTCGGAAGGCGTGCGCGGGTCGCTCTCCAAGGAGGTCATCGCCAAATACGACCTGTCTGCCGGTAAAGAGCCGCAGAAATACGGCGTCGGCATGAAAGAGATCTGGGAGATTGACCCGGCCAAGCACAAAGAGGGCTCGGTCACCCACACCATGGGCTGGCCTCTGGGTAGCAACGCGGGCGGTGGATCGTTCATCTATCACCTTGAAAACAATCAGGTCTATGTCGGTTTCGTGGTCCACCTGAACTACAAGAACCCGCATCTGTATCCCTACATGGAATTCCAGCGCTTCAAGCATCACCCGATGGTGGCCGAGCTTCTGAAAGGCGGCAAGCGCGTGGCCTATGGTGCCCGTGCCATCACCGAAGGCGGCTATCAGTCGATGCCGAAACTGGTCGCGCCGGGTGTGGCGCTGCTGGGCTGCTCGGCGGGCATGGTCAACGTGCCGCGCATCAAGGGTAACCACAACGCCATGCTGTCGGGCAAGGCGGCGGCCGAGGCCGCTTTTGACGCCATCAAGGCCGACCGGTCTGGCGACGAACTGACCGCCTATGAAACTGACGTGCGCGAAGGCGCCATCGGGTCAGACCTGAAGAAGGTGCGCAACGTCAAGCCGATCTGGTCGAAATGGGGCCTGACCGCATCCCTGATGCTGGGCGGTCTGGACATGTGGACCAACACGCTGGGCTTTTCGCTGTTTGGTACCGTGGGGCATGGCAAGAACGATGCCGAAGCGACCGAGGATGCCAGCAGGCACCAGCCCATCGACTATCCCAAACCCGACGGCACGCTGTCCTTCGACCGTCTGACCAACGTGTCCTTTGCCGCGACCAACCACGAGGAAAGCCAGCCCTGCCATCTGAAACTGGCGGACCCGGATATCCCAGTCAAAGTGAACCTGCCCAAGTTCGACGAACCGGCGCAGCGGTACTGCCCGGCGGGCGTCTACGAGATGGTCGAGGATGAAAGCGGACCGCGATTCGTCATCAACTTCCAGAACTGCGTGCATTGCAAAACATGTGACATCAAGGACCCCAGCCAGAACATCACCTGGACCACGCCGCAGGGTGGGGACGGTCCGAACTATCCCAACATGTAAGCGAAAATACGGGCTCTGGCAGGGTCGTGAAGGCTCTGCCATTGCCTCTGACCGGCCAAAGCCCTAGCTTGTCGTTCAGACAACGACAGCAAGGCAGGATTTCGGTGGTTTCCTTGGTACGTCGCGCGGCACTGGCCGTGCTGCTCTCTTCTTCGGTTGCAATGCCCGGATTTGCGGATACCGGTGCCGGGTCCTATCTGGCCGGGCGTCAGGCGATCTATGAAAGCGACTATACCGCAGCCGAAAAATACTACGCACAGGCGCTGAGGTTTGACCCGCAGAACGAGAAACTGCTGGAAAGCGTTCTTCTGGCGCGGCTGGCGCTGGGTGAAGTTCAGCGCGCCCTGCCCATCGCACAAACCATCGAAGACGCCGGTTTGAACAGCCAGCCCGCGCGCATGGTGATTGCGGCCAACTTGATCGCGGACGGCAAACTGGATGAGTTGCTGGCCCGTGATCCCGAAACGCAAGGCGTCGGGCCTCTGGTGGACGGGCTGATGATCGCCTGGGCCTATCTGGGCCAGGGCGAAATGACTAAGGCGATGGAACAGTTCGACACTGTTTCCACCCAGGACGGCCTGCGCGAGTTTGCCCTGTACCACAAGGCACTAGCACTGGCCTCAATTGGCGATTTTGAAGGGGCCGAAGCGATTTTCGCCGAAAATGATGCTGCCGTCGCCCAATTCACCCGCCGCGCGGCCCTCGCCCGGTCCGAGGTCCTGTCGCAACTGGATCGCAACGAAGATGCGCTGGCCTTTCTGGACAAGGTGTTTGCGGCTGGCAACGACCCTTCGATTGAAGACTATTCAGCACGGTTGAGCGCGGGCGAAACCCTGCCTTTCACCCATGCCCGTTCGGCGCAGGACGGTATGGCCGAGATATTCTTCTCGGTGGGCGCGGCGTTGAATACCGAAGCCTCGCACGACTACGTTTTGCTTTACACGCGTACGGCCAACTTCCTGCGCCCTGATCACGTGGATGCCATCCTGCTGAGCGCCGAGTTGCTGGACGAACTGAATCAGAGCGATCTGGCGGTTGCGGCCTATCGCAAGGTACCGCCGGGTAGTCTGGATCATCACGTGGCCGAACTGGGCCGCGCCGAAGTTCTGGGCCGGTCCGGTAAAACCGACGCTGCCGTCGAGGTTCTGCAAAATCTGGCGGCGCAACGGCCTGATCTGCCAAGCGTGCATGTCGCGCTGGCCGATCTGCAGCGGCGACAGGAAAACTATGCCGAGGCGATCACGTCTTATGACACCGCCATCGCGCTGACCGAAGATGGCGCAACCGGCAACTGGTTCCTGCATTATGCGCGCGCGATTTGTCATGAACGGCTCAAGAACTGGGAGCTGGCCGAAGCCGATTTCCGCCGCGCGCTGGAGTTGAACCCGGATCAGCCGCAGGTGCTGAATTATCTGGGCTATTCGCTGGTCGAACGGCAGGAAAAGCTGGATGAGGCGCTGAGCATGATCGAACGCGCCGTCGCCGCGCGCCCTGACAGCGGCTATATCGTCGACAGCCTTGGCTGGGTGCTGTTCCGTCTGGGCCGCTATGACGAAGCGGTCGAGCATATGGAACGCGCGGTCGAACTGATGCCGGTCGATCCGGTGGTGAACGACCACCTGGGCGACGTCTACTGGGCCGTCGGGCGTGGACGCGAGGCGGAATTCCAGTGGAGCCGGGCGCTGTCCTTCATCGACCCCGAGAACACGGATGGCGAGGCCGACCCCGAGCGCATTCGCCGCAAGCTTGAAATCGGACTGGACGCGGTTCTGGCCGAAGAAGGGGCCGACCCGCTGAAGGTCGCCAATGGCAACTGAGGCCTTCGCGCCCGCCAAGATCAACCTGACCCTGCATGTGACCGGCCAGCGCACGGATGGCTATCACCTGCTGGATTCGCTGGTCGTGTTTGCGGATTTGGGGGATCGATTGGAGTTTAAGCCGGGCGATCACCTGTCCATGTCCATCACCGGTGAGCATGCGCAGGGCGTTCCCGACGATCATCGCAATCTGGTCTGGAAAGCGGCTGAGGCGGCGGGGTGGACCGGTCATATCGTTTTGAACAAAGTACTGCCCCATGGCGGCGGGATCGGTGGTGGCTCGTCTGATGCCGCGGCAGCATTGCGTGTGTTCTCAGGTCAGGGTTTTGACCTGCCGACGGACGTTCTGGTGTCTCTGGGCGCGGATGTTCCGGTTTGCAGGGTGGCAGAGGCCGCTCGGATGCAGGGCATTGGTGAGCAGGTTGCGCCTGTGACCTTGCCCGCGCTGCATGCGCTGCTGGTCAACCCGGGCGTCGAAGTGCCCACAGGCGCAGTGTTCAAAGCAATGGAATCGCGCGATAACCCGGGGATGCCAGCCGATATTCCGGTTTTTGACGGGCCAGAGGCGTGCGCCCATTGGCTTGCGGACCAACGCAACGATCTGGAACCCGCCGCAAAGGCAGTTGCCCCGGCGATTGCACGGGTTCTGGATGAACTGCAGGGAACGCGGGACGTATTGCTGGCCCGCATGTCCGGGTCAGGTTCGACCTGTTTCGCGCTCTACCCCTCGATGAAGGCGGCGCATTTCGCGGCTTATGAGATCGGCGCAGCGCATCCCGACTGGTGGTGCCGCGCCACGCAGCTTAATTGAGGCGCGAGACCACGTAATCCGCCAGATCGCGCAGCAAGGTCCGGATTTCGTGATCCGGCAATGCCTCAAGCGCTGATTTGGCCTTGGCCGCCCAGTCTCGGGCATCCGACCGTGTGGCCTCGAGCGTCTTGTACTTGTCCATCAGCGACAGCGCGTGATCCAGATCGCCCTCCTGCTGACGGCCTTTCTCGATCGTGCGCTCCCAAAACGCGCGCTCGTCCGGTGTGGCCTGAGCGACCGCTTTGATCACCGGCAAAGTCAGCTTGCGCTCGCGGAAATCGTCGCCCACGTTCTTGCCGGTGGCGCTACTGTCACCCTGATAGTCCAGAAGGTCATCGGCAATCTGAAACGCAATCCCCAGCGCATCGCCATAGTCGAACAGGGCCTGGACCTGCGCCTCGGACGCGCCCGCGATCACGCCGCCCACTTCCGTTGCCGCCGAAAACAGCGCCGCCGTCTTGCCGCGCACCACCTGCAGGTAGACGCTTTCATCCGTGCGCAGGTCGGTGGCCGCGGTCATCTGCAGCACCTCGCCCTCGGCAATCGTAGCCGAGGCGTTGGCGAGAATGTCCAGAACGCGCAGCGATCCGGTTTCGACCATCAACTGGAAGCTGCGCGAAAACAGGTAGTCGCCGACCAGAACGCTGGACTTGTTGTCCCACAGCAGGTTCGCCGTGGGCCGCCCGCGCCGCTGGCCGCTTTCATCGACCACGTCGTCATGCAGCAGGGTCGCGGTATGGATGAACTCGACCGTGGCCGCCAGACGCACATGGTGGTCGCCCGCATAGCCAAACAGCCGCGCCGCAGCCAAGGTCAGCATCGGGCGCAGGCGCTTGCCGCCGGCTTCGACCAGGTGGGCTGTCACCTCGGGAATGCGGGGCGCGTGTTCCGACGCCATCCGCGTGCGGATCAGCGCATTCACCGCCTCCATTTCGCCGGTCAGAATTTCGGCGAGCCGCTCATGCGGTTTCGAGATCGCGTCGACGTCCATCACACTCCTGATACAAGGCTCGACTTCTGCCTCTCCTTGCCCTTACATCCATCCCCATGAAAGAACTTTTGCGCAGCACCGATCCGACAATCCTGGCCTTTGCATCCGCTCTTCTTGAGGGCGAGGATATAGACTGCTTTCAGATGGACGTAAATATGAGCATCCTCGAAGGCGGCATCGGAATCTTCCCGCGCCGCCTTATGGTGCGGGCCGACGACCTGACCCGGGCCGAACGCGTCATGCGCGACAATGAAATCCCCTTGGGGCGATGAGCCGCTTTCCGGACAGTGATCTGACCTGCAACGATTTTCTGGGTGGGCGGGTTCGGTTGTGGCAACCTGTCGCAGGCTATCGCGCGGGGGTAGACCCTGTGTTTCTGGCCGCATCGGTCCCGGCGGCCTCGGGCCAGGCGGTACTGGAACTGGGCTGCGGGGCAGGGGCCGCGATTCTGTGCCTTGCCGCGCGCGTTCCGGGCCTGCAGCTATCGGGGGTTGAGTTGCAGCCCGCCTATGTCGATCTGGCGCGGCGGAATGCCGTTGAAAACAAGGCGGAACTTGAAGTTGTCGAGGCTGATCTGACCGCGCTGCCACGCGACCTGAAGCAGCGCCAGTTCGACCATGTCATCGCCAACCCGCCCTATTATCGCCCCGGTGCACACAGCCCGGCCAGTGACACCGGGCGCAGCATTGCCTTGGGCGAGCAGACCGCGTTGGAGCATTGGATCGACGTGGCGGCCAAACGCCTTGGGCCGCGAGGATACCTGCATATGATCCAGAAGGCGGATCGCCTGCCGGACATGCTGTCGGCCTGTGACCAAAGGCTGGGATCGGTCGAGATCCTGCCGCTGTGCGCCCGCGCGGGCCGCGCGGCAGAACTAGTAATCCTGCGCGCGCGCAAAGGCGGGCGTGCGGCATTTCGCCTGCATGCGCCGTTGATTTTGCACCAGGGCGGTCGGCACGAAAGGGACGGCGACAGCTATACGCCAGAGGTGTCCAAGATACTGCGCGACGGGGCCGCGTTACCCCGGTTTTAACCCTGATCGGCAATGACCAGCCGAAATTGTCGGATTTAGGGCAGATTCTGTGCGTCTGCGGCGTGACAGACTGGAAACGATGTGGTCAACTTCTTACGTGACACTCAGACACAACAGAAGGAGGATCGCCATGAGCGTGAGCGCACATCTGACCGAACTGAAGAAAAAGCACGAAAGTCTCGGTCTTGAGGTAGAAGAAGCCCAACGCTCGCCAGGCATCGATGATCTCCATATCGCTCAACTCAAGAAGCAAAAACTGAAGCTGAAAGAAGAAATCGAACGCCTGTCCAGTTAACGAGTCAGGCTGGCGCGCGCCGCAAGGGCAGCCCCGCCGGTAATCAGCAAAGCCGCGATCGCCAGGGTCCACGTTGGCATGGCGATCCCGGCCCCAACTAGAACAAGGGTAGACAATAGTGGTGCCGCATAGGAACTGGTGCCGAGCATCTGGATGTCGCCCTGTTTGACCCCGATATCCCAGACATAAAACGCCAGCCCGACCGGCCCCAACCCCAGCGCAAGCGTTGACGCCCAACTGAGCGGGGTGTCGGGCAAGACCGTCTCCTCCAACCCGAAATGCAGCAGCCATGAGGCGATTGCGGTCAGCACGCAGAACACGGCGACCGAGCTTGTGGGTGTCTCGCCCAGCCGTCGGGACAGGACGGAATAGCCCGACCATGTCACCGCGCAAAGCAGCGCCAGCGCATAGCCCGGCAGATGGCCCACCTGAAACCCGGCGCTGCCGCCGCCGGTGATGATCAGCGCCGCCCCGGCAAAGCCAAGGCTGGCCCCGATCAGATGGCCGGAGCGTAGATGCTCGCCCGGCAGCAGGCCGGAAAACAGCACGATCAACAGCGGCCAGAGATAGGCGATCAGACCGGCCTCAGCAGCGGGGGCCATACGCAGGGCCGAGAAATAAAGCGCATGATAGCCAAATAGCCCAACCGTCCCAAAGGCGTAGACTTTCCAACTGACCGCGCGAAGCTGCTCCAACCCTCCGGTTCGCCATGTCCAGATCAGGCCCAGCGTGCCGCCGATGCTGAAACAGATCGCATTCAGCAACAGCGGCGGGGTCGGGGCTGAGCCGACCGTAAACAGGGCCAGTAGCGACCACAGAAGAACGGCGATAAATCCGATGGCGGTGGCGCGGTTTCTGGTCATGAGGGGGAAGGGCCTGCTGCTGGGATCGGTTCGAATCGAACAGCGGTATACGCTGTCTTTCACGGCCTGTCACAGAACATGGGGGCGCATACAAAAAAGGCCGACCCAAATGGACCGGCCCCTTTTTTGGTCTGCCGCAGGGATCAGGAGAAGAACTGTGCCCCGTTGGCCGAAATGGTCGACCCGTTGATGAACTGTGAATCATCCGAAGCCAGGAAGGTCACGCAGCGCGCGATCTCTTCCGCCTCACCCAGACGGCCCGCAGGGATCTGAGCGATGATGGATTCGCGTACCTTTTCCGGCACGGCCATCACCATCTCGGTTCCGATATAGCCGGGGCAGACGGCGTTGGCGGTGATGCCCGCGCGCGCGCCTTCCTGCGCCAGCGATTTCACGATGCCCAGATCGCCCGCCTTGGTCGCGGCATAGTTCACCTGCGCGAACTGACCCTTCTGACCGTTGACCGAGCTGATGACGATCACGCGGCCGAACTTACGCTCGCGCATGCCGGGCCAGACCGGGTGGACGGTGTTGAACACGCCGGTCAGGTTGGTGTCGATCACCTGCTGCCACTGTTCCGGGCTCATCTTGTGGAACGGCGCGTCACGGGTGATGCCCGCATTGGCGACCACCACGTCGATCGGGCCAACCTCGGCCTCGACCTTTTCGATGCCGGCTTTGGATTCAGCGTAATCGGCAACGTTCCATTTATAGGTCTTGATGCCGGTCTCATCGCTGAATTTCGCCGCGGCTTCGTCGTTGCCCGCATAGGTGGCTGCAACATTATACCCTTCGGCTTTGAGCGCCTTGGAAATTGCTGCGCCGATGCCGCGGGAGCCGCCGGTGACGAGTGCTGTACGTGCCATTTAGGAATCCTCCAAATTTAGTCGGCTTGGTAATTCTGTTACTTGTAGGGGATTGGTTGCGCAATATCGTTTCGCGGATATTTCATCCTCAGCGCCGCAAATATTGTCGCACCCAAAAAGACAGGGGAGTGGTGAGATAAAAAAGGGCGCCGGTCGGGCGCCCTGTTCTATGCGGTCGTCAGTCTGCTTAGTCGCGCTCCACGCAGAGCGCCACGCCCATGCCGCCGCCGATGCACAGGGTCGCCAGACCCTTCTTGGCGTCGCGGCGCTTCATTTCGAACAGCAGCGTGTTCAGAACCCGGCAGCCGGATGCGCCGATCGGGTGACCGATGGCAATCGCGCCGCCGTTGACGTTCACGATCGACGGATCCCAGCCCATGTCCTTGTTCACGGCGCAGGCCTGCGCGGCAAAGGCTTCGTTGGCCTCGACCAGATCCAGATCATCAACCGACCAGCCCGCTTTTTCCAGCGCCTTGCGCGAGGCGTAGATCGGGCCGACGCCCATGATCGACGGGTCCAGACCGGCGGTGGCGTAGGACGCGATGCGGGCCAGAGGCTCGATCCCGCGCTTTTCGGCATTCTCGGCCGACATCAGCAGGGTTGCCGCCGCGCCGTCGTTCAGGCCCGAGGCGTTTGCTGCCGTGACCGAACCGTCTTTGGTGAAGGCCGGGCGCAGCTTGGCCATGGCTTCCATTGTCGCGCCGTGGCGGATGTATTCATCCTTGTCCATCACGATGTCGCCCTTGCGGGTCTTGATGGTGAAGGGCACGATTTCGTCGGCGAACTTGCCAGCGTTCTGCGCAGCCTCGGCCTTGTTCTGGCTGGCGACGGCGAATTCGTCCTGCATGTCGCGGCTGATCTGCCATTTCTCGGCGACGTTTTCGGCGGTCTGGCCCATGTGGTAGCCGTTGAAGGCATCCCACAGACCGTCGCGGATCATGGTGTCGATATATTTCATGTCGCCCATCTTCTGACCGGCGCGCAGGGCGGCGGCGTGGGGCGACAGGGTCATGTTTTCCTGACCACCGGCAGCGACGATATCGGCATCGCCCAGCTGGATGTGCTGCGCGCCTAAGGCAACCGCCCGCAGACCCGAGCCACAGACCTGGTTGATGCCCCAGGCTGCGGCTTCTTGCGGCAGACCGGCGTTGATATGCGCCTGACGCGCGGGGTTCTGGCCTTGGGCCGCGGTCAGGACCTGACCCATGATGGTTTCGCTTACCTCGCCCTTGTCGACACCGGCGCGTTCGACGACGGCCTCAAGCACGGCGGTGCCCAGATCATGTGCAGGTGTGTTCGCAAACGAACCGCCAAAGCTGCCGACACCGGTGCGTGCGGCGGATGCGATAACTACATTGGTCATATACTAAGTCCTTTACCGTCATGGTCCTGTGGGAAGTCTTGCGCGCAGTTGGCAGAGACAGCCTTTGCCAACACCAAGAGCGCCTGGCGATCCCCCGCTCCAGCACTACTTGCCATAGCGTAATGCTGCAGACGCAGCAACGGACAGCTTGTCTCATGACGCAGACGGGCAGAAAGCCGCAACTGGATTCCCTGGCTAAGCCTTTGCCTGAGCGCCCTTTTCGGCCCGCCAGGGTTGAGTGACGGTGGGTGCACCGAACAGGAAACCCTGCAGGCAGTCCACCCCGCTGGCGACAAGGAACTCTGCATCCTGCCGTGTTTCGACCGATTCGGCGGTCACCAGAATCTCGAATTCGCGGGCCACGGCGATCAGGGCACGGACCAGAGCCTGATTGTCCGGATTGGTGCTGACGCCGCGCACGAACTGGCCGTCAATCTTGGCGGCGTCGAACAGAAACTCGCGGAAGTGGCGGAAACTGAAATTGCTGGCTCCGAAATCGTCCAACGCAAAAGCGATCCCCCGATCTTGCAGCCGATCCATGAAGTCGACCACAAGTTCGGGCACCTGCATGGCTGAATCTTCGGAAATCTCAAGGATCAACCGGTCGCCCAGACCGGGGTCCTTTTTCAGAAAGCGGTCCAGCACGCGGGACCAGCGGACGTAACCGATGGACCGCGCAGACATGTTGATCGACAGCCGGATACCGGGGTTCCGGATCAGCGTGCGCAGGCCCAGTTCCAGCGCGACGCAATCCAGTTCGCGCCCGATGGGGGTGTTTTCGACCTGCGGCATGAACTCGCGCGCAGGGATCACCCGACCGGTTTCGTCCAGAACCCGTATGAATCCTTCGTAGAAGGCCACACCATAGGGCTCCTGCGCTTGCATCACCGGCTGAAAGGCCAGTTTGCATTGCTTGTGCTTGACCGCTTCGGTTGCCATCTGCACAACCGAACGGTCCCGGCAGGACAGGGCCGAGTTCAGGGGGTTTTCGGACCCTTCTGGTATGTCTGCGCGTGTCTTGTGCCGCATATTCGCCGGTGTCCGGTCTGTTGCCGATCAAGAGTTCGGCTACAGTTTCACGGCAAATGTATGAATCCGCAGTTAAAGACCGAAAAAAATGATCCGGTTCCCGGTCGGCCCGGCGTTGGTCAGGTGCGAACCAGAGACGCCGCCGCGCCAAAAACCGCCCCAAAAAATCCAAGGATCATCATGGCAAAACCCAGCGCCAGAAAAACAGGGCTCGCGCCGTTGCTCAGGGCTGCGAGCATGGCCATCGCAAGACCTACAAGCCCAATCGCGGTTGAGATTGTCATCACACGGGTCATGTTGGCCTCCGATCACTCGCACAAGAAAATACCTGCTCGATATGGACCGGCCGGGTGTGATTTCAAATTGATACGCGGATTTCCGCCGGATTTCAGGCGCGTTCTGCCTGCGGATTGGGCGCATTTTCGGTGAAGTGCTCGAATCCGGGCGTTCCGCGATCTTCTGGATGGCGGGCGAGGTGCTTGGCTTTGATCTGCTGGGAATTGTCCCGGCTGCCGTCATGGCTGTAGCCCGGCGGTGCAAAGCAATAGGCCAAACGCTGGCGCAGGCTCAGCCCCGGTTGAGTAGCGTCGCGCCAGATGCCGACCCATTCGTGAAAGGCCACGCGGAGGGGGTTGAACGTACCGATATTGTGCACCAGCCCGTAATCGACACGGTCATCCTCTTGCTCCGGGACAAACGTGCCGAACATCTTGTCCCAGATGATGAACACGCCCGCATAGTTGCAATCCAGATACCGCGCGTTGCGCCCGTGATGGGCGCGGTGGTGGCTGGGGGTGTTCATCACCGCCTCGAACCAGCGGGGCATCTTGGTGATGGCCTCGGTGTGGATCCAGAACTGATAGATCAGGTTCAGCCCGCCGACAAACAGCACCATTGCCGGGTGGAACCCCAGCAGGATCAGCGGCGCGCGCACCACCATCATGAAGGTGAACGTATAGGTCCATGTCTGCCGCAGCGCCGTGGTCAGGTTGTAGTGTTGCGAGCTGTGATGGTTCACATGGCTGGCCCAGACCCAGCGGATGCGATGCCCGAACCGGTGCACCCAGTAATAGCGCAGGTCATCCAACACGAAGCACAGGATGATGACGGGGATCGAGGTGCCCAAGTTCAGCGGTGTAATCTGCCACAGCCACATGAAGAACGCCCAGGCGATGAATCCCAACAGAAAGCCCGAGGCGATATTGCCCGCCCCCATGATCAATGAGGTCACGGCGTCCCGCGTTTCGTACCGGCCGCCTTTGCCTTTGACGGCGATCCAGACGAACTCGGCCAGAATGGCGGCGATGAAGAACGGCACGGCCCATTGCACCGCGTCGGGAAAGGTAATCTGGTCAGTCATTCAGGGTCCATCAGGTTCCGCCAGTGCTGGCGTTCAATGTCATCAAGGCGGATCAGGGCGCGGGGAGTGGCGAAGTCGTGGAACTGAAACTCGAACCCGTCGGGTTGTTCGATCCAGTCGAAATCCAGCAGGTGCCGCGCCACGGTGTCCGCTCCGAAGGACCAAAGCAGACCCGGACCGGAGTTGGTTCGAACCAGCGCCGCATGGCCGTCCTGTGAAATGGTGACATCGATCACCACATCCTCGGGAAAATGGCGCTGCCAGTCTGCCCGCGCGGTCTCATGCGTCAGGATGCGCAGTTCGGATTTGCCGGTCAGATGCAGCAGCAGGGTTATTCCGGCAATGCCTGCGACCACCAGAATTAACAGTATTTCAAGCGGCATTCCGTCCTCCCCGCGCCAGAGTGCAGAGCGGGCCGGAGGCTGTCAAAGGTGGCGTCGCGTCAAGTGGCGTCGGGACGGTCGAGGATTTCGTGCTGCACCACCCTTTCGACAAACGGCACCAGACCATCCGGCCCCGAGGCCCGGTCTTTCAGGTGCATGCAGATATCGGGGCGGCGCGCGGCAATGATGCCAACCATCTCACCGCGCACGGTATCGTCCAGACCGGCCCCCATGATGGCGCAGGCAATCCGGGGTTCGGCGTCGAGTTGTTTGCGAACCTCATCACTGTCATGCGCGCCGAGCCATTGGATCGGCAGGTGATCGAGTTGTTGCGCCGCATCGCCGATCACGTTTGGCAGCTTTCCGATCAGCAGAACCACCGGTTTCATCGCAGTCTCCCTTCCCGCAGATCAAGAAACGAAAACCGGCCCGTAAGGGCCGGTTCCAGTTTACCACAAAAGTGTAGAAGACGCGCGGGCGGTCAGCTTTCGCCGCCCACAAGCGCCCCGACGATCGCCTTGGCGCTGTCCGAGTTCCATTCGGCATCACCGATCAGGCGCGCGATTTCCTGGCCTTCGGGGTCCAGAATGACGGTGATCGGCAGGGCGATGACACCGAATTCGCGCGCAGCGGCCGAGCTTGGGTCCTGATGACGGGGCAGGTTCTCGATGCCGTTCTCGTCAAAGAATTTCTTGATCCCGGCGGGCGTGTTGCGCCCGGTGGCCAGTGTCAGAACCTGAAACTTGTCGCCTCCGAACTCTTGCTGCAACTCGGCGATCTGCGGCATTTCCTTGCGGCAGGGTGCGCACCATGTGGCCCAGAAGTTCAGCAGCACGTATTTGCCCGCGTAATCCGCAAGCGTGCCGGTGCCGCCGTCATCTTCCAGCTGAAACTCGATGGTTTTGGCGGGTTTGGGTTCCTTATGCAGGATCAGACGCTTCAGAGTGTCCTCGCGCAGGGGCTTCAGAGTTTCAACATCCGCAGCCAACGCTGCGTTTGCACCCAGCGCAAGGGCCATATAAAGGGGGATCAGACGTAACAGGCGCATATCAACTCCGGGTTTTCTTTCATGACCGATCAATCCTCGAACCAGATGTGGGGCGGCCGCTTTGCCGCTGGTCCAGACGCGATCATGGAGGCGATCAATGCCTCGATCGGGTTCGATCAGCGGATGGCAGCCCAAGACATTGCAGGCTCGCGCGCCCATGCCGCCATGCTGGCTGCCACAGGCGTTATTACTGATAATGACGCGCAGGCCATTCGGGAAGGGCTGCTCACAGTCTTGTCAGAAATCCAGAACGGAGAATTTCAATTCTCGACCGCGCTGGAAGACATCCACATGAATGTCGAAGCGCGCCTGAAAGAAGTGATCGGAGAGCCCGCAGGCCGCCTGCACACAGGCCGGTCGCGCAACGATCAGGTCGCGACCGACTTCAAACTCTGGGTGCGTGATCAGTTCGACGCGGCAGAAACCGGCCTTCTGGCCCTGATCCGCGCGCTTCTGGCGCAGGCCGAGGCCGGGGCGGATTGGGTCATGCCGGGCTTCACCCATCTGCAAACCGCGCAACCGGTGACATGGGGCCACCACATGATGGCCTATGTCGAGATGTTTGGCCGCGACCTCAGCCGCGTCCGCGACGCCCGCGCCCGCATGAACGAATCCCCGCTGGGGGCCGCCGCGCTGGCAGGTACTTCCTTCCCCATCGACCGGCAGATGACGGCGGACGCCTTGGGCTTTGACCGCCCCGCTGCCAACTCGTTGGACGCGGTCAGCGACCGCGACTTCGCGCTCGAGTTCCTCTCGACCGCTTCAATCTGCGCCGTCCACCTGTCGCGCTTTGCCGAAGAACTGGTGATCTGGTCCTCGGCCCAGTTCCGGTTTGTGACGCTGTCCGACCGGTTCTCGACCGGTTCATCGATCATGCCGCAGAAGAAAAACCCCGACGCAGCCGAACTGATCCGCGCCAAGGTGGGCCGCATTTACGGGGCGAATACCGCGCTGATGATGGTGATGAAGGGGCTGCCGCTGGCCTATTCCAAGGACATGCAAGAAGACAAGGAACAGGTCTTTGACGCCGCCGACAACTGGATGCTGGCACTGGCCGCGATGGAGGGCATGGTCAAGGACATGACCGCCAACCGCGACAGTCTGGCCGCCGCTGCAGGGTCGGGGTTCTCGACCGCGACCGATCTGGCTGACTGGCTGGTGCGGGTGCTGGGGCTGCCGTTCCGCGATGCGCACCATGTCACCGGATCGCTGGTTGCGATGGCCGAATGCAAGGGCTGCGACCTGCCCGATCTGACGCTCGAGGATATGCAATCGGTCCACGGCGATATCACCGATGACGTCTATTCTGTCCTTACGGTCGAAAACTCGGTAAACTCGCGCCAGTCTTACGGCGGCACCGCACCGGATCAGGTGCGCGCCCAGATCAAGCGATGGAAGGCGAAGATATGAAGGCTGCTCTGCGTGTGATCCTGCTCCTGTCCGTAGGCCTCGTGCTGGCGAACTGCGGTGCAGATGGCGAGCCGGTTCAGCCAACCGCCAGCGCAAATGTGGCTGTCGGCAGCAGCGGCACCTATGTGGGCGGCGGCGTTGGCTTTCGGCGCGGCGGTCTGGGCATCTATCTGGGCGTGTAACAAAGCGATTGCATTCCGGTGCAGTCACGACCATGTGAAGGACAGACCGGCCCTGCGCCGAAGCTGATGAAAAGACGAACACCATGAGATTACTAGGTCTGATCCTATCCCTCGGCCTGCTTGCGGCCTGCGAGCCAACCAGCAGCCCCCGCCCGGACCCCGCGCCCCAAGCCAGTGGCACGGGCGTTTCGATCTCGGGCTATGGCCGGGTTGGCGTATCCACCAGAAAGTGATCTCGGGGCCCGGCTTGCGCCGAATCCATTGATCCACAGGGCGTTTTTGGTCTAAGCGCGCAGGCATGGATCACTTTCTCTACCGCGACGGCGCGCTTTACGCCGAGGATGTCCCGATTTCCGAAATCGCTGCCGCGGTCGGAACCCCGTTCTATGTCTATTCGACGGCGACCCTGCTGCGCCATTTCAAGCTGTTCGATGACGCGCTTGAGGGCACGGATCACCTTGTCTGCTATGCGATGAAGGCGGCCAGCAATCAGGCGATCCTGAAGACGCTGGCGCAGGCGGGCGCGGGGATGGATGTGGTCTCGGGCGGGGAATACCTTCGCGCCAAGGCGGCAGGCGTGCCCGGAGACAAGATCGTGTTCTCGGGCGTCGGCAAGACGGCGGATGAGATTCGCACCGCGCTGACCGGCGGCATCCGCCAGTTCAACGTGGAATCCGAGCCCGAGATGGAGGTGATCAACGCCACAGCTCTGGACCTGGGCGTGGTCGCGCCGATCACCGTGCGGGTGAACCCGGATGTGGATGCCAAGACCCACGCCAAGATTGCCACTGGCAAGTCCGAGAACAAGTTCGGCATCCCCATCGCCCGCGCGTCCGAGGTCTATGCACACGCCGCCAGCCTGCCGGGGTTGGAGGTGATCGGCATCGACGTCCATATCGGCTCGCAACTGACCGAGTTGGAACCTTTCAATCTGGCCTACACCAAGGTCGCGGAACTGACCGAGCAGTTGCGGGCCGAGGGGCATGATATCCGCCGCCTCGATCTGGGCGGAGGGTTGGGTATTCCTTATACCCGCGCCAATGATGCGCCGCCGCTGCCTTTGGAATATGGCGCGCTGATCCAGAAAACACTGGGCCATCTGGACTGTGAGATTGAAATCGAGCCGGGCCGCCTGATTGCGGGAAATGCAGGCCTGATGGTTTCCAAGGTGATCTATGTGAAATCCGGCGAAGGCCGCGATTTCCTGATCCTCGACGGGGCCATGAACGATCTGATCCGCCCGGCCATGTATGAGGCCTATCACGATATCGTCCCCGTGCTGGAACCCGCGCCGGGGGTGGAACAGCAGCCCTATGACATCGTGGGGCCGGTGTGCGAATCCGGCGATACCTTCGCGAAGGAACGCAACATGCCGCCGCTTGCAGCCGGTGATCTGGTTGCCTTCCGCAGCGCCGGGGCCTATGGCGCGGTGATGTCCAGCGAATACAACACCCGGCCCCTGATCCCCGAGGTTCTGGTGCATGGTGATCAATTTGCAGTCATTCGTGAACGGCCAAGCTTTGACGAAATCATAAACCGCGATACCATACCCTCGTGGCTCTGACGCGATAGGCGCGCAGGCCCGATCCCGGAGACCCGCCTTGCGCGACAAATCGAACCTGCCGATCCCGAGACTATCCCTGTGGTTGACCCATGGGGGCATGCTGGCCGAGCAGGTTTTGCGTGCCTTCTGGCCGTTTTTCTCGATTTTGATGGTGCTTTTGGCCACTTTGATGATGGGCCTGCATGATCATCTGGCCGTCGAGGCCGTCTGGGGCATCGGTGTCATCGCTATCGTGTCGCTGGGCGTCGCGGCTGTTTTCGGGGCCAGGCGATTCCATTTCCCGTCCCGGATGGCGGCGCTGGCGCGGCTGGATGAAACGCTTCCCGGCAGGCCGATTCAGGCGCTGATGGACGATCAAGCCATTGGTGCAACGGATGCCGAATCTGTGGCGCTCTGGCAGGCACATAAGCGCCGCATGGCGCAGCGCGCGGCGGGGGCCGGTGCGGTCAAGCCCGACCTGCGACTGGCCTCGCGCGATCCCTTTGCCTTACGCTACGCGGCGCTTCTGGCGCTGGTGGTTGCGGTTCTGTTCGGGTCGTTCTGGCGGATCGGCTCGGTGGCTGAAATGACGCCGGGTGCGGCCGTTGCCGGACAGGGGCCCACATGGGAAGGCTGGGTGGAACCGCCCCGCTATACCGGGTTGCCCACGCTCTATCTGGCGGATCAGTCCGAGCCGGAGCTCTCCGTTCCCAAAGGCAGCCGCATCACGCTGCGCTTTTATGGTGAGGTGGGTGCCCATAGCCTGACCGAGACAACCTCGGCCACCGGGGTCGAAGCGGCGACAGAGCCGGAGCAGGATTTCGTGGCAGACCGGTCCGGTCAGCTAAGCATCGAAGGGCCCGCGGGCCGGGACTGGGCGCTGACCATCATCGACGATGCCTACCCCCGGATCGCCGTTGACGGCCGAGCCGAGGCCGAGGCGGGCGGTCAGATGAAGCTGCCCTTTGCCGCCAGCGATGATTACGCCGTGGTTTCGGGCGCGGCCCGGATCGAACTGGATTTGCCAGCGGTGGATCGCCGCTATGGCCTGACAGCCGATCCCGAACCGCGCGAGACGATCGAGGTTCAGTTGCCGATGCCGATCACCGGGGATCGGGCGGAGTTTACCGAAGATCTCATCGAAGACTTCTCGGAACATCCCTGGGCGCATCTACCGGTCAGGATCACTCTGATGGCGACGGACGCCGCTGATCAGATGTCGGAATCCGAACCCTATGCCACCGCCTTGCCCGCCCGCCGGTTCTTCGACCCGCTGGCGGCGGCGGTGATCGAACAGCGGCGCGACCTTCTGTGGTCCCGCACCAACGCGCCGCGCGTGTCGCAGATGCTGCGGGCCGTGTCCCACCGACCCGAAGACGTGTTCCGCTCGGATACCGCCTATCTTCGCCTGCGTGTCACCCTGCGCCGGTTAGAGACATTCACCGAGTTCGGTCTCAAATCCGAACAGCAGGAAGAAATCGCGCAGGCGCTGTGGGATCTGGCGGTGCTGATCGAAGAAGGCACGCTGGCCGATGCGCTGGAACGGATGCGCCGGGCGCAGGAACGTCTGACCGAGGCGATGCAGAACGGGGCCAGCGACGAAGAGATCGCCGAGTTGATGCAGGAATTGCGCGAGGCGACGCAGGATTATCTGCAGCAATTGCAACGTCTGGCGCAGGAAAACGGCGAGGGCCAGCAAAACCAGCAGGGCCAGAATGGCGAGAGCATGCAGATGACGCAGGATGACCTGCAGCGCATGATGGACCGCATTCAGGAACTGATGGAACAGGGCCGCATGGCCGAGGCGCAGCAGGCGTTGGAAGAGTTCCAGCAGATGATGGAAAACATGCGCGTCACCCAAGGCCAGGGCCAGGGTGGCCAATCCGAAGGCCAGCAGGCCATGGAAGGGCTGGCCGAGACGCTGCGCGAACAGCAAGGACTTAGCGATCAGGCGTTCCGGGACCTGCAGGAGCAGTTCAATCCCGGCGCGCAGGCGGGCCACAGTCAGGGCAATGAAGGCCGCAGTGGCGGTCATGGCCGTGGGCAGAGCCACGATGGTCAGGGGCAGGGCTCGGACGAGCCGGGGGATGGGCAGACCGGCCAACCCTCGTTGGCCGACCGGCAGCAGGCCCTGCGGGACGAATTGAACCGGCAGCAACAGGGCCTGCCGGGCGGCGGTACGCCCGAAGGCGAAGCCGCGCGCGAGGCGCTGGACCGCGCCGGTCGCGCCATGGAGGGTGCCGAGGAGGCGCTGCGCGGCGACGATTTGGCCGAAGCGATCGACCGCCAGTCCGAGGCGATGGAGGCCCTGCGCGAAGGCATGCGATCCCTTGGCGAAGCGATGGCCCAGAACCAGCAGAACCAGCCGGGACAGGGTACGCAGGAAGGTGACATGCAGGCCAATAACCGCGACCCGCTGGGGCGGAATCCGGGGGCGACCGGGTCGATCTCGACCGATGAGAACCTGCTGCAGGGCGAAGATGTCTATCGCCGCGCGCGCGAGTTGTTGGATGAAATCCGCCGCCGCACGGGTGAATCCGACCGGCCCAGAATCGAACTGGAATACCTCAAGCGGTTGCTGGAGCGGTTCTGACCCCGTAGATCAGGTCTATTGGGACCCGGCCTGCGCCTCAAGCCAGAGCCGCGCCTGATCCACCAGAGACACGTAGGAATTCAGCACCGGATCGGCTTGCGGCACGGCCTCGCTGATTTGCTGGGCATTGCCGTAGATCAGGTACAGTACCACGCCGATGATCAGGATCAGCGCAAACCCGCGCAGGAACCCGCCGGATTTGCGGGCGGGTTGGTCCACCGCCGCATCGCCGTCATCGCTGAGCAGGCTGGAATTGATCGCCTCGACATCCGGCAGCGCATCTTTCTGACCGGCATCCTCGGCGGTCTCGGACAAGGCCGGGCGCTTGGGTTCAACCGGCTCGGGCGGGGTGTCCAGTGCCAGATCGGGCTGGGTTTCCAGCGGTGCGCCTTCCTGCGCGCGCAGGTCAGCCTCGCGCGCGGCTTCTTCCTGCAGGATATTGGCAACCGCAGGATCGACATTGCCGTTTGAAGAGGAGGCGGGTTTTTCCGTCTCTGCTGGTGCGGCCTCTGCCACTTCATCAACCTTGGGCTCTTCAGTGGGTGCGTCTTCCGCAACGGGCGTCGGATCGGTCGGATGCTTGGCCTGAAACCAGGTCTGATCGCAATTGGAACACTGAACATCCCGGCCTTCTTCCGGGATGACCTCGTCCGGAACCTCATATTGGGCACTGCAATTCGGACATGTTAAACGCATGCTGCCTCCCCCACCGAACGAAATAGTCGGCGCGATAGTTGTTTTTTCAGGAATGATATTCCGTTAAGACCCAACAGCAAAGGGCGTTTTCGGTTTCGCGGGCCAACTGTCACCAATTCGACCCGGTGCAGGCATTGAAACCACCACCGCGCTCGGGCAAGAAGAGCGGCAAAAGAACCTGGGGGCACCTGTGATCGAGCTGGAAAATGTCAGCTACACCTATGGCGGTGGCGAATTGCTGAGCGATGTCTCGGTGCATTTGCAGCCCGGATCGTTCCATTTTCTGACCGGTCCGTCGGGGGCGGGCAAAACGACGCTGCTGAAACTGTGCTACGGCGCGTTGTTGCCGACCTCGGGGCGGCTGAGTGCGTTTGATCAGGATATCTCGGCTTTGGATCGGGATCAGATGGCGCTGCTGCGCCGCCGGATCGGCGTCGTGCATCAGGATTGCCAGTTTCTGGATCACATGACGCTGGCGGAAAACGTGGCCCTGCCGCTGATGGTGTCGGGGCGCGCCGAATCCGCCGAACAGGACAACCTGACCGAATTGCTGAACTGGGTCGGGCTGGGCGCGCGTCTGGAAGCGCGCCCGCCGGAGTTGTCGGGCGGTGAACGCCAACGCGCCGCACTGGCGCGGGCGGTGATCCTGTCGCCCGATGTGGTGCTGGCGGATGAGCCCACCGGCAATGTGGATTGGGAAATGTCGCAACGTCTGCTGCGCCTGCTGATCGAACTGAACCGGATGGGCAAAACGGTTCTGATCGCCACCCACGACCTGAGCCTGATCCGGGCCGCCAAAAGTCAGGTTCAGGCCCGTGTCCTGCGCATCTCGCAGCGACGGCTGCAACTGGCGGGAGCGGACCTATGAGCAAGGGTGACATCCGCAACCTGCTGCATCGCGACAAACGCGCTGACCGGGTAGTACCGCCGACCGGCTACACGGCGCATCTGACCCTGTTTGTGTCCGGCGCGATGGCGTTTCTGGCGGTTTTTGCGCTTGCTTTGTCGCTGGCGTCGGGCCGAATTGCAGACCGCTGGGCGACGGAACTGGCGGGTGCCGCGACCCTGCGGATCAACGCCCCCGCCGAACAGCTTGCCGCCCAGACCGAGGCTGCGCTGACCGTGTTGGGTCAGACCCGCGGCGTTGCATCCGCCCGCGCCCTGACAGCCGACGAACAGGCCGAACTGCTGTCGCCGTGGTTCGGGCCGGACCTGTCGCTGGACACGCTGCCCATCCCGCAACTGATCGAGATTGTCGAAGGCGATCCGGGTCTGGACGCCGCCGGTCTGCGCCTGCGTCTGGGCGCCGAGGTGCCGGGCGCTGTACTGGACGACCATACGCGTTGGCGCGAACCCTTGGTAGAGGCTGCTATGTCGCTGCGTCGGCTGGGCTGGATTTCGATCCTGCTGATTGGAGGCGCAACGGCCGCAATGATCACACTGGCCGCCAATGCCTCGCTTGCCGCCAACGCTCAGATCATCGAGGTGCTGCGTCAGGTCGGCGCGCGTGACCGGTTCATAGCCGGAGCCTTTGTCCGGCGCTTCACCTACCGGGCGCTGTTTGGGGCCGCCGTGGGCACGCTGCTGGGCATGACGGGTGTTTTGCTGCTGCCCGAGGCCTCGGACGCGGGCGGTTTTCTGTCGGGCGTCGGCTTTCAAGGCGGTGACTGGGCCTTGCCGGTCTTCATCCCCCTGCTGGGTGCATTGGTTGCGTTTTTTGCCACATGGAACGCCGCACGCCGGAAACTAAAGGAGCTTTCGTGATGCTTATGGCAGTTCAATGGCTGCGCTCGCTGATCTTCATGATCACGATCTATGTCTGGATGCTGATCCTCGGCATCCTGTTCCTGCCCTATGCGGTGTTTTCTAAACGCGGCGCGTCGAGTGCCTGCATGACCTACGCCCGCACGACGCTGTGGCTGACCCGCTGGATGGTCGGTATCCGCAGCGAAGTGCGCGGAACACCCCCGACGGGCGAAGTGGTGATTGCGGCCAAACACCAATCGTTTCTCGATATAATCATGATCTTCAGTGCCATACCCCACGGCAAATTCATCATGAAGAGGGAACTGCTGTGGACCCCGGTCATCGGTATGTATGCCCGCCGTCTGGGCTGTATCCCGGTCAATCGCGGCAAAAAGGGCGTGGCGGTGGCCAAGATGGTCAAGGACGTAGCCAAAGAGTTCACCGAGCCCGGGCAATTGGTCATCTACCCGCAAGGCACACGGGTCGCGCCGGGTGCGCAGAAACCCTATAAGGTCGGCACCGCCGTTTTGTACGAGGGCCTCGGGTTTCCCTGTGTGCCCGTCGCCACTAATGCGGGCGTGTTCTGGCCGCGTACTGGTGTCCTGCGCAAGCCGGGACTGGCGATTGTCGATTTCCTCGACCCGATCGAGCCGGGCGTGGGGCGGGATGCGTTCCTCGGGCGACTGGAGACGGTTATCGAAACACGCTCGAACGAATTGATGCGCGAAGTGGGGTTTGATCCGGATGGAGTTCATTGAAGATATCGCAACGCTTGAGGGTTTGTATGGTACGCCCGGCGCGCCGTCTTTGCGCAAGGTGGCCCATCGGCTGACGCCGCTCTATCGCAAATGGATCATGACCGCGCGGCTTTGTATGCTTAGCACCGTCGGGCCAGAAGGCGTCGATGGCAGCCCGCGCGGCGATGAGGGCCCTGTTGTGCTGGAACTGGACCCAGGTACGCTGGCGCTGCCCGACTGGCGCGGAAACAACCGCCTGGACAGCCTGCGCAACATCGTGCGCGACCCGCGCGTGTCGCTGATGTTCCTTGTGCCCGGCTCGAACAACGTCGTGCGCGTGAACGGCGCGGCGCGCCTGACGGCGGACGAAACCCTGCGCACCCGGTTCGAAAAACTCGGCAAACAACCCGCAACCGTCATCGTTATCGAAATTGCCGAGATTTACACCCAATGCGCCCGCGCGCTGATGCGCGCGCAGACATGGGCAGGTGGTGATGATGCTGAGGGCTTGCCAAGTGTCGGAGAGATTCTGGCCGAAATGACCGCCGGAGAAGAAGGTGGCGCACGCTATGACCAGGAATGGGGAGCGCGCGCCGCCAAGACGATGTGGTAGAAAAGGGGGCTCTGCCCCCGCCGCGGCAAGCCGCGACTCCCCCGGGATATTTAGAGCCAGATGAAGCAGGGGATCCGTTCTTCATCTGGCTAAAAATATCCCGGAGCGCGAGGCAGAGCCTCGCATCCCGAGCTTTCAACCCTTACAGGTTCACGAGTGGATTGGACCGTCGCCACAAGCCAGCGCCGCCTCGCGCACGGCTTCCGAATAGGTCGGATGCGCGTGGCAGGTCAGGGCCAGATCTTCGGCAGAGGCACCGAATTCCATCGCAACGCAGACCTCGTGGATCAGATCGCCCGCGGCTGGGCCGATGATGTGTGCGCCCAGAATGCGGTCGGTGTCCTTGTCGGCAAGGATTTTGACAAACCCGTCAGCGGCGAAATTTGCCTTGGCGCGGCCGTTGCCCATGAACATGAACTTGCCGACCTTATAGGCACGGCCCTGTTCTTTTAGCGTCGCTTCGGTTTCGCCGACATTGGCGACCTCGGGCCAGGTGTAGATCACGCCCGGAATGACGCCATAGTTCACATGGCCATGCTTGCCAGCGACCTGCTCGGCGGCGGCCATGCCCTCGTCTTCGGCCTTATGGGCCAGCATCGGGCCTTCGGTCACGTCGCCGATGGCGTAGATGCCCGGCACGTTGGTTTGCCAGTCAGCACCCACCTTGATCTGACCGCGCGGTGTCATCTCGACGCCCAGAGCCTCCAGCCCCAGGCCATCCGAGAACGGCTTGCGACCCGTGGCGACCAGCACGGTGTCGGCGTCAATCACATGCTCGCTGTCATCTTTCAGCAACTTGTAGGTCACTTTGGCCTTGGTCTTGGTGGCCTCGGTCTTTTGCACCGCCGCGCCCATGACGAAGGTCAGGCCCTGTTTCTTGAGGATACGCTGGAAGGTCTTCTGCACCTCGGGGTCCATGCCCGGCGTGATTTCCTTGAGGAACTCGATCACCGTCACCTCGGCCCCAAGACGGCTGTAGACCGAGCCCAGTTCCAGTCCGATCACACCGGCACCGATCACCACCATCTTCTTTGGGATCTTGCCCAGAGACAGCGCTCCGGTCGAGGTGACAACGACCTTTTCATCCACGTAGACACCCGGCAGCGCCGATGGCTCGGACCCCGAGGCGATGATGATGTTCTTGGCTTCGTGCACCTCGTCACCGACCTTGACCTGACCAGCGGCGGGGATCGAGCCCCAGCCTTTCAGCCAGTCGATCTTGTTCTTCTTGAACAGGAACTCGATGCCCTTGGTGTTGCCCTCGATCACCTCGTCCTTATAGGCCTGCATTTGCTTCCAATCGACCGACGGTGATTTGCCCTTCAGGCCCATCTTGGCAAAGTTATGCTCGGCCTCATGCAGTTGGTGGCTGGCATGCAGCAGCGCCTTGGACGGGATGCAGCCGACGTTCAGACAGGTGCCGCCCAGCGTCTCGCGCCCTTCGACCACGGCGGTTTTCAACCCCAGTTGGGCGCAGCGGATGGCGCAGACATAGCCGCCGGGGCCGGCTCCGATTACGATGACGTCATATTGAGACATGGGTTACTTTCCTTCCGAAAACCGACTCTGTTCCCAAGTCAGTGTTATTAAGTTTACCGCTTATTTTCCTGAGCGTGGCAAGGCTTATATGGCCGTTTAGCTTGCCATTCTTTCGGAACGAGCGTCTTGCAATTTTCATAGAGTTAGCCATCGAAAACGTCTCGGTACCAAGATTCCAGCTGCGAGTAGATAACACTGCAAATTTCTTCTTTAACATCGATCTCAGCCAGGTTCATATTCCTGTTTGATGCTTGCTCTTGAAACTCTTCGCAGTATTCCACCGCTTTTATGACCTCTGTTGTGCGCTGAAGCACGCGCATGTCTGATTCGGCTATCCACTGGTACATTGGGAATAATGCTGCAGTCGCGACAAAAATAATCACGATCTTCTCAATTATACCTATTAGATTTGAGAACTTTTCCATGAGAAGCAAACTCTAGCCAGCTACGTCGTCAGTCTAAGAGCACAAGGTTCCCGGGCATTAAGTGGTCACGTCGCCCTGATCGGGGCGACGTGGTTTGGCTCAGACCGGCTCGAGCAACTTGATCGAGATATGGGCGATGCCGCCGCGTTCGTGGTGCATCGCCAATTCCTCGGACCCAAAAAAGGCCCGGGCCTTGTCCAGATTCGTAACCTCGAACATGGCAATCGCATGGTCGCGCTGATCAGGGTCGCGCCAGACGTGCAGGTCGCGGATGCCCGCGGCCTTGCGCATCGGCTTATCCTCACGAAACACTTTCAGCCAGGCGTCGAAATCGGCCACATCGGCCTGCCAGAGTACATGCGTTGCCATGATTACAGATCCATCAGCAGGCGGCGCGGGTCTTCCAGCGCCTCTTTCACGCGAACAAGGAAGGTCACGGCTCCTTTGCCATCGACGATCCGGTGGTCATAGGACAGGGCCAGATACATCATCGGGCGGATCTTGATCTCACCATTGATAACCATCGGGCGGTCCTGGATCTTGTGCATGCCCAGAATGCCCGATTGCGGTGGGTTCAGAATGGGCGAAGACATCAGCGAGCCATAGACACCGCCGTTCGAGATGGTGAAGGTCCCGCCCTGCATCTCGGCCATCGACAGCTTGCCGTCACGGGCGCGCTTGCCCTTTTCGGCGATGGCTTTTTCGATCGCTGCGAAGGACATCGAATCCGCGTCGCGGATCACCGGAACCACCAGACCCTGAGGCGTACCGGCGGCCACGCCCATATGGACAAAGTTCTTATAGACGATGTCGGTGCCGTCGATCTCGGCATTCACCTCGGGCACTTCTTTCAGCGCGTGACAGCAGGCCTTGGTGAAGAAGGACATAAAGCCCAGACGTACGCCGTGCTTCTTCTCGAACTGGTCCTTGTATTGGTTGCGCAGGGCCATCACCTCGGTCATGTCCACCTCGTTATAGGTGGTCAGAATCGCGGCGGTGTTCTGCGCATCCTTCAGACGCTTGGCGATGGTCTGGCGCAGACGGGTCATGCGCACGCGTTCCTCGCGTGAGGCATCCTCGGCGGCGACAGGCGCACGCGGGGCCTGGGCAGCGGGGGCGGGCACAGCCGCCGCAGGCGCTGGGGCCGAGGCCGCTGCTGCAACGGCATTCGCTACGTCTTCCTTCATGATGCGGCCATCGCGGCCCGTGCCGGTGACCTGATCGGCAGAGAGACCGGCCTCGGCCATGGCTTTCTCGGCAGACGGCGCGTTTGCGACGTCCTTGCCGCTTGCTGCTGCTGCGGGAGCCGCCGCAGGTGCCGCCGGGGCTGTCGCTGTACGCGCCGCCGCGCCGGAAATCACCGCCAGCTTGGCTGTGGCATCCACGGTTGCGCCTTCGGGTGCCACGATCTCGGCCAGAACACCCGCCGCCGGGGACGGAACCTCGACCGAGACCTTGTCGGTTTCAAGCTCACACAGCATCTCATCCTGCGCGACGCTGTCGCCGACCTGCTTGAACCATGTGGAAACGGTCGCCTCGGTTACGGATTCGCCCAGAGTGGGCACCATCACGTCGACGCTGCCACCCGATGCCGCTGGAGCCGCCGCAGGGGCAGGGGCCGCTGCGGGCGCGGGGGTTGCGCCTTCGCCAGCCGCGATGGTCGCAAGCAGCGCGTCGACGCCAACCGTTTCACCTTCGGCGGCGACGATCTCGCCCATGACGCCAGCCGCCGGAGAGGGGACCTCGACCGTCACTTTGTCAGTCTCCAACTCGCACAGCATTTCATCCACCGCCACGGCGTCGCCGGGTTTCTTGAACCAAGTTGCAACCGTGGCTTCGGTGACGGATTCGCCCAGCGTGGGAACACGAACTTCAATGGACATCATTACTTTCCTTCAATGCTCAGCGCTTCGTTCACCAGCGCTTCTTGTTGGGCTTTGTGTTGGCTGGCCAGACCCGTCGCGGGCGAGGCGGATGTGGCGCGGCCCACATAGCGTGGCCGTGTGTGTTTGGCCTTAATGCGGGTCAGGACCCATTCGATATTGGGCTCGATAAAGGTCCAGGCCCCCTGGTTCTTGGGCTCTTCCTGACACCAGATAATCTCGGCCCCTTTGAAGCGCTCAAGCTCGTTGATCAGCGAATGCGCCGGGAAGGGGTAGTATTGTTCGATCCGCATCAGGTAGACGTCGTCGATGCCGCGCGCGTCGCGCTCTTCCAGCAGGTCATAGTAAACCTTGCCGGAACACAGAACGACCCGTTTGATCTTGTCGTCTTTGACCAGCTTGGTGTCCGAATTCCCGTGCTGCGCATCATCCCACAGCACCCGGTGGAAGCTGGAGCCGGTGGTGAACTGATCCGCCGTGCTGACCGCTAGCTTGTGCCGCAGCAGCGATTTCGGCGTCACCAGAATCAGCGGCTTGCGGAAGGTGCGGTGCAGCTGACGGCGCAGGATGTGGAAATAGTTCGCAGGTGTCGTGCAGTTGGCCACGATCCAGTTGTCCTGACCGCACATCTGCAGGAACCGCTCCAAGCGCGCGGACGAGTGTTCGGGGCCCTGCCCTTCGAACCCGTGCGGCAACAGGCAGACGAGACCTGACATCCGCAGCCATTTGCTTTCGCCCGAGCTGATGAACTGGTCGAACATGATCTGCGCACCATTGGCAAAGTCGCCAAACTGCGCCTCCCACAGGGTCAGCGCGTTCGGTTCCGCCAGCGAGTAGCCGTATTCGAACCCCAGCACAGCATATTCCGACAGCATCGAGTCGATCACTTCGTATTTCGACTGACCCTTTCGGATGTTGTTCAGCGGGTAATACCGATCCTCAGTGTCCTGATGTATGAACCCCGAGTGGCGCTGCGAGAATGTCCCGCGCGTGGCGTCCTGACCGGACAGGCGCACCGGGTACCCCTCGGTCAGCAGCGAGCCAAAGGCCAATGCCTCACCCGTCGCCCAGTCGAAGCCTTTGCCAGAGTCGAACATCTGCTTCTTGTGGTCCAGCAGGCGGGCCACTGTCTTGTGTACGGCGATATCGTCCGGTGCATGGGTCAGGGCTTTGCCGACCTCGGCCATCGTGTCCGGAGCAATGGCGGTTTCGCCGCGCACATATTCCTCTTTGCTTTTGTCCATATGCGACCAGCGGCCATCCAGCCAGTCGGCCTTGTTGGGCTTGAAGTCTTTCCCGGCCTCGAACTCATCATTCAGATGGGCCTGGAAGGCGGCCTTCATATCCTCGATCTCGCCTTCGGGGATCAGCCCGTCCTTGACCAGCCGCTCAGTGTAGAGGCTCAGCGTGGTCTTATGGGTCTTGATCTTCTTGTACATGATCGGGTTGGTGAACATGGGCTCGTCGCCCTCGTTATGGCCAAACCGGCGATAGCAGAAGATGTCGATCACCACGTCCTTGTGGAACTTCTGGCGGAACTCAGTCGCCACCTTGGCGGCATGCACCACCGCTTCGGGGTCGTCGCCGTTCACGTGGAAGATCGGCGCTTCAACCATCAGCGCGATATCCGTGGGATAGGGGCTGGAGCGGCTGAAATGCGGCGCAGTTGTAAAGCCGATCTGGTTGTTCACCACGATATGCATGGTGCCGCCCGTCTTGTGCCCGCGCAGACCGGACAGGCCGAAGCCTTCGGCCACAACGCCCTGACCGGCAAACGCCGCGTCGCCATGCAGCAGAATGCCCATAACCGCCGTCCGGTCGGTATCCTTCAACTGATCCTGCTTGGCGCGGACCTTGCCCAGCACAACCGGGTTCACCGCCTCAAGGTGCGAGGGGTTGGCAGTCAGCGACAGGTGGACCGAGTTCCCATCGAACTCGCGATCACTCGACGCGCCAAGGTGATATTTCACATCGCCCGAGCCATCTACGTCTTCGGGCTTGAAGCTGCCGCCCTGAAACTCGTTGAAAATGGCGCGATATGGCTTGCGCATCACATTGGCGAGGATGTTCAAACGCCCGCGGTGCGGCATGCCGATCACGATATCCCTGATCCCCAAGGCACCGCCGCGCTTGATGATCTGCTCCATCGCCGGGATCAGGCTTTCACCGCCATCCAGACCGAAGCGCTTGGTGCCCATGTATTTGACGTGCAGGAATTTCTCGAACCCTTCGGCCTCGACCATCTTGTTCAGGATCGCTTTGCGGCCTTCCTTGGTAAAGGCGATTTCCTTGCCGTAGCCTTCGATCCGTTCCTTCAGCCAGGCGGCCTGTTCCGGGTCCGAGATGTGCATGTATTGCAGCGCGAAGGTGCCACAGTAGGTCCGTTTCACGATCTCGACGATCTGCCGCATGCTGGCCACCTGCAGGCCCAGCACGTTGTCGATGAAGATTGGGCGATCCATGTCGGCATCGGTGAACCCGTAGGTTCTTGGGTCCAACTCGGGGCTGGTGCTGGCCGCGCGCATGCCCAGCGGGTCCAGATTGGCCGCCAGATGGCCCCGGATGCGATAGGCCCGGATCAGCATCAGTGCCCGCAAGCTGTCCAGCACCGCGCGCTTGATCTGGTCCTCGCTGACCTTCACGCCGGTATCGGCTGCCTTTTCCTTGATCTTCTTGCCCGCCGCCTTGGCGTCAATCTCGGCCCATTCGCCGGTCAGCGCACCGGTCAGATCATCCGCTGGCATCGGAGGCCAGTCGGTGCGCGCCCAGGATGGCCCGTCCGCCTCGCGCTGGATATCCGGCACGGCGTCGCCCATGGCCCGGAAGAACTCACCCCAGGCGGCATCGACCGCACCGGGATCCCGTGTGTATTGGGCATAAAGCTGTTCCAGATATTCGGCATTGTGCCCCTGCATAAAGCTTGAGGCATGAAAGGCAGAGTTGGGCGAGTGTTCGGTCATTGGGCTACCTCATATGGGTTGGGACCGTATTGGTTGGTGCCTGGCTGGCTGGGGCGGGCCAGCCACCACAGAACTAGGAGGGGCGACACAAACAAGACAAGCAGTGTCGGAATAACGATCAGCAGAGTGGCACGGGTGAACAGAATGTCCAAATTGCCGCCATGCTGGAAGCTGGACGCAAGGCCGATTCCAAAGATCAGAACGGCGAAGGCCCCAAGGGTCAGAAGGATCGGCAGCAGAGCATAAAGGCCGCTGCGCCCGGTATCGTGCATCCGCCGCCACGCGACGGCCAGATGCGGGATGAAAACGATCAGTGTCACGATGCTTTGCACCGGCGCCGAGGACGTGGCGGTAACGGCCTTAACCTCATCGGTTTGCGTTTCGGTGACCTGAGTAAAGAACTGCGCATCGATGATCCCGGCGATGATGTTCCAGATCACGATGAACAGGAAAAAGAACCAGTATTCGGGCCGCGTGGCACGACCTGAGAAGGTGAAGAACTTGGCGAAACAGGTGCGGATGGCGTCAGAGAAGGTCATTGGGCTACCTCACTGAAGCTTAGTGGGGGAGATACTGATGACTGCCGGTGGCAGAGCATCGAAGATTTGCGGATCGAATGTTCTTCTGGATTCGGGGAGCTCGATTGTCGTCGATGAATAGAGCGTTCTGAGTGCCGGTTCGTCCAGATTGGCGGCAAAGATATTTGCGTTGCCCGCCGTTCCAAACAAGGCTGTCACGCCGTCCCGGTTGCTTTTTGGCATGTCCTCGGGCCACTTCTCCGCAAAACTGTCGAGCTGTGTTGCGGCATCAAGGATGCTGCTGGGTCCCGCCATGATGCAATAACCTTTACCGAGGCTTACGCCGAGAACTGCCAGTCGGTACTCGCCTTTGCTATATGCGGGCTGGTTCGGAGGCAGCGCAGAGTTGCCCAGAATTGAGGCGGCCATGAAGTCAGCATTGACAATCAAATACCCAAGCTGCGTGCCAAAGTCGTTGCTATTTGCCATCAGTTCGAGGGCTTCGTCGCCAAAGACCGCGAAGTCCCGCGCAAACAATGACCAGAACAGCACGTTCAAACTCGTTTGCTGGGTGTCGGCGGCCTGCCAGCCGAGCTTATTCAACTCGCCATCAACGGCGGCAACGTCGTTTCCGAGGTCTGAACACAGGCTCAGTGCCTCGCGGAAGGTTTCCGTTTCACCGGATGCATGTGAGGGGCCGCACAGAACGCTCAGGGCGGCGAATAATGCACCCGCCCGGCGGCAACGCCGGGCAGCGCCCGACCCTCCCCCCGGGAGGGCGCTTGCAGCACCCACCCAGGGTCGGGCGCTGCCCTCAGCGCCTTTGGAGAGTCGGTTTGCCATCAGCCAATCGCTTCCAGCACAGCCTCACCCAGCGTCGCCGGGCTTTCGGCCACGACGATACCAGCACTGCGCATGGCTTCGATCTTGTCCTCGGCGCCGCCCTTGCCACCGGCGACGATCGCACCCGCGTGGCCCATGCGGCGGCCCGGAGGGGCTGTGCGACCTGCGATGAAGCCAGCGGTGGGTTTCGAACGGCCCTTCTTGGCCTCATCCGCCAGGAACTGCGCGGCTTCTTCCTCGGCCGAGCCACCGATCTCACCGATCATGATGATCGAATGGGTCTCGTCATCCGCCAGGAACCATTCCAGCACGTCGATATGCTCGGTGCCCTTGATCGGATCGCCGCCGATGCCCACACAGGTGGACTGGCCCAGACCCACATCGGTGGTCTGCTTGACCGCCTCATAGGTCAGCGTACCTGAACGCGACACAACACCGACCGAGCCACGCTTGTGGATGTGGCCCGGCATGATGCCGATCTTGCAGGCGTCGGGCGTGATGACACCGGGGCAGTTCGGCCCGATCAGGCGCGACTTGCTGCCTTCCAGCGCGCGCTTCACCTTCATCATGTCCAGAACCGGAATGCCTTCGGTGATGCAGACGATCACCTCCATCTCGGCATCAATCGCTTCGAGGATCGAGTCAGCCGCAAAGGGCGGCGGCACATAGATCACACTGGCATTGGCCTCGGTCACATGCTTGGCCTCGTGGACCGAGTTGAATACGGGCAGGTCAAGATGCGTCATCCCGCCTTTGCCGGGGGTCACACCGCCGACCATCTTGGTGCCATAGGCGATGGCCTGTTCGCTGTGGAATGTGCCCTGCGAGCCGGTAAAGCCCTGACAGATCACTTTGGTATTTTCGTCGATGAGGACTGCCATTTTGAGGAGTCTCCTGTTTCTAGGCGTCGCTTGGTTAGCGGTCGCCACGTTGAATGCTGAAAGTCATCACATTGGAATGTGTGCTGATTTGGTGGATGCCTCGAAAGCGCATGGGAACCCCATTTGCGACAAAGGTGAACGTTCCATTTCCAATTGAGCTTGTCTGGTATCCAGCGTCTTTTAACGCGGTCAACCATGTTCGTCCGATGACATTGAAGTCATCGGATTCGCTGGAAAATGAAACCTCGCAACCAACACCTTTTTTGAAGTTCAGCGTTCCACCTTCCCCGGTAAACTTGTTCCGATCCTTGCTTCGGAAGTTTACGCCGGACTTTGTGATGGGTTTGTAGGTTTCGTATCTCAGCTTGGTCAATTCCGAATAATTCGGATCCTGACCAAGCGCAGCCGTAACACATGCCGGAACAGACGCTTTTGCGAGTGGCAGTTTTCTATCAAACTGCTCAGTTTGCTGTTCTTGCGTTAGCGGTTCCGCGCATGCCGACAGAAACAGCAGGAATGCGGCTGTGGTGAACTTTACCTTCATTTAACGCTCATTCTGCTCGTTCGAGTTTTAGGGCCAGATGCGATTGCTGTTGGGGCAGGAGAATACGCCATCAACCCTTAACCGCCTTCACGATCTTCTCGGCACCATCTTTCAGGTTGTCTGCCGCGATCACGTCCAGGCCAGAGGTGTTGATGATCTCTTTGCCTTTCTCGACATTCGTACCTTCCAGGCGCACGACCAGCGGAACCTGCAGGCCGACCTCTTTCACGGCAGCAACCACGCCCTCGGCAATCACATCACACCGCATGATGCCGCCGAAGATGTTGACCAGAATGCCTTTGACCTGCGGGTCCGAGGTGATGATCTTGAACGCCTCGGTCACTTTTTCCTTGGTCGCACCGCCGCCCACGTCGAGGAAGTTGGCAGGCTCGGCCCCATAGAGCTTGATGATGTCCATGGTCGCCATCGCCAAACCGGCACCGTTGACCATACAACCGATCTCACCATCCAGCGCGATGTAGTTCAGGTCGTATTTGCTGGCTTCCAGTTCCTTGGGGTCTTCCTCGGTCGTGTCGCGCAGTTCGGCAATATCCGGGTGGCGGTAGACCGCGTTGCCGTCGAAACCGACCTTGGCGTCCAGCACCTTCAGGTCGCCCTTGTCCGAGACGATCAGCGGGTTGATCTCCAGCATCTCCATGTCCTTCTCGACGAAGGCGTTATAGAGCTGGTTCATCAGCTTCACGCATTGCTTGACCTGCGCGCCTTCCAGACCCAGCGAGAACGCAATGCGGCGGCCGTGATAGGGCTGATAACCAGTGGCAGGGTCCACCGAGAAGGACAGGATCTTTTCAGGCGTGGCAGCCGCCACCTCTTCGATGTCCATACCGCCCTCGGTCGAGCAGACAAAGGAAATCCGGCTGGTCTGGCGATCCACCAGCAGCGCCAGATACAGTTCCCGCTCGATGCCCGAACCGGCCTCGATATAGATGCGGTTCACCTGCTTGCCCGCGGGGCCGGTCTGATGCGTGACCAGCGTGCGGCCCAGCATCTTCTTGGCTTCCTCGGCGGCTTCCTCCACCGATTTGGTCAGACGCACACCGCCCTTTTCACCGGCGTCGGCCTCTTTGAACGAGCCCTTGCCGCGCCCGCCCGCATGGATCTGCGCCTTGACGACCCAGAGGGGCCCATCCAGCTCACCGGCTGCGGTTTTGGCTTCCTCGGCGCGCAGAACCGCGCGACCGTCGGAGACCGGAGCGCCATAGCTGCGAAGAAGCCCTTTGGCCTGATATTCGTGAATGTTCATCGAAATTGTCCCGTCTGACTGCGATTACACCGTTATTGGCGTGTCTAAGGGTCAAGTTTAAAGGCTTTTTTGACAGAGGAGAAGATTTTCACGAAGTTTTTCCATATTTGTGATCACAGGTTTTTCGGGTGTGATCACAAAGAAAAAAGCAATGCTTGGGATGATTCGTCGTCTGGCCAGCCCTGCCGGAAAACACATTCAAAAAAGGCGTTTGCGACGTTTGCGCCAACATTTTGGGCCGGATGCGGTAGCCGCAAAAGAAAACCGGCCCAGATGAGGGCCGGTTTCAAAATCGTCTGGCGGTTGCCTTATGCCAGCGAGCTATCAATGCCCTTACAGGCCTCAATCAGACCCTTCACGGCATTCACCGAGTTGTCGAAACCGGCCTGCTCTTCTTCGTTCAGCTTGATGTTGACGACCCGTTCGACGCCACCGGCACCGATGACGGTGGGGACGCCGACATACATGCCCTTGACCCCCAGCTCTCCATCGCAAAAGGCGGCGCAGGGCAGGACGCGTTTTTGGTCTTTCAGATAGGCTTCGGCCATTTCGATTGCCGAGGTGGCAGGCGCATAGAAGGCCGAGCCGGTTTTCAGCAGACCGACGATTTCCGCACCGCCGTCGCGGGTGCGCTGCACGATGGCGTCTAGCTTGTCCTGCGTGGTCCAGCCCATCTCGACCAGATCGGGCAGCGGGATACCGGCGACGGTCGAATAACGCACCGACGGCACCATGGTGTCGCCGTGGCCGCCCAGAACGAACGCGGTGACGTCGCGCATCGAGACGTTGAACTCTTCCGACAGGAAATGCGCGAAACGGCCCGAATCCAGAACGCCCGCCATGCCGCAGACCTTGTTATGCGGCAGGCCCGAGAATTCGCGCAGGGCCCAAACCATCGCGTCCAGCGGGTTGGTGATGCAGATGACGAAGGCGTCGGGTGCATTGGCGGCGATGCCTTCACCGACCGACTTCATGACCTTCAGGTTGATGCCCAGCAGGTCGTCGCGGCTCATGCCCGGCTTGCGGGGGACGCCGGCGGTGACGATGCAGACGTCCGCGCCCGCGATGTCCGCGTAAGACTGGGTGCCCTTCAGCTTGGCGTCAAAACCTTCCGAGGGGCCGGATTCCGCGATGTCCAGCGCCTTGCCTTCGGGGGTGCCTTCGGCGATGTCGAACAGGACGACGTCGCCCAGTTCTTTCATTGCTGCGAGGTGGGCGAGCGTGCCGCCGATCTGACCTGCGCCGATCAGCGCGATCTTGGGTCTGGCCATTTGGAATATCTCCGATGGGTTTTGAAATCGCGGATGTGCTAGTCGCAAATCGGGCGCTGCGCAAGCCTGTCGCAGCGTGGCATACAACCGCATACCGTTTGCGCAACGCCTGCCGGTTGCGCTAAACCGCCTGCAACACATGCCTATTCGCGGGATGCCCGATGTTCGAGATGAACCTGATGTTTTTTGCCGTGGCGATCCCGGCGGTGATCTTCGCCGGGATATCCAAAGGCGGGTTCGGCTCGGGGGTGGCCTTTGCGTCCTCGTCGATTCTGGCGCTGATCCTGACGCCCGGACAAGCGCTGGCGCTGATGCTGCCGATCCTGATGGTGATCGACGTGGCCACCCTGAAACCCTATTGGAAGCGCTGGAGCTGGCCGGATTCCCGCCTGCTGATCCTGGGCGCGGTGCCCGGCGTGGCGCTGGGCGCGTGGCTCTATCGCGCCACCGATGACGATCTGCTGCGCCTGCTGATCGGAGGCATCTCGGTCGGCTTCGTGATCTGGCACGTGGCGCAATCGCGCGGCTGGATCAGGGGTTTTGCCAACCGCCTGCCACCCCCGGCTGGCCTGTTCGCGGGGCTGGTCGCCGGGTTCACCAGCTTTGTCAGCCACGCAGGCGGCCCGCCCGCCGCCGTCTATCTGCTGTCGCAACGCCTGACCAAGACCAAGTTTCAGGCCTCGACCGTGCTGGTCTTCTGGGTGATCAACGCGGTGAAATTTGTGCCCTTCGCCTATCTGGGCCTGTTCACATGGCATACCGCACTGGCCGATCTGCTGCTGACCCCCTTCGCCATCCTTGGTGCATGGCTGGGCGTCCGGGCGCATTTCATGCTGTCCGAACGCCTGTTCTTTGGCATCGCTTACGTGCTGCTGACACTGACCGGCAGCAAGCTGATCTGGGACGCGCTTACTTAAGCGTTGGGCGGCAGCGCTTCGGCCAGCGCCTCGAAGGACTGGCCGGTGGCGATCAGGCAGGTCACCCCATCCGGCAAGGTCACGGTAATGGTCCAGCTTCTCGTCCGGTCCGAGACAAAGACCTCCATCATCGCGCCCTGCCGCGCGATGCCGATGGCGCGGCGCGTCTCGCCATAGGTCTCGGCCAGCCGGGCGATCACATCCGCCCGCGGCGCGCAGGTCTGCGCCCGGACCTGTTGCGCGGCCAGCACCATGATCCCCAGCCCCATCGTCATCTTGATCAGCGTTTTCATCCGCAACCCCTTTCGATTCCCTTTCGCAATCAGGGTGCGGGTCCCAGACCGAAATCCGGTTAACCCAACGCGGGTTGCGCCGCGTATGCTGCAATGCGGCGATTTTGTCCTTGAAGTTTCCGTCAAAAAATGCCCCATTTCGCGCAACTTTATTTCAAAGGGAGAGGCCCGTGGACCCCCGTCACCGCCCCTATCGTTCCGTTCTCTATATCCCCGGCTCGCGCGACCGGGCGCTGGACAAGGCGCGCAGCCTGCCGGTGGACGCGATCATCTTCGATCTGGAAGATGCGGTTGCCGCCGATGAAAAGGAAAACGCCCGCGCCACGCTGGCGGCCGCGCTGGCCGCCGGAGGGTACGGCGCGCGCGTCAAGATCGTGCGGATCAACGGGCTGGATACCGAATGGGGCCGCGCCGATGCCGAGGCCGTGCGCGATATGGGCGCGGATGTGGTCCTGTTGCCCAAGGTGGAAACGCCCGCTCATGTGGATGCGCTGGCGGCGATCACCGACGATCTGCCGATCTGGGCGATGATGGAAACCCCGCGCGGGATGCTGAACGCCGCCCAGATCGCGGCCCATCCGCTGATGGCGGGGTTTGTCATGGGCACCAATGATCTGGCCAAGGACCTGCGGACCCGCTTCCGCCCTGACCGCCTGCCGATGATGACCTCGCTGGGCCTGTGCCTGCTGGCCGCCAAGGCCGAGGGGCTGATCATCGTCGATGGCGTCTATAACGCCTTCAAGGATACCGACGGGCTGGCCGCCGAATGCGAACAGGGCCGCGACATGGGCTTTGACGGCAAGACGCTGATCCACCCCGCGCAGGTCGATATTGCCAACGCGGCCTTTGCGCCCTCGGACGCCGAGGTCGATCTGGCCCGCCGCCAGATTGCCGCTTTTGACGATGCTCAGGCACAGGGGCAGGGCGTCGCCGTGGTTGATGGCCGGATCGTTGAAAATCTGCACGTTGTAACTGCCCGCGAAACTCTGGCAAAAGCAGAGGCGATAACAGCTTTGCAAGCGGGGTAGGCCAGCAATGGGCTTTGTTCTTCTGATCCTTGGTGTGGCGCTTTGGTGGGCCGCACATCTGTTCAAACGCGTGATGCCGGACCGGCGCGCGGCGATGGGCGACGCAGGCAAGGGCGCGGTGGCGCTGGCGCTGGTCGCGGCGGTGCTGCTGATGATCTTCGGCTATCGCATGACCGACACCGTCTTTGTCTGGGCCCCGCCCAGTTTCATGGTGCATATCAACAACCTGCTGGTGCTGATCGCGATCTGGATGATGAGCCCCGCAGGCCAGAAAGGCCGCCTGCTGCACCGGATGCGCCACCCGCAGCTGGCCGGGTTCCGCGCCTGGGCCTTTGCGCATCTGCTGGTCAATGGCGATCTGGCCTCGATCATCCTGTTCGGCGGATTGTTCCTGTGGGCCGTGGCCGAGGTGGTGGTGATCAACCGCGCCCAGCCCAACTGGGACCCGGGCGAACCCGGCACCTATGGCAAGGACGCGATGTTCTTTGTCGCCTCGATCGTGTTGTTCGTGATCATCGGCTATATCCACGGGCTTGTCGGCCCCTCGCCCTTCCCCTCGTAAGGAGCTGACATCATGGCGAAACTTTATCGCTTGCTGACCGAGGAAGACACGTCCGCCTTCTGCCACAAGGTCTCGGACGCGCTGGCCAAGGGGTGGTCGCTCTATGGTGATCCCTCTTACGCCTTTGATGCGGCCAACAACGTCATGCGCTGCGCGCAGGCGGTGACCAAAGAGGTTGCCGCCGACTACACCCCCGACATGAAACTGGGACAGCAATAATGAAAACCAATCCTGGCCGTTTTTTCGAGGATTACACCGTCGGGCAGGTGCTGCATCACGCGGTGCCCCGCACCGTGACGGATGGCGAGCGCGCTTTGTATCACGCGCTCTACCCCGCGCGCCACGCGCTCTATTCCTCGGACGAATTCGCCCGGAATTGTGGCCTGCCGCAAAGCCCGATCGACGATCTGGCGGCATTCCATGTGGTCTTTGGCAAAACCGTCCCCGGCATCTCGCTGAACGCGGTCGCCAATCTGGGCTATGCCGAGGGGCGCTGGCTGCAGCCGGTCTATCCCGGCGATACCCTGCGCGCCGAATCTCAGGTGATCGGGCTGAAACAGAACTCGAACGGCAAGACCGGGGTGGTCTGGGTTCGCACCCGCGGCCTGAACCAGCGCGACGAGGTGGTGATCGAATATGTTCGCTGGGTGATGGTGCGCAAGTCGAACCTCGATGCACCGGCACCGGAAACGGTGGTGCCCGATCTGAAGCCGGCGCTTGCGGTGGATGATCTGGTGGTGCCGCAGGGCCTCGATTTTTCGGCCTATGACTTTGTCCAGGCGGGTGAAGCGCATCGCTGGGGCGATTACGAAATCGGCGAAACCATCGACCATGTGGACGGCGTCACCGTGGAAGAGGCCGAGCACATGCTGGCCACCCGCCTCTGGCAAAACACCGCCAAGGTGCATTTCGACCTGACCTTCCGCCCCGAAGGCAGGCTGATTTACGGGGGGCATGTCATTTCGATGGCCCGGACCCTGTCGTTCAATGGTCTGGCAAACGCGCAGATGATCGCAGGCCTGAACGGCGGAGCCCATGCCAACCCCTGTTTCGCGGGCGATACGATCAAAGCGTGGTCTGAGGTTCTGGACAGGGCCGAAACCGGCGTTCCGGGCGTGGGTGCATTGCGCCTGCGACTGGTGGCGACCAAGGGTGGCACGCCGTTTGAACTGCGGGGTGCCGATGGCAAGTACCTGCCGGACGTGCTGCTGGACCTCGACTACTGGGCGCTGATGCCGATCTGATCCCATCGCGCGTGTCACGAGATTCTGAGGAAGGCAGGGCGTTTCATCCGTGCTAACCTTGGGTCATGGTCCTGCTTCGCACTCTTGCTGCTTGCGTTTTATTAGCCCCATCCGCTTGGGCCTGTGACCTTGCGTTGGCGCTGGCCGTGGACGTGTCGGGTTCGGTCGACAGCAAGGAATACCGCATTCAGATGGATGGCCTGGCCACCGGTCTGCGCGATCCGGCGGTGTCCGAGGCGCTGGTTCGGGGACAGGCGCAATTGATGCTGGTTCAGTGGACAGGTGCTTCGCGCCAAAGGACCACGATCCCCTGGACCCGGATCGACAGTTTTGAGGCACTGGACAGCTTCGCAGATCAGGTGGCCGCCGACCCAAGGGTCTGGCGCAATTTCTCGACCGCCATAGGCGAGGCGCTTGAATCCACGATGGCCAGCTTCGATGCCGTGTCAGATTGCAAACGTCTGCTGATCGATATCTCGGGCGACGGCATATCGAACGAAGGGGTCGAGCCGACACAGGTTCACAGCCTTTTGCGCAGCCGGGGCGTGACGGTGAATGCTATCGCCATCGAAGAAAGCGAACCCGACCTGACGGCGTATTTCTTTGAAAATGTGATCGTCGGCGAAGGGGCCTTTGTGGTCTCGGCCGCTGGATTTGACGATTACCCCGAGCGAATAAGAAAAAAGCTTCTGCGCGAAGTGACGCAGCAAACGGCGGCCTTGAAATAAGGCGGCGCAGATTCGTGATCACATTGCTTTGGCCTTGAAATCGCTAACATTGAAAGGACGGAATAGGTTTTGTGATCACGAGTTTATTTTGTGTGATCACATAGCGCGACATTCTGCCGTTTTGCGGCGAAATTACCCTTTTCTGCACCTGCAGCACGTGACAGACGTCGAAAAAACAGTAAAACCTTCGGAAGCCAACCGAAAAGGAGCCGCCATGGCCGATGTTAATCGGGGCAACCGCCCGTTATCGCCTCATCTGTCGATCTATCGTCCACAGCTGACGTCGGTCACATCCATCCTGACGCGCATCACCGGAAACGCTCTGATCGTCGCCGGGCTGTTGATTGTCTGGTGGTTCCTCGCTGCGGCAACCTCGCCCGAGGCCTTTGCTGTTGCGAATGGCGTGATCACCTCGGTTCTCGGCGATCTGGTCATGGCGCTGTCGGTCTGGGGCATCTGGTATCACGCGCTGGCGGGCATTCGTCATCTGATCTGGGACAGCGCCGTTGGTCTGGATCTGCCCACAGCGACCAAGCTGGGCTGGGCGGTTGTCATCGGCTCGGTCGTGCTGACCCTGCTCACCCTGCTGATCGTCGCGTAAAGGAGGCCTGATATGCGTTATCTGACAGACCGCAAGCGCGCGATGGGCCTGGGATCGGCCAAGGCGGGGACAGCTCATTTCTGGCGGATGAAGGTCAGCTCGGTGGCTTTGCTGATCCTTGTCCCGCTGTTCATCTTCACATTCGGCCCGGTTCTGGGTCAGCCCTATGACGTGGTGCTGGACTATTACTCGCGCCCCTTCCCGGCGATTGTCGCGGCGCTGACCTTGGGGGTCGGGTTCAAACATTTTGCCGAAGGCGCGCAGGTGATGCTTGAGGATTATGTCCACGGCACCATGGAGAAGGTGCTGATCATCCTGACCACCTGCCTGTCCTACGGCGCGGCTGCGGCTGGCATTTTCGCCATCGCGCGTATTGCCCTTTAATTCCCGGAGCTGAAAGAAATGGCTGCATACGAATACGAAACGCATGAATATGACGTGGTTGTGGTCGGTGCCGGTGGCGCCGGGCTGCGGGCGACTTTGGGCATGGCGGAACAGGGGTTGCGCACCGCTTGTGTGACCAAGGTGTTCCCGACCCGCTCGCACACCGTTGCCGCACAAGGCGGCATCGCGGCGTCGCTGTCGAACATGGGCCCCGACCATTGGCAGTGGCATATGTATGACACCGTCAAGGGCTCGGACTGGCTGGGCGATACCGACGCGATGGAATACTTGGCGCGTGAAGCCCCCAAAGCGGTGTATGAGCTGGAACATTACGGCGTGCCGTTCAGCCGCACAGAAGAGGGCAAGATCTATCAGCGTCCCTTTGGCGGCCACACGACCGAGTTCGGCGAAGGCCCCGCAGTGCAGCGGACCTGTGCCGCCGCCGACCGGACTGGGCATGCGATCCTGCACACGCTGTATGGGCAGTCGCTGAAAAACAACGCTGAGTTCTACATTGAATACTTCGCCATCGACCTGATCATGTCCGATGACGGGCAGTGTCAGGGCGTCGTCTGCTGGAAGCTGGACGATGGCACGATGCATGTGTTCAACGCCAAGATGGTGGTGCTTGCGACCGGTGGTTATGGCCGGGCTTATTTCAGCGCAACCTCGGCCCATACCTGCACCGGCGACGGCGGCGGCATGGTGGCCCGCGCGGGTCTGGCCTTGCAGGATATGGAGTTCGTGCAGTTCCACCCGACCGGCATCTACGGCTCGGGCTGTCTGATCACCGAAGGGGCTCGGGGTGAGGGCGGATACCTGACCAACTCGGAAGGTGAGCGATTCATGGAGCGTTACGCGCCCCAATACAAGGACCTTGCGCCGCGTGATTATGTCAGCCGCTCGATGACCATGGAAATCCGCGAAGGGCGCGGCCACGGCGATGACGGGGATCACATCCACCTGAACCTGAGCCACCTGCCCGCCGAGGCGTTGGCCGAACGCCTGCCGGGCATCTCGGAATCCGCCCGCGTATTTGCCGGTGTGGATGTCACCAAGGAACCGATCCCGGTTCTGCCGACCGTGCATTACAACATGGGCGGTATCCCGACCAACTATTGGGGCGAGGTTCTGAACCCCACCGCCGACAACCCGACCGCCGTGGTCCCCGGCCTGATGGCCGTGGGTGAGGCCGGATGTGCCTCGGTCCATGGAGCGAACCGGCTGGGGTCGAACTCACTGATCGACCTTGTGGTCTTTGGCCGCGCGGCGGCGATCCGTGCGGGCAAGGTGGTTGATGCCGCCGCGCCCAACCCGGTGCTGAACCAGGCCTCGGTTGACAAAGCCTTTGATCGGTTCGACGCCGTGCGCAACGCGAGTGGCGCGGTTCCGACCGCCGATCTGCGCCTTGAGATGCAGAAGACCATGCAGCAGGACGCGGCTGTGTTCCGCACCGCCAAGACGATGGCGGAAGGCGTCGAGAAGATGACCGCGATTGCCGCCAAGATGGATGATCTGAAAGTCTCGGACCGCTCGCTGGTCTGGAACAGCGATCTGATGGAATCGCTGGAACTGACCAACCTGATGCCAAGCGCGCTCGCTACCATCGTCGGTGCCGAAGCGCGCAAGGAATCCCGTGGTGCCCATGCGCATGAGGATTTCACCGAACGCGATGACGAGAACTGGCGCGTCCACACCGTAAGCCGGGTTGAGGGCAACACCGTCGAACTCAGCTATCGCCCGGTCATTGTAGATCCGCTGACCACCGAGGATGAAGGCGGCATCAGCCTCAAGAAAATCGCGCCCAAGGCGCGGACGTTCTAAGGGGCGAAGCAGTGGTGCGCAGGCGTCATAGACAAGCAGGTACAGCGCGCGGTCTTTGCGCGTCGCGCCCTGCGGGGTGCGCCTCATGACCGTTGAAGTTCTGCAGCCCACCGGAAGCGATCCCAAAATCCTGCTGATCGGTCTGAACCGCTGTGCGACGACCTCGTTCCACAAGCTGTTTCAGGCCAGTGGGATTCCGTCGGTGCATTGGGTGGACGACCTGGGCGACAATCTTGCGCAGCGGATGATGACGAATATCGCCATGGGCCGCAAACCGCTGGACGGGTTCGGCGCAACCCGCGCCTTTGCCGATCTGGCCTTTGTCAACGGGCGCTTCATGCTGGACGGCACGCGGTTCTTTCGCGAATTGCATGCGGCCTACCCGGATGCCTATTTCCTGCTGAACACGCGCAACTGCGATGACTGGATAGCCTCCCGCGCACGGCATTCGAATGGCGGATATCTCGAACGCTGCCGCAAGGCCAATGGCCAGACAGCGGATGAGGTAAAACGGGGATGGGCGCGCATGTATGATGTGCACCATGCTGAGGTTGAGACCTATTTCGACGGCAATCCCCGGTTCCTGCGCTTTGACATTGATGAGGACGCGCCGCAGGCAATCGCGGACTGGCTCTCATCCGATTTTGATGTGAACATTGCCCATTGGGGGCACTACAATCGCGGCGCGTCCAGACGCGCCCGGACAGGCTGAATGGAGAATTGAGATGGTTCAACTGACCCTGCCCAAGAATTCCCGGATCACCACCGGTAAGACCTGGCCCAAGCCGGAAGGTGCCACCAATGTGCGCAAGTTCCAGATTTACCGCTGGAACCCGGATGATGGGCAGAACCCGCGCGTGGATACCTATTTCGTCGATATGGACACCTGCGGCCCGATGGTTCTGGACGCGCTGATCAAGATCAAGAACGAGATCGACGCGACCCTGACCTTCCGTCGCTCCTGCCGCGAGGGCATCTGCGGCTCCTGCGCGATGAATATCGACGGGATCAACACGCTGGCCTGTATCTATGGCATGGATGAGATCAAAGGCGACGTGAAAATCTATCCGCTGCCGCATATGCCGGTGGTCAAGGACCTGATCCCTGACCTGACGCATTTCTACGCGCAGCATGCCAGTATCATGCCGTGGTTGGAGACCAAGACCAACCGTCCGGCGAAAGAGTGGAAGCAGTCTATCGAGGATCGCCGCAAGCTGGATGGGCTTTATGAATGTGTGATGTGCGCCAGCTGTTCGACCTCGTGCCCAAGCTACTGGTGGAACGGTGATCGCTACCTTGGCCCCGCCGCCTTGCTACACGCCTATCGCTGGATCATCGACAGCCGCGATGAGGCGACGGGCGAGCGTCTGGATGAGCTTGAGGACCCGTTCAAACTCTATCGCTGCCACACGATCATGAACTGCGCCAAGACCTGTCCCAAGGGGCTGAACCCGGCCAAGGCGATTGCCGAGATCAAGAAGATGATGGTGGAACGCGCCGTCTGATCACAGCCAAAGAATTTATGTGAATCCGGGATGGAAACTTCCCGGGTTTTTTCGTGTTATGCGGGCATTGAAATATCGGAGAATATCAATGACTCAAACACTACTGAAGGCTCTGTCCGTTGCTGCAATCGCCGTTCTTTCGGCGTGCGGTGGCTCGGGCAGTGATCGGGCGGATCTTGTTTTCAAGCAGGTGGAATGCGCCAGCCAAGCTGGAATTGAAGGTTCATTCACGACCCAATACGCCCTTCAGGACGGCAAACAAACCGAGGTCTTTGTTCCAGGCAATGGCATCACCGAAGCACAGGCCGCCAAAGCGAACGCTTGTATGGCGGCGTAGCCCGCAGCGATATTCAAGGTCGGCAGCCATGCCGGCCTTAACTCCGAGAACACCAACGCGGCCTGACCAAAGGACTGCGCCCTTGATTTCCCGAAGGTTATCGGGAAAGCAGAGATATGCCTGTCCTTTTGCTTTTGCTGGCCGCCGGTGTTTTTGCCTATTTCTTGTGGCGATCCCGCACGTCCTCGTTGACGCGCGATTGCCGTTGGCGCGAGCACCGGAAAGAAGGCCAGTGGCGTTGCAGCTTTTGCGGCGCGGTGTCGCAATCCGATTCCGAACCGACCAAATGCCTGAAAGGGCAGGGGTAGCGGCGGGGCTTTTCCGACGGCGCGAACTGGGCCAGTGTTGGCGCCATGACCGAATCTCAGAACCCAGCCCAACCGCCGAAAGACGCCGAGGCCCGCCGGGCCGTCGCGCCTGTGATCTGCTATCCCAACGACGATTTGCCGCCGGCGGATCTGAGGCTGTACCAAACCGCGCGCAGCACCGCGCAAAGGACGGGCGAGGTGCTGATCCCTCCGCGCGACGCGCGCTGTTTCGAAGTGCCCGCCGGGCATTTCTTTCGCATCACCTCGGTCGAGGGGCCACAGGTGGGCGATCTGAACCTGTGGAACCTGAATGACCTGTCCGAGCGGTTCTATTCCGGCAAAACCCGCGCGTTGCATGGCACCCATCTGACGACCGGCGAGCGGATGTGGTCCAGTTTCCCGCATATGCGCCCGATGGCGACGATCACCGCGGATACGCTGGGGTGGTATGGCATTGATGAGTATGGCGGCTCGGTCCATGACGTGATCGGCACCCGATGCGATCCCTATACGGGCAACCTGCTATCGGGAACGCAATACCACCATTGTTGCCATTCAAACCTGACCCGCGCGCTGGCCGATCATCAGGGCATTCCCTTGGCGCAGGCGGAACCGGCGGTGCATGATGTGCTGAACGTGTTCATGTGCACCGGGTTCACGCGCGATACCGGGCAATATTTCATGAAAGCCTCACCCGTGCGCCCGGGCGATTACCTTGAGTTCTTCGCCGAGATCGACCTGTTGGGCAATCTCAGCGCCTGTCCCGGTGGCGATTGCTCGTCCGAGCATTCCTCGGACACCGCCCCCTGCCACCCCCTGCTGGTCGAGGTCTTTGCCCCCGCCGAGGGTGCCTTGCAGGGATGGAGCAGCCCTGCGCGCAACGCCTATGATCGCACGCATGGGCTTTGATCAACTGGCGGGGAAGGCCGCCCCTAGCGCGATCTCGACCATGTCGCCAAAGCTGCGCTCGCGTTCGGATGCGGGCAGCGCCTCGCCGGTCAGCAGGTGGTCGGATACGGTCAGCACCGCCAGCGCCCGGCATTTATGGCGCGCGGCGAGGATGTAAAGCTCGGCCGCTTCCATCTCGACACCCAAGATTCCGTGGCGCACCATCTGTTCGTTCAGGTCCGGGCGTTCATCATAGAACACGTCCGAGGAATAGATGCCGCCCACATGGGTTGGCGTGCCCTTGGCTGCAGCCGCTTGTGCGGCGGCCTGCAGCAGACCCCAATCGGCGCAGGGGGCAAAGTTCATCTCTTTCATGATGCCGCGCGACGGGGTGCTGAGCGTGGTCGAGGTCATCGCCAGAATGACATCCCGCACATTGACACTGTCCTGCATTCCGCCGCAGGACCCGATGCGGATCAGCGTCTTTGCCCCGTAATCACGGATCAGTTCATTTACGTAGATCGACAGCGAGGGCATCCCCATGCCGCTGCCCTGAATGGTGACAGTATTTCCATTCCACGTACCGGTGAATCCCAGCATTCCGCGCACGTTATTGACTTGCTTAACGTCTTGCAAAAACGTCTCGGCCGCCCATTTCGCCCGATAAGGATCACCGGGCAAAAGAACGGTTTCCGCAATTTCGCCTTTTTCAGCGCCTATATGAATTGTCATTCTGAGACAAATCCTGTTTTAGATTTCCAACTCGGAAATATCTGCACCCGATTTCAATGCATCATGAACCCATTGCGGTTTGCGACCCCGACCGGTCCAGGTCTGGTCCGGCGCGGCGGGGTTGCGATATTTTGCCTTTGCTTTTGACCCCTTAGCGCTGCGCGGTGCGTCGTCCGACAATTCGGACAGAGAAAATCCGAATTCAGCGGCGGCCTTTTCAGCGGCTTTCCGTGCTTCCTGGCGTTCGCGTTTTTCGGCGCTTACCAGTGCTTTTTCAACGTTGTCGCGTAAACTTAGAAGCTCTTTTCGCGACATGCTTTCAAGATTGATCCCCATCATTCTTCTCCATACCTGTATTGAATCACGGCAAACATACCTGTCCGTATGAATTGCAAATGCCGGTATATTCCATTCCCGTTTAATCGGAAATAGGTATTCAGAGAATTAGGGTAAAGTGCTCGTTATTCCGCCGCGATGGATTGCGGGTCGACCAGAGTGACGATGTCCCCCATGATGGAATTCAACTCGAAATTCTTGGGCGTATAGATCTTCGCAACGCCCATCGATTTCAACTTTTCCGCGTCTTCATCGGGAATAATGCCGCCAACGATCACCGGAATATGCGCCAGCCCCGCGTCTTTCAGGCGGGTCATGACGTCCTGAACCAAAGGCAAATGACTGCCCGACAGGATCGACAGACCGATCACATGCGCGTCGTCCTCGATCGCGGCGGTGACGATTTCCTCGGGCGTCAGGCGAATGCCCTCGTAGCTGATGTCCATACCACAGTCGCGGGCGCGGAAGGCGATCTGTTCGGCTCCGTTGGAATGCCCGTCCAGCCCCGGCTTGCCGACCAGGAATTTCAGGCGGCGGCCCAGCCGGTCGCTGGCTGCATCGACGGCGGCGCGCAGGTCATCCAACCCTTCGGTCTTGTTCGAGACCGACCCCGACACGCCCGTTGGGCCGCGATAGGTGCCGTAGACTTTGCGCATCTCCTCGGCCCATTCGCCGGTGGTGGCCCCGGCCTTGGCGGCGGCAATGGACGGCTCCATCACGTTGGCCCCAGTTTGCGCCGCCTCGCGCAGCGCTGCCAGAGCCGCCGTGACCTCTGCATCGTCGCGTTCGGCGCGCCACTCGTTCAGGCGGTTGATCTGGTCCTGCTCGACCGCTGGATCGACAACCATGATGCCGCCATCTTCAGTCTGCAGGGGCGACGGTTCACCTTCGATCCATTTGTTGACGCCGACCACAACCGTTTCATTGCGCTCGATACGGTTTAGGCGTTCGGCGTTGGAATCCACCAACCGGGATTTCATGTATTCGATAGAGACGACCGCGCCGCCCATCGAATCCAGGTTGGCCAGTTCAGCGCGGGCACCCTCTTTCAGTTCCTCGACCTTGGCGTCCACGGCGGGGTTTCCATCGAACAGATCGCCATATTCCAGCAGGTCGGTTTCATAGGCCAGAATTTGCTGCATCCGCATCGACCATTGCTGATCCCATGGACGCGGTAGGCCCAACGCCTCGTTCCACGCGGGAAGTTGCACTGCGCGGGCGCGGGCTTTCTTGGAAAGTGTCACGGCCAGCATCTCGATCAGGATGCGGTAGACGTTGTTTTCCGGCTGCTGTTCGGTCAGGCCAAGCGAGTTCACCTGAACGCCATAGCGGAATCGGCGGAATTTGGAATCTTCAACGCCATAGCGTTGTTGCAGGATTTCATCCCAAAGATCGACAAAGGCGCGCATTTTGCACATTTCGGTGACAAAGCGGATACCTGCATTCACGAAGAAGGAAATCCGACCGCACAGCGCGGGGAAATCCTCGGCAGGCACTCGGGGCCGCAGTTCGTCCAGCACAGCGATGGCGGTGGCCAGCGCATAGGCCAGTTCCTGTTCGGGCGTCGCGCCAGCCTCTTGCAGGTGATAGGAACACACGTTCATCGGGTTCCATTTCGGCACGTTGGAATAGCAATACTCGGCCACATCCGCGATCATCTTCAGCGAGGGCTTTGGCGGGCAGACATAGGTGCCCCGGCTCAGATATTCCTTGATCAGATCGTTCTGAACCGTGCCCTGCAGTTTGGACACGTCCGCGCCCTGCTCCTCGGCCACCGCTATATACAGCGCCAACAGCCACGGCGCTGTCGCGTTGATCGTCATCGAGGTGTTCATCTGCTCCAGCGGGATTTGATCGAACAGCACCCGCATGTCGCCCAGATGGCAAATCGGCACGCCCACCTTGCCGACCTCACCCCGCGCCAGCGTATGATCGCTGTCATATCCGGTTTGCGTCGGCAGATCGAAGGCCACCGACAGGCCGGTCTGACCTTTGGCCAGATTGCCGCGATACAGCTCGTTCGACGCCTTGGCGGTAGAATGACCGGCATAGGTTCGGATGAGCCAGGGGCGATCTTTCTGCGTCTGCGTCATAAAGGGCCTCGTTTTTCAGATGAGCAACAAAATTACGTACAAGGCCTCTAAAGCGCAATTTTCGGGACATGTCAATTCGCTGCGTTGCGGCATTCCCAGATTGTTCAGATTGTGAGCGGTCGCGATTGATGGCAGTGTGCAGTCATGACGCAGACCGTGGAACTTCCGCTTTGGCTTTTCGTGCTGATCGTGACCTTTGCCGCGGTCACGTTCGCGTCGCATTTTCTGTTTCCGTCGGTGCGCTGGTTCTTTCGGCGTCGTCTGGAACGGGCGGTGTCGCGGCTGAACAAAAGGCTGCAACGGCCGATCCAGCCATTCAAACTGGCACGCCGTCACGACATGATCCAGCGGCTGATCTATGACCCCCAAGTGGGGCAGGCGGTGCAGCAACATGCGCTGGAGGAAGGCATCCCCGAAGGCGTCGCCTCGGAAAAGGCGCGCCGCTATGCGCGCGAGATTGTGCCGTCTTTCTCGGCCTTTGCCTATTTCAGCTTCGCCATCCGTCTGGCGCGCCTGCTGAGCAACACGTTCTATGACGTGCGCCTGAGCTACGAAGACGAAGCGGCGGTGAAAGACATCGATCCAGACGCTACGGTTGTCTTTGTCATGAACCACCGTAGCAACATGGATTATGTGCTGGTGACCTATCTGGCGGCACAGCAATCGGCGCTGTCTTATGCGGTGGGTGAATGGGCGCGGGTCTGGCCGCTAAGCCGCCTGATAAGGGCGATGGGGGCTTATTTTATCCGCCGCAAGTCGGGCAACGAGCTTTATCGTCAAGTGCTGGCCAGCTATGTGCGCCACGCGACCGAGGCCGGTGTGACGCAAGCCATGTTTCCCGAAGGCGGCCTGAGCCTGACCGGGGCGTTGGGTCGCCCGAAGCTTGGATTGCTGAAATACATCATGGACGGAACCTCGCCCGATGGGCGGGACGTGGTGTTTGTGCCGGTGGCGCTGAATTACGACCGGGTGCTGGAGGATACCATTCTGACCCGCGCGGCGCTCGGGTCCGAGCGGCGGTTCCGGGCCCGGATCGGGGTCATCACCGGTTGGATACTGAAGCAGCTCTGGCGCAGGCTGATTGGGCGGTACAAACGGTTCGGGGTGGCCTCGGTCCGCTATGGCATGCCGATCTCGTTGCGGGAGTTTCGCGCGGGCAATGGCGAGGACGTGATGACCGACCTTGCGCGCGAACTGATGCGCCGTCTAGGCCGGGCCATCCCGGTGGTTCCCGTGCCTGCGGCCTGCGCGTTGCTGCGGGATAACCAGACCATGTCAGTGTCTGATGCACAGGCGCAGATCGAAGCTATGCTGGATCAGGACAACACCCAACCGGCAGCTTATGCTGAGGCGGTCTCTGCCGCTCTCGACATCCTGGTTGAACGCCGGATGCTGCTCCGGCAGGGGGATGTTCTGTTGCTGTCCGGTCAGCGCACGGACTTGCTGGAATACTATGCTGCATCGGTCCCGGACCGGTTGAAATTGGCTGGCGCCGCACCTGCAAAAGAAAATTCTGCACCTGCTGGGTCATAAAATTACAATTTTGCACCAAAAACGGTTGCATTGTTGCGCAACGGCCAATATCCCATCATATGAAGCCTGCGATTCTGCGTCGCGGCAAAAGCAATGAGAGAGAAAGAGGAGGCCAGCATGGCTTTGGACACCGAAAGCGGTATCGCGTCGTACGAGGCACCCGAGAAAGACCTCTATGAAATGGGGGAAATCCCTCCGATGGGGTTTGTGCCCAAACAGATGTACGCATGGGCCATCCGCAAGGAACGCCATGGCGAGCCGATCACGGCCATGCAGCAGGAAGTTGTCGATGTTCCGGCACTGGACAGCAACGAGGTGCTGGTTCTGGTGATGGCCGCTGGCGTCAACTATAACGGCGTCTGGGCCGCGCTGGGCCAGCCGATCAGCCCGTTCGACGGCCACAGAGCGCCTTATCACATTGCCGGTTCGGATGCCTCGGGCATCGTCTGGGCCGTGGGCGACAAGGTGAAGCGCTGGAAGGTAGGCGACGAGGTTGTCATCCATTGCAACCAGGACGATGGCGATGACGAGGAATGCAACGGCGGCGATCCGATGTATTCCACCAGCCAGCGCATCTGGGGCTATGAGACGCCGGATGGCTCATTCAGCCAGTTCACCCGCGTGCAGGCCCAACAGCTTATGCCGCGTCCCAAGCACCTGACCTGGGAAGAGGCGGCATGCTACACCCTGACCCTCGCCACAGCATACCGTATGCTGTTCGGGCATGAGCCGCATGATCTGAAACCCGGCCAGAATGTTCTGGTTTGGGGCGCGTCGGGCGGGCTGGGCTCGTATGCGATCCAGTTGATCAACACGGCAGGTGCGAATGCGATTGGCGTGATCTCGGACGAAAGCAAGCGTGACTTTGTTATGGGGCTGGGGGCCAAGGGCGTTCTGAACCGTCGGGACTTTAACTGCTGGGGACAACTGCCCACCGTGAACACCCCGGAATATGCCGAGTGGTTCAAAGAGGCGCGCAAGTTCGGCAAGGCGATCTGGGATATTACCGGCAAGGGCAACAATGTCGATATGGTGTTCGAGCACCCTGGCGAAAGCACCTTCCCTGTTTCGACCTTTGTGGTCAAGAAGGGCGGCATGGTTGTGATCTGTGCTGGAACCTCGGGGTTCAACTGTACGTTCGACGTGCGCTACATGTGGATGCATCAGAAACGCCTGCAGGGCTCGCACTTCGCTCATCTGAAACAGGCCTCGGCCGCGAACAAGTTGATGGTCGAGCGTCGTCTAGACCCCTGCATGTCCGAAGTCTTCACATGGAACGACCTCCCTGAGGCGCATATGAAGATGATGCGCAACGAGCATAAGCCGGGCAACATGTCGGTGCTGGTGCAATCGCCCCGGACCGGGCTGCGCACGCTTGAAGAAGTTCTGGACGCGGGCTGACACACGCTTCAGTTGTTGATCCTGACACCCGCAGACCGCGACGCCGGTTTGCGGGTGTTTTGCGCTTGATTTGGGTCCTGCCCGTTTTCAAGGCCTTACAAAAATCTGCCCCGCTGTTTTTGGGGAGTAGAAACCAGCGAATATGCCAATAAACATGGCACATGTTATGGTTGTGTTAACCCTTCGTTAACTAATTCAGTGAGACCCTGATGGCGCAAAATGATTGGATATTGGACGTTTTGTCGGACCTTAACGCTTTCGCTGTTGCGAATGGGTTAACGACGCTTGCGGAACAGCTTGATGACACAAAGCTGATCGCAGCGGCCGAGATTGCGTCCATGAAGGATGAGGCACAGACGCCCGCGCATGGGAACAGAACTCGATTTGAGTCAAATCCTGCAGGATTTGGAAAACACCAACACGCTTGATGAACTCACTGGCGTTGCTGTTCGACTACGGGACCGGCTGAAGGTCGAACATCTGACATATCACTGGGTGGATGGCGCCGGGGACCAATACGGCTGCACCACCTATTCCGATGCCTGGGAGGACCGGTATCGGGACAAGAATTACCACAGAATTGACCCCGTAATCTTGGGCTGTTTCCAGCGGTTTCATCCGGTGGACTGGAAATCGCTGGACTGGTCGGGAAAGGTTGCCAAGGCGTTTTTGCAGGATGCGCGCAGCCATGGGGTTGGCAATCAGGGTTATTCGATCCCGATCCGCGGCCCCAATGGCCAATTCGCGCTGTTCACCGTCAATCATTCCTGCAGCGATCAGGTCTGGGCCGATTTCATCGCCACCTATGGGCGCGAACTGATCCTGGTGGCGCACTACATTAACCGCAAGGCGCTGGAATTCGAGGTGGACAGGCAACCCGACGCCCCGCGCAGCCTGTCGCCCCGCGAAATTGACGCGATGACGCTGCTGGCGCTGGGCTACAGCCGGGCGCAGGTGGCCCATTCCCTGTCGATTTCCGAGCATACATTGCGGGTTTATATCGAAAGCGCGCGCTCGAAGCTGGGCGCGCAAAATACCACTCATGCCATCGCAACGGCCCTCAGCCGGGGATTAATAGTCGTTTAACGGGCGTACGCCCTTCGAACGGGAAATTAACCACGCGCTTGTACCCCCTTCGTTCCTTCACAGGACGACAAGGGGAACAAGACATGTTGCGCTATCTCTATGCTGATGAGTTGCACAAATTTCCGGTATTGGCCGAGGGGATGTTCAGGGACCGGGCGGATCAGTTCAAAACCCGCTTGGGGTGGGATGTCCAGGTCAATGACAAGGGGGAAGAGCGGGATCAGTACGATGACCTCAACCCGCTTTACGTCATTTGGGAAGAAGCGGACGGCAGCCATGGCGGCTCGATGCGGGTTCTGCCGACGACCGGGCCGGTTATGGTTAATGAGGTCTTTGGCCACCTGACCGGCGGCAAACCGATCCACAGCCCTCTGATCTGGGAGGTGACGCGCTTCTGCCTGTCTCGCACCGCCAGTCCGCACACCGCCGGGGCCATCATGCTGAGCGGTGGCGAGATGATGGAAGGCTTCGGCCTGACCCACATCGCCGGCGTCTTCGACGCGCGCATGATCCGCATATATCGCCTGATCGGCTCTTCGCCCAAGGTTCTGGGCACCGAAGGCACCGGGCGTGATCAGATATCAGTGGGCCTGTGGCCCTATTCCGCCGACGATTGCAACCGCGTGGCCGAGCGTGCGGGCATCCCGCGCGAGCTGTCGCACCTGTGGTTCAACACCGCATTTGGCGCGGGTCGGCAACACCGGTTTGCGCTGTCTGCGTGAACGGCCGGATTTCGCAAATCCGCATCTGGTGAACGCTGGCGCGGCCCTGTAGGGTCGCGCCATGTCCTTGCCAAATGTGACTTTCTCTGACGATCAGGCCGCCGCTTTTGACAGCATTGCCGAGATGCTGCGCGCTGCCGGTGTTGACCTGGAAGATGACGCCCTGCTGAAGCTGCCGGGAGGCGGGAAGTCGGGCACAATGGCGGTGATCGGCAAGGCCGGTTCGGGCAAGACGCTGTTGCTGGCCGAGCTTTACAAGGCGTTGGCTGAGACGGGCGTCCAGATCGTCTCGGGCGATTTTGAAAGCCGGAAATCGCGGGATAAGCGCAGCCTTGCGATTTTGGCCCCGACCAACAAGGCCGCCAGCGTGTTGCGGTTGCGCGGCGTGCCTGCCACGACTATTCACCGCATTCTCTATACTCCGGTTTATGACCCGGAATATGAACGCATCGCTGAATGGCTGGCCGGCAATGACGACCGGCCCGAGATCGAAGGCCTGACCGATGAAGCGCTGGACCGGGCCGCTGCCTTTTACGCGAACAACAAGTCCATTCCGGGCGCTCTGGCCGCTGCCGGTCTGCGCGGATCGGACTTTATCACCGGCTGGAAACGCCGGGATGAGCCGCTGGATATCGGCTTTGTCGATGAGGCCTCGATGCTGGACGACCGGCAGTTCGAGGATCTGCAGGAAATCTTTCCCACCCTGCTGCTGTTCGGCGATCCGGCGCAGTTGGCCCCGGTCAATCAGTCCGGGTCGATGGTGTTTGAGGGCTTGCCCGATCCCCGCAAGCTGACCCTGCACCGGGTGCACCGGCAGGATGCGGACAACCCTATCCTCGATTTGGCGCACGAGCTGGCCGATCCGGCGATGGGGTTCGAGGATTTCGAACGTCTGGTCGAAGACACCGCCCGCCGCGATGATCGCGTGGTCTGGGGCCAGCGGGTCGAGGTTGACCTGATGGCCCGCAGCCCGGTTCTGGTTTGGCGCAACGCGACGCGCATTCGGTTGATCCAGGCCTTCCGTCAGGTGCACGGCGCGCCGGATACCGAGTTGCTGGAGGGCGAGCCGCTGATCTGCGACGGCATTGAATTGCCGTTGAAGCACCGGAAAAAGCGACTCGACCTTGAGGCGCGCGGCCTGATCAAGGGTGCTCAGGTCATCTATCTGGGGCCGGGGCGAAAGCCCGGCTTTTCCCGTCTGCACGTGATGGGGGCCGAGGACCCGCAGGTTAGCGCGGCCTCGATCGTGAAGATCGAAAAACCGGATGAAGAAGAGCCGTTCATTCCCTACGCGGCCCGCATGGGGGCCACATTCCTGCACGGCGCGGCGGTGACCATCCACAAGGCGCAGGGCTCGCAATGGGACACGGTGCAGGTCTTTGCCCCCGATATTTACGCCGCCGCCCGCATGGGCCGGACCGAGGCGGGCCAACCCTTGTGGAAACGGCTGGCTTATGTCGCCATCACCCGCGCGCAGGAACGGCTGATCTGGGTGGTGCGCAACCGGTTGGCGAAACCCACGCATCCGCTGCTGGTGGATGATCTGCGCGCGGTTCCTGCGGCGTCATTGACATTGGAGGCGGAAGAGACATGAAAACCATAATCGTAACCGGCGCAAGTTCCGGTATCGGGCGCGCCACGGCCGAGCTTTTTCTGGCCGAAGGCTGGACAGTTGGCCTGCTGGCGCGAAGCGAAGACAAGCTGACGGAAATGGCCAAGGCGCATTCGACCGCGATCCCTCTGGTCGCGGATGTGACCGACCCGGTTGCGGTTGCGCGGGCGTTCCGGTCCTTCTCGAACCGGGCCGACAGGCTGGACGTTCTGTTCAACAATGCGGGCATCTTCGCACCAGGCGGCAAGATCGACGAGATCGCGCTGGACGATTGGTATCAAAGCGTCAACGTCAACCTGAACGGCATGTTCCTGAGCGCGCGTGAGGCGTTTCGGATCATGCGCAACCAGAGCCCTCAGGGTGGGCGCATCATCAATAACGGGTCTATCGCCGCCCACGTGCCGCGCCCCAATTCGGTGCATTATTCGGCCACTAAACATGCGATCACCGGGCTGACCCGCAGCTTGTCGCTGGATGGGCGCGAGTTGAACATCGCCTGTGGTCAGATCGACATCGGCAATGCCCGCACGCCGATGGTTCAGGATCTGGTCGATACAGCAATTGCCGAGGGCAGAACGCCGGACCCTACGATGGCGGTCGAAGACGCGGCGCGCTCCGTTCTGCACATGGCCAACTTGCCGCCCGAGTCCAATGTTCAGTTCATGACGGTGATGGCCACGACCATGCCCTATATCGGTCGGGGCTAGCGTTACTTCTCGCGCAGCAAGCGGAACGCGGTCGAGGCCCCCCAACCGGCAGCGATGGCGATGACCAGAGACATCAGACCGTACCAGACCGGTTGCTGGCGGGACATGTTGTAAAGGAACCGCTCTAACCCGACTTTGCGGACGTCGATGGTGGTTTCGTATTGCGACACAACCTCTCCGCCCCGGGTCAGGAAAATACGCGCCTTGTAATCGCCTTCGGTCAGGTCGGCGGGCATGTCGATGGACGTGCGGAACAGGGTCTGTTCATCAACCGCGACGGTGTTTTCGCGGATCGAGTACAGGTGTTCATGTTCGCGGATGCGCACCACCGCCTCGGCAAAGTCCTGCGCCTCGCGAATATGCATGGCCGCGCCGACCGAACGGATGGCGCGTTCGATGGATATCCGATAGCGCAAGTCTTCGGTATCGGTGAGGATCTCTTTGAACGGACCGCTGGTTGCGACGGCATAAAAACTGGGGGCCGAGTCGACCAGAACACTGTCGGCATTGACCCATATCCCCAGCTTGCGTTCCTTGCGCCGCACCATCACCGGCTCGGAAGGGCCAGCGACGGCCACGATGACCTCAAGCGGGGGGCCGGACGGGATCGGGGCCTCGCGTTTGATGGCGCCGAAAATCAGGATTTCCGAGCCGTCGAAATTTGCGGTGATGGCCACACGGTCCTGGCTCAGGCCCAGAACAACCTGTTCGTCCACCGCAAGGGCCGGTTGGCCCAGCAGGCACAAAAGGGCAATGAGCGCGCGCAGCATCCTCAGTGCCCTCCCTCGGACCCAAGCGAGAACAGCTCGGACGGTTCAAGCAGCAAATCCAGCGCCAGTTTTCCGCAGACGACCAGAACCAGCGCCGCCAGCAGCACGCGCAGTTGCTCGGCCGGCATGCGCGAGCCGATCACGGTGCCGAACTGCGCCCCTACGACGCCACCGATCAGCAGCAGAACCGCCAGAACCACATCCACCGTGTAGTTCGTGGTGGCGTGCAGCATGGTCGTAAAAGCGGTCACGAAGATGATCTGAAACAGCGAGGTGCCGACAACCACTTTGGTCGGCATGCCCAGCAGATAGATCATCGCAGGCACCATGATGAAGCCGCCGCCCACACCCATGATGGCCGACAGGACACCGACGCACAGACCGACCAGAACCGGCGGGATGACCGAGATATACAGCCCCGATGTCCGAAACCGCATCTTGAACGGCATCGCGTGCACCCAGCCCCGCTGCCGCCGCTTTGGCGGTGCGCCGCCGCCTTTCTTGGCCTTGCGCAGCGTGCGCAGGCTTTCGACGAACATCAGGCTGCCGATGACCCCAAGGAAGACGACGTAGCACAGCGTGACCAGCAGATCGACCTGACCCAGGCTTTTGAGGTAGTTGAACACAACCACCCCCAACGCGGCCCCGATCAGCCCCCCGATCAGCAGGACCGTTCCCATCCTGAAATCCACAGTTCTTCGTCGGAAATGTGCCAGCACGCCCGAGAAGGACGAGGCCACAATCTGGTTGGCCTCGGTCGCAACGGCGACGGCGGGGGGGATGCCGATGAAGAACAAAAGCGGCGTCATCAGAAAGCCGCCGCCAACCCCGAACATGCCCGAAAGGATGCCCACCATACCGCCGAGCCCCAACAGCAAAAAGGCGTTCACAGAGACTTCGGCGATCGGAAGGTAAATCTGCATAGTGTCTCTTAACCAAGCCCTGAACCGGCGGGGGGCGCGGCAAAGCTGAATCCAAAATTGTTACAGGCGGCATGCAAATAGCGCCGCGGTTCGGGGGGTGCGCAACCCGCCTTACCCAGATGCTTTTTGAACCCGAATGGCAAAGGGGACACACGCATACCCCTTTAGAACGGTTGCGACATGCAAAATCAACACTGCATGCCGCTCTGCAGCGAACAGGACCGAATTTTGGTTCGGAACTGGACTTATCACCGTTCCTTTACGTAGGGCTCCCCGCCCGCGCGCGGCGGGATGGCCTTGCCCACGAAGCCTGCCAGAATCACCACGGTTAGAATGTAGGGCAGGGCGTCCATGACCTGCACCGGAATGATCACGCCGCCCAGGTCGATGTTCTGGAATCGCAGCGCCACCGCCTGCAGCAGCCCGAACAACAGGCAAGCCCCCATGGCATGCCATGGCCGCCATTTCGCGAAGATCAACGCCGCCAGCGCGATAAAGCCTCGGCCTGCGGTCATTTCCTTGACGAACCCGGCTTGCAGGGCGGTTGCCAGATACGCCCCGGCGATACCGCACAGCACACCGCAAATGGCGACGGCGGCATAGCGCAGGCCGACCACCGACACACCGGCGGTATCCACCGCTGCGGGGTTTTCGCCCACGGCGCGCAAGCGCAGGCCGAACCGGGTGCGGAACAGGATCCACCAGGTGAGCGGCACCATCAGGAAGGCGGCATAAACAAGAATCGAGTGCCCGGACAGCAGTTCGGAATAAATCAACTGGAGCGGGTTCGCCTCGGACATCAGGTCCGAGACCGAACGTCCGCTCAGTTCCGCGTCCTCGGGGCCAATGGCATAGGGAAACTCGGCGGATTCAAAGCGCCCGCCGCCAAACAGCGACGGGGTGCGCCCCCCCTGCTGGAACCAGCTTTGGGCAATCAACACCGTCAGGCCAGAGGCCAGAAAGTTGATCGCCACGCCCGAGATCAATTGATTGCCCCGGAACGTGATAGAGGCGAACCCGTGCAGCGCCGACAAAACCAACGAGGCCGCGATGCCTGCCAGCAGACCCAGCCAGACCGACCCGGTCACGGCGGCCACGGCGGCAGAGAAGAAGGCCGACATCAGCATCTTGCCCTCAAGCCCGATGTCGAAAATGCCCGCGCGTTCGGAATAAAGACCGGCCAGACAGGCCAGTAGCAACGGCGTGGCCAGACGGATGGTCGAATCGAGGATCTGGATGAGTGTTAAGAAAAACTCCATCACTCTGCCCCTTTCCGCAGGCTCAGAAACAGCTTCTCAAGCGGCATGCGCACCATATTGTCCAGCGCTCCGGTGAACAGGATCACCAACGCCTGAATCACCACGATCAGCTCGCGCGGGATCGAGGTCCAAAGCGCCAGTTCCGCGCCGCCCTGATACAGGAACCCGAACAGCAGTGCCGCCAGAAACACGCCGAAGGGATGCGATCGCCCCATCAACGCCACGGCAATTCCGATAAAGCCCGCCCCTTCGGTCGAGTTCAGGACCAGCCGCTCTGCCTCACCCATCACGTTGTTGATCGCCATCAGACCGGCCAGCGCGCCCGATATCAGCATGGCGATGATGGTGATCCGAACCGGTGAGATGCCCGCATAGACCGCGCCGGTTTCCGAATGGCCATAGGCGCGGATTTCATAGCCCAGCCGGGTGCGCCAGATCAGCGCCCAGACGACGACACAGGCCAGGATCGCCACAAAGAACGAGATATTGGCAGGTGCCCCCCGGAACATCACGTTTTCAGCGGTCGAGAACATTGACTGGAAGGTCGGTAGATGCACAGCCTCGGGGAACCGCGCTGTGGCCGGGTCCTGCGAGCCCTGCGGGCGCATCACGTTGACCAGCATGTAGTTCAGGAAAGCGGCCGCGATGAAGTTGAACATGATCGTGGTTATCACGATATGGCTGCCGCGCTTGGCCTGCAGATAGGCCGGGATCGCCGCCCATGCTGCGCCAAAGATCATCGACCCGATACAGGCGGCCAGCAGGGCGATGCTCCAATGTGGCCATGGGATGTACAGGCAGACCATCGCAACGCCCAGCCCGCCCAGCATCGCCTGACCCTCGCCGCCGATGTTGAACAGCCGGGCGTGAAAGGCCACGGCCACCGCCAGCCCGGTGAACATGAAATTGGTGGCGTAATACAGCGTGTAGCCCCAGCCATAGGTCGACCCCAACGCGCCGGTGACCATCAGGTTCACCGCCTCGACCGGGTTTTCACCGATGGCGAGGATCACCAGCGCTGAAAGGATGGCGGCCAGGATCAGACTGATCAGCGGGATCAGAACCACATCGGCCCATTTTGGCATCTTATCCATATCTTACGCGGCCTCACCCGCAACACCGGCCATCAGCAGGCCCAGTTCTTTCTCATCCGTCTCGTCGGGCAGGCGCTCGCCCATGATATGCCCGTCAAACATCACTGCGATCCGGTCGGACAGCGAGAAGATTTCCTCCAGTTCCACCGAGACCAGCAGGATCGCCTTGCCCTGGTCGCGCAGGGCGACGATCTGTTTGTGAATGAACTCAATCGCACCGATATCCACGCCGCGCGTCGGTTGGCCGACCAGCAGCAGGTCGGGGTTGCGCTCGATCTCGCGCGCGACGACGATCTTCTGCTGGTTACCGCCTGAAAAGCTTTTGGCCGCTAACCAGCCATTCGGGGGGCGGACGTCGAATTTCTCGATCTTGGCGTCTGTGTCGGCGCGCAGGGCGGCGTTGTCCATGAAAATGCCGCGCTTGTAAGCGGGGTCGCGGTGATAGCCAAAGGCGACGTTTTCCCAGGCGTGAAAATCCATGATCAGGCCTTCGCGTTGGCGATCCTCGGGCACATGGGCAATGCCCTGCGCCCGTCGTGCCTGCCCGTCTGATCCCTGCCCGCTGAGGGCCAGCGGTGCGCCGTTCAGCCGGATTGTGCCCTGACCGGGGCGCATCCCGCCCAGAACTTCCAGCAGTTCCGACTGACCGTTTCCGGCAACTCCGGCAATGCCCACGATCTCACCGGCGCGGACGGTCAGGTCGATGCCTTTGACCCGCTCAACCCCGGCCTGATCGAACACGCGCAGGTTTTCGACCTCGAGAACCGGCTTGCCCGGCCGCGCGGGTACCTTGTCGACCTGCAGCAGCACCTTGCGTCCCACCATCAGCTCGGCGAGATGTTCGGGGCTGTTCTCGGAGGTTTTGACCGTGGCCGTCATCTCACCCCGGCGCATCACCGACACGGTGTCGGTGTTTTCCATGATCTCGCGCAGTTTATGCGTGATCACGATGATCGTCTTGCCCTCGGACCGCAGCCGGTCGAGGATGCGGAACAGCTGATCCGCCTCGGCGGGGGTCAGCACGCCGGTGGGCTCGTCAAGGATCAGAATCTCGGCCTTGCGGTACAGCGCCTTGAGGATCTCGACCCGCTGCTGCATGCCCACGCCGATCTCGTCGATGCGCTTGTCGGGGTCGACGAACAGCTCGTATTCTTCCTCGAGCTCTTTCAGTTCTTTCCGGGCCTTGGCCAGCGACGGGGCCAGCAGCCCGCCATCCTCGGCCCCCAGAACGATGTTCTCCAGAACGGTGAAGTTTTCCACCAGTTTGAAATGCTGGAACACCATCCCGATACCCGCAGCAATCGCCGCCTGGCTGTCGGGGATGTCTGTCCGGGTCCCGTTGATCCAGATCTCGCCTTTATCAGCCTTGTAGAAGCCGTAGAGGATGCTCATCAGCGTGGATTTGCCCGCGCCATTCTCACCGATGATCCCGTGGATCGTACCCGGGGCGACGCTGATCGAGATGTCTTTGTTGGCCTGAACCGGCCCAAAGGCTTTGGAAATCCCTTTGAGCTCAATGGCGGGGACGGTCATGTCTTGTCCTCAGTTGCCGAAAGGGCCGCGCCGATCGCGGCTGAGTGGAAGGCAGGGCGGAGGCCGAAGCCCCCGCCCTGCATGAGATCAGAACTGCAGTGCCGGGCAGCTGTCGTTCTCGTAGTAGCTGACGACGGAAATGTCGCCATCAATGATGCCCTTGCGCGCGGCATCAACCGCATCGCTCATCTGAACCGTGACAAGCTCTTTGTTGTTGTCGTCCATGGCGACGCCAACGCCATCTTCGGCCAGACCCATGGTGAACACGCCGGTTTCAACACTGTCACCTGCCTTCATGGCCTCGTAAACGGCAACGTCCACGCGTTTCAGCATCGAGGTCAGGACCTTGCCGGGGTGCAGGTGGTTCTGGTTGCTGTCCACGCCGATCGACAGGATACCTTCGTCGGCGGCGGTCTGCAGAACGCCCACGCCGGTGCCGCCTGCGGCAGCATAGATCACGTCAGCGCCCTGGCTGATCTGCGCCTTGGTCAGTTCAGACCCCTTCACCGGGTCATTCCAAGCAGCCGGCGTGGTGCCGGTCATGTTGGCGACCACGTTGATATCCGGATTAACCGCCTTGGCCCCTTGTGCGTAGCCGCAGCCGAAATGGCGGATCAGCGGAACGTCCATACCGCCGATGAAGCCGACGGTGCCCGATTTCGAGGCCATCGCGGCCATCATGCCAACCAGGTACGAACCCTCATGCTCGGCAAAGCCCACCTGGCGCACGTTCGGCGCGTCCAGCCATGTCACATCGACCACAACAAAAGTGGTGTCAGGGTAGTCCGGGGCAACGGCGCCGAGCGGATCAGCCATGCCAAAACCCATGGTGATGATCGGGTTCGAACCGGCCTCGGCGAAACGGCGCAGGGCCTGTTCACGCTGGGCTTCGGATTGCATTTCGATCTCGCGGTAAGTGCCGCCGGTCTCGTCCGCCCAACGCTTCGCGCCATTATAGGCGGCTTCGTTGAACGACTTGTCGAACTTTCCGCCCAGGTCAAAAATCAGGGCCGGTTCGGCCAAAGCTGCGCCAGCCGTCATTGCAACCGCAGCGGCCGCGCCCATCAAAGATTTCATCAGGGTCATTTGATACTCCCGTTGGTTTTTGTCGGTTCCGGGCCAAGATAGCCCCGTTTACCCACTCAGAGCGAGCATAACCGTTGTGATGGCGGGAATTAAGGACGTTTGCAACAGGAAGGGTCAAATGGTTTTTGACCAGATGGTCGAAAAACATGAATTTGCTGTCAGGGTAGGTTGCGTTCCATGACGATGGCATCACAGTTTTCGCCGGTTTTGCGGGCGTAGTAGCCTTTGCGCAGGCCGCAGGGGCTATAATTGCAGCGTTTATACAGTGCGATGGCGGCAGAATTGTCTGCCGCTACGTCAAGAAACGCGCGGCGCGCGCCCAGCTCTGCAGCATGCGCATGCCAGGTTTCCATGCAGCGTCGTGCCAAACCTTGCCGCTGATGGGCGGGGTGAGTCGCGATAGTCAGCAACTCGGCCTCATCCGCGATGACCTGGAACAGGGCGAAGGCGTGTGAGTCGCCCACCGCATGAGTGAAACGGTTGGCCAAGAGTTCGGTGAATTCCTCAGTCGTCCACGGGCGCGCCTGCGTGAAAGCGGCGGCGTGGATCAGGGCCATCTCCTGCGGGGTCATCCGTCCAGAAGCGCCGGGGGCACATCGCTGGACGGCGCGGCATCCGCCGGGCGCACATAAAGCGGGGCCGGAGGGGTTTGCGTATCAGACCAGCGCTGTGCGGCAATCCGGGCGATGGCCTGCGCCTGTCGGGTCGGGTCGTTGTTGAAATAGAGGGTTCCCAATAATTCCGCGTCGGCCTTCGGTAGCAGGCGCGGCGCAGTCTCGGGCATCTGCACATAGACCTGATCGCGCGGTGCGGAAATGGCGGCAAGCTGCCCTTGAGGGGCAAGCTCGGTGAGGGCGTCGAACCCCGAGACGCCAACCGCCGGAACGCCCAGCCCAAGGGCAAGACCCCGCGCCGCCGAGACCGAGATGCGGATGCCGGTGAAGTTACCGGGGCCGACGCCAACGCCGATCGCGTTCAGATCCCGCCATGTGCAATCTGCCTCGGCCAACACCTCTTCCAGCAGGGGCATCAGCCGTTCCGCCTGCCCGCGCGACATTGCCTCGGCGCGGGAGATCACGATGTCACCTCCCCGCAACAAAGCGGCCGCGCAATGCGCGGCCGATGTGTCGAATGCCAATATCGTTGCGTCAGACGGCAACGGGGCGCACCTCGGTCACTTCGGGGATGTAGTGGCGCAGCAGGTTCTCGATGCCCATTTTCAGCGTCAGAGTCGAAGACGGGCAGCCGGCACAAGCCCCCTGCATGTGCAGATAGACCACGCCGCGATCAAACCCGTGGAAGGTGATGTCGCCGCCGTCCTGAGCCACCGCCGGACGTACGCGACTGTCCAGCAGGTCTTTGATCTGGTTGACGATTTCAACATCCTCACCGGTATGTTCGGCATGGCCCGAGGCGGTTTCGGCTCCAGCACCCATGACCGGCTGACCGGACTGGTAGTGCTCCATCACGGCCCCAAGGATCGCGGGTTTGATATGGTCCCAATCCACGCCATCAGCTTTGGTCACGGTGACGAAATCATTGCCGAAAAACACGCCGGTGACGCCGTTGACCGAAAAGATGCGCTTGGCGAGCGGGGATTTTTCCCCGGCCTCGGCGGTTGGAAAGTCCGCAGTTCCGGCCTCAAGCACCGTTTGGCCGGGCAAAAACTTCAGGGTCGCCGGGTTCGGGGTGGATTCGGTCTGAATGAACATGAGGACAGCTCCGTCTAAGGTGCCCCTGATATGCGGGCAGGCGCTTGGGAAGTCAAGATTTGGAACGGTTCTAAAGTGATGCGGCGTGATTTATTGCGCTCTCAAGCCGGTCATCGCCCCAGAACAGCTCGCCGCCGACCAGAAAGCTGGGTGCGCCGAACAGGTCGTTTTCCTTGGCGCGCGTGGTCTGATCAAACAAGGCGGCTTTGATCACCGGGTCCTTTGCACGCTCCATCAGGTCCAAAGGCAAACCCGCTGTGCCCAGGCAATCGCCAAGCACATCGACATCCGAGATGATCCGGCCTTGCCCAAACTCCGCCGCGTAAACCGCCCGCACGAATGCCGCGCGGTGGTCGGCATGGTCAATCGCCAGGGTCAGGCGCGCCGCGTGCAGGCCGTTTTGCGGAAAAGGATCGGGCTGGTGGAACGGCAACCCCCGTTCGGCGCATAAGCGTTCCATGTCGCGCCACATATAACGCCCCTTGGCGGGGTAGATGTTGAACGGAGAGTTATTCCACCCCTGTTCGGCAAAGATCGGCCCCAGCAAGAACGGTTGCCAGTCAATGGAAACACCCTTGTCCGCCGCAAGCCGTTCGATGCGCATCGCGCTCAGATAGGAATAGGTCGAGGCAAATTCGAACCAGAACTGAACCGTTGCGCCCATCGCCAGACCTCAGGTGATTTCTTCCAGCTTTTCCTTACTCAGATCACCGGGCACGATGGTGATCGGAATCGGCAGGCTGCCCGAGTTGCGCGTCAACTGCGTGACCAGAGGGCCGGGGCCTTTCTTGTCGGTGCCGGCCCCCAGAACCAGAACGCCGATTTCCGAGTCGGACTGAACGTGTTCGATGATCTGCGGAACCGGGTCGCCCTCGCGGATGGCCAGTTCGGGTTCCACGCTCTGCTTGTCGCGCATCCATTTCGCAAACACCTCGAAATGGGCGTGTATACGTTCGCGCGCTTCTTCGCGCATGACCTCGGCGACGCCGATCCAGTGATTGAACTCATCGGGGGGAATGACCGACAGGATCGTCACACCACCGCCGGTATGGGCTGCGCGCATCGCGGCAAAGCGCATGGCGTTCAGGCATTCGCGGCTGTCATCCAGAACTACTAGGAACTTGCGCATGGGTGTCCTCTGATCTTTCGAGGATCATGCCCGACCGCGTGCGGGCTGGCAACTCGGGCGATCCCGCCGCCTTTTCTAGCGTTCGCTGGCCGCCCAATCCCAATAAAGCGCGCGGGCGCGGCGGGCGATAGGGCCAATCTGGAATTGCGTGTCGTCCAACGCCGTGACCGGAGTGATCTTGTTCATGTTGCCGGACATGAACACCTCATCGGCTTTGTGGAAATCGTCGAAGCTGAGGATCTTTTCGTACACCGTCACGCCATCGGCGCGCAGGTTTTCGATGTGGCGCGCACGGGTGATCCCGGCCAGGAAGGTGCCGTTGGGGACCGGGGTGAAAACCTCGCCATCGCGTACCATGAAGATGTTGGCGGTTGCGGTTTCGGCCACATGCCCCATCGCATCGGCAACCAAAGCGTTGTTGAACCCTTTGGACCGCGCCTCAGTCAGCATCCGCGCGTTGTTGGGGTAGAGGCACCCGGCCTTGGCGTTCACAACGGCGTTTTCCAGAACCGGTCGCCGGAATCGCGTGGTCGTCAAAGTGGCAGACGCGGTTTCCGGTGCCATTGGGATCTCTTCAAGGCAGATCGCAAACCCGGTGCTGTTTTCCTGCGGGACGATGGCCGTACGGTCGCCATCGATGCCCCAGTACATCGGGCGGATATAGACCGCCGAATCGGGCGCGTAACCCTGTAACCCCTCGCGGACCAGATCGACGATTTGTTCTGCCGTCACGGTGGGGGTCAGCATCAGCGCCTCGGCCGACCGATTCACACGGGCGCAGTGGGCCAGCAGGTCGGGGGCCAGGCCTTCGAAAAACCGGGCGCCGTCGAACACCGAGGACCCCAGCCATGCACCGTGATCTGCCGCACGCATGATCGGGGCATCCCCGTCATGCCATTGGCCTTCGAAATATGTCCGGATATTTTTGCCTACTGCCATGATCCCCTCCGCCTATTCTGGCGAAACCTAGGAGCGCGCGGCTGAGACGTCCAGAGGATTATCCCACCGGCAGCGGAAGGGCCTCGCGTTTGACCATGGTGCGCAGGGCAAAGTTCGAGCGCAGGTTGCGTATGCCCCGTATCTGCATCAGCCGCTGTTCCAGAAACGCATCAAAGGCTTTCAGGTCCCGGGCCACGACCCGCAGAAGGATGTCCCGCGACCCGGTCATGAGGTAGCATTCCATCACCTCATCGCAGCGGCGGATGGCCTTTTCGAACGAGTCGATGGCGGATCGGTCCTGCTTTTCCAGTTCAACCGAGATAAAGATCGTGACCCCGTAGCCCAGCAATTCGGGATCGACCTGCGCTGCATAGCCCGTAATCAACCCGTCGCGCTGCAACCGGTCCAGCCGTCTGGCGCAGGGGGTCGGGGACAGGCCGACGTGATCGGCCAGATCAATGACGGTCATGCGACCATCTTTCTGCAATGCGCGTACTATTTTTCTGTCAATCGTATCCATAGAGAAATTCTCCAACTAATCCTGCCAATGTAGAGTAATCCCCTAAACCCGGTCAACACGAAGGCGTGCATTGGCGAAATCCGTTCTGAATTTCATGGCAGACTCGGCCCAAATCCTCGGAGGAGAGCTATGGAAATCACCCGAATCGACGCGCCGGGACATGAGCGTGTGGTTGAATTCAAAGATGCGGCGTGCGGTCTGTTGGGCTATGTCGCAATTCACTCGACCCAGTTGGGCCCGGCTGCGGGTGGCGTTCGGATGCGCTCCTATGGACACCCCGCAGAGGCGCTGAATGACGCCCTGCGCCTGTCGCGGGGCATGACCTTCAAGAACGCGGCGGCGGACCTGCCGCTGGGGGGCGGCAAAGCGGTGATCATCGGCGATCCGGCCTTGGATAAATCTCCGCAACTGCTGCGGGCCTTCGGGCGCGCGGTTCAGCATCTGGACGGCCAGTACTGGACTGCCGAGGATATGGGCATGACCCCCGCTGACATGGCGCAGATCGGGTCCGAGACCAATTTTGTCGCCGGACTGTCCGAGGGCGATTTCGCCAGCGGCGATCCCTCACCCATCACGGCGCGGGGCATCTTCAATGCGATCCGTATCGCGGCGGCGCATCGGTTTGGCTCGGCGGATCTGACGGGATACACGGTCTCGGTTCAGGGGCTGGGCAATGTCGGCTGGCATCTGTGCAGCCTGCTGCATGACAGCGGCGCGCACCTGATTGTCACCGATATCGACCCGCAGCAGATGGCGCGCGCCAAGGAGCGCTTTGGGGCGACATTGGTGGAAACGCATGAGATTTATGGAGTGGATGCCGATGTCTTCGCGCCCTGCGCGATCGGCGGCGTTCTGAACGACTCCAGCATCCCCCTGCTTCAGGTCGGGGCCGTTGCAGGCGGCGCGAACAACCAACTGGCCACCGATGCGGATGCAGACCGGCTGCACGCGCGGGGCATTCTGTATGCGCCGGATTTCGTGGCAAATGGCGGCGGGATCGTGAATGTCGCCACCGAAATCCTGCAGGTCGCCGAGCGGGAGGCCTGGGTGAACCGCAGGCTGCAGGCGCTTGAGCAGACGATGGACCGTATCCTGACCCGTGCCCGGGCGGAAACGGTCAGCCCGCACAAGGTGGCGGAATCCATTGTTGAAGAAGTTCTGCGCCCACAGGCGGCATAAGTAATAACGCCGCCCGTCGGGGCGGCGTTTTTCGTGGGGGTCAGGCGTTGCCTGCGCCGACCATTCCAACGATCTCATAGGTCTGCCGCAGGATCGGGGCGGCAATCGCCCGGGCCTTTTCCGCCCCGCGTGCTAGAATCCGGTCGATTTCAGCCTCTTCCCCCATGAGCCGCGCCATCTCGGACGAGATCGGAGACAGTTTCGACACGGCCAGTTCCGCCAGCATTGGCTTGAACTCACCGAACTGCTTGCCACCGACCTCGGCCAGAACCTGCTCGGCGGTCTGATCGCTGAGCGCGGCATAGATGTTCACCAGATTGCGCGCCTCAGGGCGTTCGGACAGACCGTCGACGTCCGAGGGCAGCGCCTCTGGGTCGGTCTTGGCCTTGCGGATCTTCTTGGCAATCGCATCCGCATCGTCGGTCATGTTGATCCGGGTCATGTCCGACGGGTCCGAGGACGACATCTTGCGCGACCCGTCCCGCAGGTTCATCACACGCGGCGCGGGGCCGCCGATGACGGGTTCGGTCACAGGGAAGAACTCGACGCCATAATCGTGGTTGAACTTGATCGCAATATCGCGGGTCAGTTCCAGATGCTGTTTCTGATCCTCACCAACCGGCACATGGGTGGCGTGATAGGTCAGAATATCCGCCGCCATCAGCGCCGGATAGGCAAACAGACCCAGCGAGGCGTTCTGCGCGTTCTTGCCCGCCTTGTCCTTGAACTGCGTCATCCGTTGCATCCAGCCCATGCGGGCGATGCAGTTGAAGATCCAGGCCAGTTGCGTGTGCTCGGGCACCTGGCTTTGGTTGAACAGGATCGACTTTTTCGGGTTCAGACCGGCGGCGATGAAGCCCGCGCAAACCTCGCGGGTCTTTTCGCGCAGTCTTTCGGGGTCTTGCCAGACGGTGATCGCGTGCAGGTCGACCATGCAGTAGATGGTCTGAAATTCGTCACCCTGCATGTCTACAAAACGCTTGAGCGCACCCAGATAGTTACCAAGGTGCAGGTTTCCCGAAGGCTGGATGCCGGAAAACACGCGCGGCGTGAATTGGGTTTCGGTCATCGAAGGGAACTCCCGTCTGGAAAAATCAGCCCCCGTCGCTTACCCATGAGGCCAAGGGACGTCAACAGCCGCGAAAGGCCAGCCCAATGAGCAGTGAGCATTATACGCCGCCCGTGAACCCCTTGCCGCCCGTTGTCGTGGCGCTGACATTGTTCATCATGGGGATCGAGGTGATCCTGTATCTGGGATCGCGCGGCATCGTCGGCGGGCCATCGGCGGTGGGCTGGCGGCTGGACGCGCTGCAGCAATACACGTTTTCGCCCGATATCTTCGACTGGATGGTGGAAAACGGGCGCTGGCCGTTCGAGCATGTGATCCGCTTTGTCACCTATCCCTTTGTTTCGGCCAATTTCACGCAGGCGATCTTTGTCTGTGTTTTCGTTCTGGCGATGGGCAAGATGGTGGCCGAGGTCTTTGGCAACGTCGCCATGCTGATTATCTTTGTGCTGTCCGGCGTGGGCGGTGCACTGGCCTATGCGCTGCTGCTGGACCCGGCCTATCCGCTGGTCGGAGGGTTCCCGCCTGTCTACGGGTTGATCGGCGCTTTTACGTGGCTGCTCTGGCGCAAGCTGTCGCTGGTAGGCGAGAACCAGTCTCGTGCGTTCAGCCTGATTGCGATTCTGATGGGGATCCAACTGGTCTTTGGCCTGATCTTTGGCGGCACGTTGGACTGGGTGGCCGATCTGGGCGGGTTCGCGACCGGGTTCGGCCTGTCCTTCTTTCTGGCACCGGGCGGATGGGCGCGGATCAGGGGCCGCATCCGGCGCGATTGATCACGACCGGCGCAGGCTCTGTTTGAATTCGGACAGTCTGAACGCCCCCAAAAGGTGGCCGAGGATGAAATAGGCAGCGGCGGCGATGGCGATCAGCACCAGCAGCGCAAGATAGCGCCAGCCCGGTATTGCAAGCGTCCAGCCGAACAGGTGGATGGCCGCATAAAGCACGATGCCCATCCCGATTGAGGCCCCCACGATCCGCCAAGCGCGCTGCCGGAACCGGTCGTCAAAGCGCGCTTCCTCTCCCATGCGGCGCGCGCCGATGGCCAGCAGCGCGACCATGGCCCAGCCGGCGGCTGAGGCGGCGATGGCAGGCGCGATCCAGCCCACGATTGGATACAGGCCAAAGGCCAACGCCGCATTGACGATCATCGCGACAACGGCGTAGCGGAAGGGTGACTTTGTATCCTCGCGCGCGAAGAACAGGGGCTGCAGCAGTTTTTGCAGCATGAAGGCGGGCAGTCCGATCCCATAGATCGCAACAGCCAGAGCGGTCGCGGCGGTATCCTCGGCACTGAACTGACCGCGCTGGAACAGGACCGAGACCAGCGGGTTGGGGATGATCAGGAACGCCACGGTTGACGGCAGCGTCAGCAGCAGCGTGAATTCTCCGGCGCGGGAAAAGGCATTGCGGGCCCCGTCCTTGTCACCGGCGCGCAACCGGCGTGAGAGATCAGGCAGCAAAACGATGCCCACCGCAATCCCGACCACGCCCAGCGGCAATTGATAAAGTCGATCGGCGGCGAACAGCCAACTGACGGCCTTTTCGGTTTTCGAGGCTACCAACTGACCCACAACCAGATTGACCTGCGTTACCCCCATGGCCAGCGCAGCAGGAACAGCAATGCGCACCATACGGCGCATCTCGGGCGTCAGGCGGGGCAGGCCGGGGCGAATGCGGATGCCCGCGCGTTCCGTGGCCGCCCAGACCAGCGCCAGCTGCGCGACCCCTGCGATGGGGATGACGGTGATCAGCCAGCGGATCACCTCGCCCCCCGAGATTGCCCCGGCGATCAGTGCGGTGCAGGCGAAGATGTTCAGCAGGACCGGGGCCGCCGCTGCCGCCGCGAACCGGCCCGTTGCATTCAGAACGCCGGAAAACAGCGCAGCCAGCGACATGAACAGGATGTAGGGAAAGACAACGTAGCCGTAATCGACCGCCAGATCGAAACGTTCGTCGCCATAGAAGCCCTCGGCCGTCAGCCAGACGAGGCCGGGCATGAACACCATGGCCAGACCGACCAGCCCCAGCACGGCCACGGCCAGCAGGTTGAAGGCGTCCTGCGCGAAGCCCTGCGCATCCTCCTCGCCTTCCAGCCGTTTGGAGAACATCGGAACAAAAGCCGCGTTGAACGCGCCTTCGGCGAAGAAGCGGCGGAACATGTTGGGCAGGCGGAAGGCGGCCACAAAGGCGTCCATCACCGGGCCGGGGCCGATATAGGCGGTCAGCAGAATTTCCCGCAGGAATCCCAGTATCCGGCTGGCCAGAGTCCAGAACCCGACCGTGAACAGGCCCGAAAACAGCCGGATTTGCTTCATGACGCTGCGCGCTCCGCGCCTTCGGTGATGGCTTTGCGCAGCTTGGCCTCAAGCCCGCTTTGCTTGCTTTCCGAATGGTATTTCAGGCCGAACATGTCCTTGACGTAGAACGTATCGACCACCTGCTCGCCATAAGTCGCGATCACCGCGTTGGCGATATAAACATTGGCCGCCGCCAGCGTGCGGGTCAGGTCATAAAGCAGGCCGGGCCGGTCGCGGGTATCGACCTCGATGATCGTGTAGATCTCGGAGCCGTCATTGTCGAAGGTGATATGGGTCGGCACGTTGAAGGCGCGTTCGCGTTTCTTGATCTTGTCACGCGATTTCAGCGCGTCGCGGGCCACCACCTCACCCTTGAGGGTTTTGTGGATCATCTGAGTCAGGCGGGGCAGGCGGCTGGATTCGAACGGGTGGCCCTCGGCATCCTGAATCCAGAACGCATCGGTGACATAGCCGTCTTTGGTGGTGTAACTGCGCGCATCGACCACGTTTGCGCCCACCAGCGCCAGCGCGCCTGCTATGCGGGCAAAGATGCCGGGGTGGTCGGCCATTGCGAAGCAGGCGCGGGTGGCGTCGCGATCCTCATCCGGGTGCAGGCGGATTTCCATCGCGCCGGGATCGCCGCTGTTCTCCAAAGCCAGCAGCATTTCGGCAAATTCCAGATGGGTCGACAGGTTCAGACCCTGCCAATAAGGCGCATAATGCCGACCGGTTTCGGCCTTGAGGTCCGCCTTGGACCACGATTCAAGTTCCGTGCGCAGGGCTTTCTTGGCCTCGGCCCCGCGATTGGCACGGTTGAGGTCCTCCATACCCGTCTCAAGCGCGCGTTTGGTTTCCGCGTGCAGGGCGCGCAGCAGCGTGGCTTTCCAGTTGTTCCAGGTGTTCGGGCCAACGCCGCGAATATCGCAAACCGTCAGCACCGTCAGCAGGTCCAGCCGCTTGACCGTTTTCACCGCCTTGGCGAAATCGCGCACGGTGCGCGGGTCCGAGATATCTCGCTTTTGCGCCATATCCGACATCAGCAGGTGATACCGCACCAACCACTCCACGGTCTCGGAGTCTGATTTGTTCAGACCCAGCCGGGGGGCCACCTTGCGCGCAATCTGCGCCCCCAGAATCGAGTGATCTTCGGGCCGCCCTTTGGCGATGTCATGCAGCAGCAAAGCGACGTACAGCACCTTGCGGTTCACGCCGCTTTTCAGGATCGACGAGGCCAACGGCAGCGACTCCACCAGCTCACCGCGTTCGATCTGGGCCAGGTTGACGATGCACTGGATCGTATGCTCGTCGACCGTATAGCTGTGATACATGTTGAACTGCATCATCGCCACGATGTGTTCGAACTCGGGCAGAAAGGCCGAAAGCACGCCCAACTCGTTCATGCGCCGCAGGGCCCGTTCCGGGTTGCCGTGTTTCAGCATCAGGTCCAGGAAAATCCGCTGCGCCTCTTTGTCGTTGCGCATGTCCTTGTCGATCAGCGACAGGTTGGCCGTTACCAAACGCATGGCATCGGGGTGGATCAGCATGCCGGTCCGTAGCCCTTCTTCAAACAGGCGCAGCAGGTTCATCTTGTCGGACAGGAAGGTGTCAGGGTCGGCCACGTCCAACCGGCCATGCACCACCTTGTAACCCGGTTTGACCCGCGGGCGGCGGCGGAAGATGCGCTCTAGCAGAGGGGCGGTCTTAATATGTTGCGCTTCGAGCTTGGTCAGGAAAATCCGGGTTAGCTCCCCCACACGAGTCGCTTCCCGGAAATAGCGCTGCATGAAGATCTCGACCGCGCGGCGACCGGCCATATCGTGGTAACCCATGCGATCGGCCACTTCGACCTGCAGGTCAAACGTCAGTTGCTCGGTCGCCCGCCCGGTCACCAGATGCAGATGAGAGCGGACGGCCCACAGAAAATCCTCGGCCCGGACAAAGGTCTGGAACTCATCCGGCGTAAACAAGCCCAGCGGCACCAGTTCCGCCACATCGTGCACGCCATAGACGTATTTTGCGATCCAGTAGAGCGATTGCAGATCGCGCAGGCCGCCTTTGCCCTCTTTCACATTGGGTTCGACCATATAGCGCTCACCCTGTTTCAGGTGGCGCGCCTCGCGTTCCTGCAGCTTGGCTTCGATGAACTCGCGCTCGGTGCCTTTGAACAGGTCGGATTTGAGCTGCGCTTCCAGCGCCTCGGCCAGCGGTTTGTCGCCCGCAAGGTAGCGCTGTTCTAGCATCGCGGTGCGAATGGTGAAGTCATCTGCCCCCAAACGCAGACAGTCCTTGATGGTGCGCGAGGAATGACCGACCTTCAGCCGCAGATCCCAGAGGATATACAGCATCGATTCAATCACGCTCTCAGCCCAGGCGGTGATCTTGTAGGGCGTCAGGAACAGCAGGTCGACATCTGACGACGGGGCCATCTCGCCCCGCCCGTAACCGCCCACGGCCAGCACGGCGATCTTTTCGCCTTGCGTGGGTGTGGCCAGCGGGTGCAGCCGCTGGCTTGAGATGCGCATGGCCGTACAGACCATTTGGTCGGTAAGATAGGTGTAAGACCGCGTCAGCGGGCGGGCGCTGAAAGGATGGGCGGAAAAGGCATCGGCAATCGCCTTGCGGCCTGTCTTTTGGGCCTCACGCAGGATGCGCACGGTTTCGGACCGCATTGCGGCATTGTCCGCGCAGGTTTCGAGCGCTTGGGCCAGTTGCGCCTCAACCCCTGGGCTGTCGAAAATGTCTTCGGCTGAACAGATCAGCGTGCCGTCAGGCGGCGTGATCACGTCGGGCCGGTCAGAAACCGGCGCCAGAGAAGCTTTGTGGGGCAGGGTCAATCACAACCACCTGTTTATTCTGGATCGTGGCAACAGCCAGACCGCGTTCGTTGGTGCCGTTCGGGCGCAGGCGGAAGATACCGCCGACGCCCTGAAAACCGGCGTTCTGTGTCAGGGCCGAGGCGGTCAGCGCATCGGATTTGCCCTGGCTCACCAGTGCGCCGATGGCGGCGATGCCGTCATAGGCCAGCCCGCTGATCGGGTGCGGGGCCAAGCCGTAGGTGTTGTTGTAGCGCTGGCGATACGCCTGTGCCTTGGCCGGATCGGGAAGCGCGAACCAGCCGCCCTGCACGCCGGGCAGTTCCAGCGTCTGGGGCGGGATGTCCCAGCGGGTCAGGCCGATGAACTGCGTGGTCGATGGCGATACTCCGGCCTCGGGCAGCAGTTGCGAATAAAGTGGCAGGGCACCTGCGGTGGTCGCGGTTAGGAAGATGGAATCGGCTCCGGTTGAATCAACAGTCGCCTTGATCGCGGGTACCGAGTTGATCACCCCTTGCTGCGAGCGGTCATATCCAACAGTCCCGGCGTTGTTGACCCGGCTGCTGGCCAACGCACTGGCAATCGCGGCCTGTCCCAACTGTCCGGCGGCGTCGTTGCTGTGCACGATCACCGTGCCGGTCTTGCCTTGGCCGCCCGCATAGCTGACCAGCCGGTTGGCTGTATTGTCGAAGGTCGGGCCCAGAACAAACACATTGCCCCCGGCGATGCTGGTGTTGTTCGAGAAGGACAGCACGTTGACATTGTTGCTCAGCACCGCAAGGCCTGCGGCATTGGCGGCCTGCGCATAAACCGGCCCGAGGATGATCTTCGCCCCGTCCGCCACGGCTTGCTGCGCCACGGCGGTTGCGGTGCTCGGGTTGCCGGCGGTGTCGTAGACGCGCAGGTCGATCTGAACATTCGGCAGGTCGGACATCGCCATGCGGGCCGCGTTTTCAAGGCTCTGCGCCAGCGCGGCATCGTCGGATTGCGGAACCAGCAGCGCGACGGGAACCGGATCGGACGTGTTGATCGACGGCCCGCCGCCTAAGCCTCCGGGCTCACAGGCGGCCAGGAATACAGCGGTGGTCAGGGCAGCAGCGGCTTTCGCCAACTTGCTTACGGGCTTGCAAACGGTAAACATCTAAATGAAAACTCCCTGATCCGGCGGCGCGGGGCGCTGCTGTTCTATCGAGCCGCGATAATAAACGTCACGCTGTGAGGGTCCAGCTTTGAATTTCCAAAAGATCAGATTGGCTGCGGGCCTGTATTTTGTTGCCACTCCGATCGGGACCGCGCGCGACATTACGCTCAGGGCGCTGGATGTGCTGGCCTCAGCCGACATGATCGCCGCCGAAGACACCCGCAGCCTGCGGCGGCTAATGGAAATCCACGGTGTACCCTTGGAGGGGCGGCGCATTCAGGCCTATCACGACTACAGCGGCGCAGGCGCGCGCGGTAAGATTCTCGAGGCGCTGGAACAGGGCCTGTCGGTCGCCTACGCATCTGAGGCCGGAATGCCGCTGATCGCCGACCCCGGCTACGACCTGGGAAGGCAGGCGGCAGAGGCCGGTCACACCGTGACCTGCGCCCCCGGCCCGTCCGCTGCGTTGGCGGCACTGACCCTGGCGGGGTTGCCAACGGATGCGTTCTTTTTTGCCGGTTTTCTACCGAATGCCTCCGGGGCCCGCCGCAGCCGCATCGAAGCGCTGCGCGATATTCCCGGAACGCTGGTGTTTTACGAATCCCCCAAACGCGTGGCCAATAGCATGTCCGATCTGGCCGAGGTTTTGGGCGCGGACCGGCAGGCCGCGCTGTGCCGCGAGTTGACCAAGAAATTCGAAGAGGTCCGGCGCGGATCATTGGGTGATCTGGCCGAAGAGTATCGCGACAAAACCGTCAAGGGCGAGGTCGTCCTGCTGGTGGATCGCAACCATTCGCAAAGTGTTAAGGATTCTGACGTAGAAGAAGCACTTGTAAGAGCCCTGGAAACCCATTCGGTTCGGGATGCGGCGGCTCTTGTGTCGGAAATGTACGATCTGCCGCGCCGACCGATTTATCAGAAGGCTCTGAAATTGGGAAAAGGGTAACATGGTCAAGAGCTCACATCGCGGTTCGGTTTCTTATCATGCGGGACAAGCTGCGGAGTTGCGGGTGGCAACCGACTATGAACGGCGCGGATATTCCATCGCCCACCACCGTTGGCGCGGCGCGGGGGGCGAGATTGATCTGATCGCTCGGGACGGCGACGATCTGGTTTTCATCGAAGTTAAGGCAAGCGCCAGTTTCGACACGGCAGCGGCCCGGATCAACCCGCGCCAGATCAAGCGCATTTATGCCTCTGCGGCGCAGTTTCTGGAAAATGAGCCGGGCGGGCAGTTGACGAATGTGCGGTTTGACGCGGCTTTGGTGGACGGAACCGGTGCCGTGCAGATCATCGAAAACGCCTTCGGGCACGCCTGACCCATTGAACCCTCCGGCTGGCTGCGCCATGTATCTGGCACTCAGCTAAAGGGACGCGCCATGAAAATCGCCTTTCAGATGGACCCGATCGGGGCCGTGGATATCAATGCCGACAGTTCTTTCCGTCTGGCGGAGGAGGCGCAGGCCCGCGGGCATTCGTTGTTTTTCTACGGACCGGATCAACTGGCCTATCAGGAAGGGCGGATTACCGCGCGCGGACAGGACATGACGGTGCAGCGCGTGCCGGACAATCCTGCGGTTCTGGGCCCGGAGCGCGAGGTCGATCTGGCGGAGTTCGACGTGATCTGGCTGCGTCAGGACCCTCCGTTCGACATGCACTACATCACCTCGACCCATCTGCTGGACCGGCTGAAAGGGCAGGCATTGGTGGTCAATGACCCGTTCTGGGTCCGCAACTATCCCGAAAAGCTGCTGGTGCTGGATTTCCCGGACCTGACCCCGCCGACCACGATTGCCCGCGATCTGAAGACGATCAAGGCGTTCAAGGAAAAGCACAGCGACGTTATCCTCAAGCCTCTATACGGCAATGGCGGCGCGGGCGTGTTCCGCTTGGACGCAAACGATCGCAACCTGTCTTCGCTGCACGAGTTGTTCACCGGCTTCTCACGAGAGCCCCTGATCGTGCAGAAATTCCTGCCCGATGTGCGCAATGGCGACAAGCGGGTCATTCTGGTGGATGGCGAGCCTGTCGGCGCGATCAACCGGGTCCCTGCCGAGGGTGAGACCCGGTCGAACATGCATGTCGGCGGCCGCCCCGAGAAGATCGGTCTTTCGGATCGCGACCTCGAAATCTGCGCTGCTATCGGGCCTTTGTTGCGCGAGAAAGGGCAGATCTTTGTCGGGATCGACGTCATTGGCGATTACCTGACCGAGATCAACGTGACCTCGCCGACCGGCATTCAGGAACTGGAACGGTTCAACGGCGAGAATATCGCCGAAAAGATCTGGCAGGCCATCGAGGCGAAGCTTTAAGCCATCACGCGCGCGCTGATGCGAAAGCTCAGCGCCTCGGCGATATGGGGCCTGCGCACATCTGGTGCCCCTTCAAGATCGGCGATGGTGCGCGCGACCCGCAGGATGCGGTGAAAGGCGCGGGCAGAGAGGCCGAATTTTTCGGCGGCTTTCAGCAACAAGTCTTTGCCTTCCGCATCTGGCGCCGCGATTTCTTCCAGTAATTTGCCCTCGATATCCGCGTTTTGACGGGCTGAGGGCGTCTTGGTGAAACGCGCGGCCTGAATGGCGCGCGCCTTTTCAACCCGTGCGGCGACCGTGGCGGAACTGTCGCCCGAAGGGGGCAGGTCAAGGTCCGTGAACCCCACCGGTGGTACTTCGATCCGCAGGTCGAACCGGTCCATCAGGGGGCCGGAGATGCGGTTCAGATAATCCTCGCCGCATCCCGGTGCGCGGGAACAGGCACGGGAAGGGTCGGTCAGATATCCGCATTTGCAGGGGTTGGCTGCTGCGACAAGCATGAAGCGGCAGGGGTATTTCACGTGGGCATTGGCGCGGGCCACCATGACCTCGCCGGTTTCAATCGGCTGGCGCAGGGTTTCCAGAACCGTGCGGGGGAATTCGGGAAACTCGTCCATGAACAGAACCCCGTTATGGGCCAGCGAAATCTCACCGGGTTTGGCTCCCTTGCCACCGCCGACAATCGCGGCCATGGATGCGGTGTGGTGCGGTTCGCGAAAGGGGCGGGCGCGACTGATGCCGCCTTCGTCCAGTAAACCGCAGAGCGACTGGATCATCGACGTTTCCAGCGCCTCGACCGGGGTGAGGGGCGGCAGAATGCCCGGCAGTCGCGCGGCCAACATGGATTTGCCTGAACCGGGCGTGCCGATCATGATCAAGTGGTGCCGTCCCGCTGCCGCAATCTCCAGCGCCCGCTTGGCCCGTTCCTGTCCCTTAACGTCGCGCAGATCACGAGCGCTGGGGGCCAGATTGACCTCACCGGGCTGCGCTGCGGACAACGGCGACTGCCCCGAGAAATGGCGAACCACATCGCCCAAGGACCCGGCTCCGATCACTTGAGTGGCATCGACCCAGGCCGCCTCGGCGCTTGAGGCACGCGGGCAAAGCAGGGCGCGATCCTCGGCGGCTGCGGTCATCGCGGCGGGCAGGGCACCGACGACGGGCACTAGCGATCCGTCCAGTGACAACTCGCCCAGAGCAACTGTTCTTTCGGCGGCGTCCGAGGGGATGATGTCGAGTGCTGATAACAGCGCCACCGCAATGGGCAGGTCGAAATGGCTGCCCTCTTTCGGCAAATCGGCTGGCGCCAGGTTGATGGTGATCCGTTTGGATGGCAGCGCGATGGCCATCGAACTGAGCGCGCTGCGCACTCGATCGCGGGCTTCAGAGACGGCTTTGTCGGGAAGCCCCACAATTGAAAAGGCGGGCAGGCCGGGTGAGACGGCGCATTGAACCTCGACCGGGCGGGCATCGACCCCCTGAAAGGCTACGGTGTGGGCACGGGCGACCATGGCAATCCTGTTTTTTGGTTAATAGGATGTTGCTGCCACGGCGGCGGTTTAGGAATCGTTAACGGCGTCGCGCATTGCGGTGAATTTGGGCCAGGCCTGCGGGTCGGCCACGGTTTTGTCGCGGCAGATCGGGTTGCAGAAGCCCCAGCGCTGCCCGTCGAGCTTCAGAAAATCCGTGACGGGTTTGCCGGAGTAGGGGCAGGCGGGGTTGATCGAAGGCCCCTCGGTGACGGCTTGGGCCGAGGACTCTCCGCCGATGAGCCACGGCTTGGACGGCAAATCCAGCGGATAGGGAAACGGATCGTATTGCACCGTCAGACCCATCGCGCGCCATTGCCGGACAGAGGTGTCTGACAGCAAGTGCAGGCAGTAGTCGCGATTGGCAGACGATACCGGCAAACCATAGCCGATGATCCGCGCCGCCACCGGCGTATAGAACACATCCACCAGCGAATACGCGCCAAAAAGCGGACCGGTTTCGGCCCCAGAGACCTGTCGGGCGTGGGTCCAAAGTGTCTCGATTCGCTGCAAATCGGCCAGCGTTTCCTTTGACGGGGTAAACCCTTGCCAGACATGTCGTAATTGCATCGAGCATTCGCCGCGCAGGGCGCTGAACCCGGCCACCATCTCGGCGCAGAGCCAGCGGGCGGTTGCGCGCGCGGCGGGGTCTTGGGGCCACAGGCCTGCGTCGGGGTGGCGTTCGGCCAGCGTCTCGGCCATGGCCAGGCTTTCGCCTACCACGGTGCCGTCGGGCAAGCGCAGGGCGGGTACCAGGCGGGCGGGCGCCAGCGGTTTCATATCCTCGGCCATCGTGCCCGAATAGAGCCCGATCATGTGGCTGCGATAGGGCAGGCCGAACTTTTCCAGCATCAGCCAGCCGCGCAGGGACCAGCTTGAAAACAGGCGGTCGCCGATAAAGAGGTCATAGGTCATGACCCAACGATGGCGCAGGCCCGCGCATCCGTAAATCAGAGTTTTGTGCGTGGCTGCATCACGGAAGGTGATTGATTACCCCGGCTGACCATGCGCGCCCGTCAAACATGACCTCGGTGACCGAAAGGTTGTCGATCCGGTGCGAAAACGCTTGCCGGGCGTCCAGATTCAGCGCGCGCTGGACCTGAGTCAGGATCACCCCGAAATGTGCCACAATCATCAGATCGGAGCCGATATGGGTTGCGATCAGCCCGTCGATCACCGCATCCACCCGTGCGCGGACCTGGTTCCAGCTTTCGCCCTGCGGCGGGCGCACGTCGCCGGGTTGGTCCCAATAGGCGAAGGCCAGTTCGGGGTCTTCAGTCTCGATCTCGGCAAATTTGCGCAATTCCCATGTGCCGAAATTGATCTCGCGCAGGTCAGGGTGGTGTGGCAGGCGGCGGCGGGTGCCCTGGATCGCCGAGGCCGTATCAACCGCTCGGGACAGGTCAGAAGATACAACCAAAGCATCAGGCGGAAGATGGTCGTGCAGCCGGGCCAGCGCGGCCGTGTCGCTCAGGTCGGCGGGGATGTCAGACCAGCCGACCATGGTTTTGGCATGCGTGGGCCCGTGCCGGATAAGGTGCAGCCGTGTCACGGCAATTGCCCCTTGAGAACCAGCGGCAATCCCGCCGTGACCTGAACCACCAGATCGGCCTGCGCCGACAGCGCGATGTTCAGGCGCCCCTGCGCCTCGCGGAATTGGCGGGCCAGTGCGTTTTCGGGGACGATCCCGTGGCCAACCTCGTTCGAGACGATGACGATTGGCGCAGCGCAGTCCCGCAGCGCCTTTAGCAATGCGGTTTGGGCCTGTTCCAGATCGCTTTCGGCCAGCAGATGGTTGGTCAGCCACATCGTGGCGCAGTCGATCAGGCAGGCCTGATCCGCCGTCAGATTGGCCAGAACCGGGGCCAGATCAAAAGGGGCCTCGACCGTGTCCCATCCATCGCCGCGCTGGGCCAGATGGCGCTGAACCTTCTGTTGCATCTCGTCATCAAACACTTGTGATGTGGCAAGATAGACGCGGCTTTTCTCTGATGAAACAACAAGTTGTTCTGCAAAAACAGACTTCCCCGACGCGGCCCCACCCAGCACAAAGGTTAAATTGGGATACACAATTCTTACCTTCCAAGTGATCCACGTGGTTTTGCTCTGCGTATCGACCCTAGGTCGGCAAGGCAAGCCCGGCCTGCGCCAGCGAAAAAGGGGAGAGTTTCATGGCACTGGACAACGCGACCGATTTTTCGATGTCCCGGCAGGCGATGAAGGCCGAGTTGCTGGATGCAGAGACCGAATTACAACTGGCCTATGCCTGGCGCGATCAGCGGGATGAGAAGGCGTTGCACCGCCTGATCACCGCTTACATGAGACTAGCTATTTCGATGGCCGCGAAGTTCAAGCGTTACGGCGCACCGATGAACGATCTGATTCAAGAGGCTGGTCTGGGCCTGATGAAAGCGGCCGACAAGTTTGACCCGGATCGCGGCGTGCGGTTTTCGACCTATGCGGTGTGGTGGATCAAGGCCAGCATTCAGGATTATGTGATGCGCAACTGGTCGATGGTGCGAACCGGTTCGACCTCCTCCCAGAAATCGCTGTTTTTCAACATGCGGCGCGTGCAGGCGCGGTTAGAGCGTGAAGCGGCAACCGAGGGGATGCGGCTGGACCGGCATCAGTTGCACCAGATGATCGCCACCGAGATTGGCGTGCCCCTGCGCGATGTGGAAATGATGGAGGGTCGGCTGTCCGGCTCGGATTTCTCGCTGAACGCTGTGCAATCGGCGGATGAAGACGGGCGCGAGTGGATCGACGCACTGGAAGATGAACGCGAACAGGCCGCCGAGGCGGTCGAGCACAGCCATGACACGCGGCAACTGCGCGAATGGTTGCTGACGGCGATGCAGTCGCTGAATGATCGCGAGCGGTTTATTGTGCGCGAACGCAAGCTGCGCGAACCGGCGCGGACGCTGGAAAGCCTGGGGAATGAGCTGGGCCTGTCGAAAGAACGCGTGCGCCAGCTCGAGGCCGCGGCCTTTGTGAAAATGCGCAAGAACCTTGAAGCGCAATCGCGCGAGGTGCAACACTTCATCGCATGAAACACTTTGCGATTCTGCTGTGTGCTCTGACGCTTGTCGTGTCGCGTCCGGGCTTGGCTGCGGGCATGATCCCGGAGGAGGTGGCCGCGTCGATGCAGGCGGCGGATGTGATCCTTCTTGGCGAAATCCACGACAATCCCCGACATCATAAAGTGCAGGCCGAGGCGATTGAGGTCATAGAACCCTCTGCCGTGGTCTGGGAGATGATTACCGAAGAAGGCGCGCAACGGCTGGCACAAAAGGCCGTTTCCAACCCCCAGGAACTGGATCGCATTTTGAAATGGGCCGAGACGGGATGGCCGCCGCTCAGCATGTATTATCCGATCTTTCAGGCGTCGAACGCACCGGTTTACGGGGCGATGGTCCCCCGCAGCGCCGCCCGCGCGGCAATGGAACGTGGTGCTGCGACCGCGCTGGGCGCGGATGCAGCCCGGTATGGGCTGACAGTTCCGCTGCCGCCCGAAGATCAGGCCGCGCGCGAGGCCGATCAACTGGCCGTCCATTGCGACGCCCTACCGGTCGAGGCTTTGCCTCAGATGGTTGCCATCCAGCGGTTGCGCGATGCGGTTCTTACGCGGGCTGTTTTGCAGGCTATCGAAGATACCGGTGGGCCGGTGGCCGTGATCACCGGAAACGGACACGCCCGCAAGGATCGGGGCATCCCGACCTTTCTGTCGCGCCTGCGTCCGGGGCTTAAGGTCTATGTTCTGGGGCAATCCGAGGATGGCGCTATTGCCGGTGAATTCGATGCGGTGATCGACAGCCCCACTGTCGAACGCGAAGACCCCTGCAAGGCTTTCGAGACCCAGAATTAACCGCTGGAACTACCTGTTGGCCTTGCCTAATGTCAGGATCGACCGGAACGGGAAGGGCGAAACATGCTGGCATCCAAGCGCATTCTGCTGATCATCGGCGGCGGCATCGCGGCCTACAAGTCGCTGGACCTGATCCGACGGCTGAAAGAACGTGGCGCTGCAGTGACCCCAGTTCTGACCCGCGCCGCCGAGGAATTTGTGACGCCGCTGTCAGTGTCGGCACTGGCGGGGGAAAAGGTCTTTCGCGACCTGTTCGACCTTACGGATGAGGCCGAGATGGGCCATATCCAGCTGTCCCGCTCGGCGGATCTGATCGTTGTGGCCCCGGCGACGGCGGACATGATGGGCAAGATGGCGTCCGGGTTAGCCAATGATCTGGCTTCGACCCTCTTGATGGCGACGGATACGCCGGTTCTGTGTGCGCCCGCAATGAACGTACGCATGTGGGATCACCCCGCGACCCGACGCAACCTGCAGCAATTGCAGGCGGATGGGATCACGTTTGTCGGGCCCAACGAGGGCGACATGGCCTGCGGAGAATACGGCCCCGGTCGCATGTCCGAACCGTTGGAGATTGCTGCGGCGATCGAAGCGCAGCTTGCCGATGGGCCGCTGAAAGGGAAGCGCATTCTGGTGACCTCTGGCCCAACCCATGAACCGATTGATCCGGTGCGCTATATCGCCAACCGGTCCTCGGGTGCGCAGGGCACCGCTGTGGCGCGGGCGCTGTCGGCATTAGGGGCCGAGGTGATTTTTGTTACCGGTCCCGCCGATGTCCCTCCGCCCGACGGCGTGCAGGTCGTGCGCGTGGAATCTGCGCAGCAGATGTCGGATGCGGTGGATGCCGCCTTGCCCGTGGATGCAGGTGTGTTTGCCGCTGCGGTTGCTGATTGGCGGGTTGCGTCGGCCTCGGACCGGAAGCTGAAGAAAAGTCATGATGGGCTGCCGTCGCTGGAGTTCGCGCAAAACCCGGACATCCTGAAACGGGTCGCTCAGATGGACGCGGGTCGGCCTGAACTGGTCGTGGGATTTGCTGCAGAGACCAATGATGTTGTCGAAAACGCCACCGCCAAACGGGCGCGTAAGGGATGTGACTGGATCGTCGCCAATGACGTCAGCCCGGCCACCGGCATCATGGGCGGTTCGGAAAACGCGGTGATCCTGATCTCGGAATCCGGGGCCGAGGACTGGCCGCGCATGGGCAAGGATGCGGTGGCGGATCGGCTGGCGAGGAAAATCGCCGACGCTCTGACCGGGTAAGGCAAAACAAGAGGTACAGTGATGGTAGCAATTCGTGTGATCCGCGAAGAAGGGTCCGATGCGTCGGTGGCCTTGCCCTCTTACGAGACAACCGGGGCCGCCGGGGCGGATATACGCGCGAACCTGCCGGGTGGGGCTTCCATTGTGCTGGAGCCCGGCCAACGCGCTCTTGTGCCAACTGGTCTGCGGATCGAGATCCCCAGCGGGTATGAAGTGCAGGTGCGCCCCCGCTCGGGCCTTGCGCTGAAACACGGGATCACGCTGCCCAACACACCCGGCACCATCGACAGCGATTATCGCGGACCGTTGGGCGTGATCGTGATGAACGCTGGGCAGGAACGGTTCGAGATCACGCACGGCGAGCGCATCGCGCAACTGGTGGTCGCCCCTGTCGTGCAGGCCGTCTTTGAACCGGTCGAGGCGTTGGGCGATACCGCGCGCGGGGCCGGAGGTTTTGGCTCGACCGGGCGCGGCTGATGCTGCTGGTTCTGATCCTGTCCGCCGGGCTTTGGGGCGTAGGTTGGCTGGCGGGCGTGTCTCGCACCGCCCGCACGGTGTCGATCGGCGTGCTGCTATTGGGCGTGATCATCGCCCAACTGATCCTGCCTGACGGGCATCCTCTGCGTCAGGCAACGGGTGGAACTGCGGCACCATGGCTGATCCTTGCAGGTTTCGCCGCGCTTGTTTTGGTGTATGGCAGAGGGCTGAAAGCGTTGCGCAACCGCGCCACGCCCGCGTCAGACAAGGAGCCCGCCATGCCATCCGACCGCTTCATCGAAACCGAACTTGAACGCTACGCCCGTCACATTGTTTTGCGCGAACTGGGTGGTCCGGGGCAGAAGAAACTGAAACAGGCGCGGGTTCTGGTGATCGGCGCAGGCGGTCTTGGCGCGCCGGTGCTGCAATACCTGGCGGCGGCTGGCGTGGGCACCATCGGGGTGATTGATGATGATGAGGTCGAGAACGCCAATCTGCAGCGGCAGGTGATCCACAGCGATGGTAACATCGGCATGCCCAAGGTCTTTTCGGCGCAGCAAGCGATGCAGGCGCAAAACCCGAACGTATCCGTTCTGCCCTATCACCGCCGTTTGACCGAGGACATTGCTACAGACCTGTTTGCCGACTTCGATCTGATCATGGACGGCACCGACAATTTCGAAACGCGCTATCTGGCCAACCGCACCGCCGTTGCGTTGGGCAAGCCGTTGATCTCGGGCGCGCTGTCGCAATGGGAAGGGCAGTTGAGCGTTTTCGACCCTGCCAGCGGTGCCCCCTGCTATCAGTGCATCTTCCCCGAAGCGCCCGCTGCAGGCTTGGCGCCCTCCTGTTCCGAGGCTGGCGTGATTGGTCCCCTGCCGGGTGTGGTGGGGTCGATGATGGCGGTCGAGGCGATCAAGCTGATCACCGGCGCAGGGACTGCATTGCGTGGCGAGATGTTGATCTACGACGCGCTTTACGGCGAAAGCCGGAAAATCACCCTGTCGCAACGCGCGGATTGCCCGATCTGCGGCACGGCTGGTTGACCAGCATCAAATTTCCCACCTGATCTGGATCATCGCGGTGGTCCTGCCTAGCTATTGGGGCAAAGGAGATCACAATGACCAACCCGATCCTGTCCGACTGGACCACCCCGTTCGAGCTCGCCCCCTTTGCGCAGATTTCCGACGATGATTTCGCGCCGGCGCTGGAGCAGGCGATGCAAGCGCACAACGCGCAGATCGACGCGATTGCCGCGAACCCCGAGGCACCTAGCTTTGCCAACACGATCGAAGCGCTGGAGGCTGCGGGCGAGGCACTGGACAAGGTTCTGTCGGTTTTCTTCACCGTCGCGGGCGCGGACAGCAATCCCCGGCGGGAGGAACTGCAGCGCGAGTTCTCGCCCAAGCTCTCGGCGCATTTTTCGGGGATTTCGTCGAACAAAGCCCTGTTTCAGCGCGTCGCTGATCTGTGGAACCGCCGCGATGAGTTGGGCCTGAGCGACGAACAGGCCCGCGTTCTGATGCTGACACATCGGGGTTTCGTGCGGGCCGGAGCCGCGTTGCAGGGCGAGCACGATGCTCGGATGCAGGATATCAAGTCCCGGCTAGCCTCGCTGGGCACATCCTTCACGCAGAACCTTCTGGCGGATGAGCGGGACTGGTTCATGGACCTGACCGAGGACGACCTGCAAGGCCTGCCGGATTTTGCGGTGGATGCCGCCCGCGCCGCAGGGCAGGAGAAGGGGGCGGATGGCCCCGTCGTTACCCTGTCGCGGTCGATCATCGTGCCGTTTCTGCAGTTCTCACCCCGCCGGGACCTGCGCGAAAAGGCCTATCGCGCGTGGACTGCGCGTGGGGCCAATGGCGGTGAGACTGACAACCGAGAGATTGCGGCGGAAATCCTGCGCCTGCGCGAGGAACGCGCCAAGCTGCTGGGCTATGACAGCTTCGCCGATTACAAGCTGGAAACTGAAATGGCGCGCACGCCAGACCGGGTGCGCGATCTGTTGATGCAGGTCTGGGAACCGGCCAAGGCACGGGCGGATGCCGATGCCGACATTCTGACCCGGATGATGCAGGAGGATGGTGTGAATGGCCCTCTGGAAGCCTGGGACTGGCGCTACTACGCCGAGAAGCGCCGCAAGGCCGAGCATGATTTGGATGAGGCCGCGCTGAAACCCTATCTGCAGCTTGACCGGATGATCGAGGCCGCCTTTGCCTGCGCGGGCCGCCTGTTCGGGTTGGAGTTCGCCCCGCTGGACGTGCCGCTCTATCACTCCGATTGCCGCGCGTGGGAGGTGACGCGGAACGGCGAGCATATCGCCGTGTTCATTGGGGACTACTTCGCGCGCGGCTCGAAACGCTCGGGGGCATGGTGCAGCGCGATGCGCGGGCAGGCCAAGTTCCCAAAGGAACAGGCACCGGTGGTGATCAATGTCTGCAACTTTGCCAAGGGCGACCCCTCGCTGCTGTCTTATGACGACGCCCGGACTTTGTTCCATGAGTTCGGCCATGCGCTGCATCAGATGTTGTCGAACGTGACTTATGAAAGCATCTCGGGCACCAGTGTGGCGCGGGATTTTGTGGAACTGCCCAGTCAGCTTTACGAACACTGGCTGGAAGTGCCCGAGGTTCTGGCCGAATTCGCAACCCACGCGGAAACCGGCGAACCCATGCCGCAGGAGATGCTGGAGAAGGTGCTAGAAGCCGCCAATTTCGATCAGGGGTTCCAGACGGTCGAATATGTCGCCTCGGCGCTGGTCGATCTGGCCTTTCATGACGGCGACGCTCCGGCGGACCCGATGGCAAAACAGGCCGAAGTGCTCGACGGTATCGGCATGCCCGCCGCCATCGGTATGCGCCACGCCACCCCGCATTTCGCCCATGTCTTTGCGGGCGACGGCTATAGCTCGGGCTACTACAGTTACATGTGGTCCGAGGTGATGGATGCGGATGCCTTCGCCGCCTTTGAGGAGGCTGGAAGTGCCTTTGACTCCGACCGCGCCAAGGCGTTGGAGGAGAACATCCTGTCAACCGGCGGCTCGCGCGAGGCCGAAGACCTGTATCTGGCCTTTCGCGGTCGAATGCCGGGGGTTGAGGCCCTGTTGAAAGGGCGCGGCCTGATCGCGGCTTGAGTGAATTGGGCCGTCAGTATCCCAACTGGCGGTCCACCAGATGGAGGAGGGGCTCGCCCGCCTCACCGCGCCGAATGTTTTCGCAGATGACCTGCGCGGCGGTCACCGGGCGGGTCTCTGAGGCGATATGCGGCGTGACGGTCACGTTGGGATGCGCCCAATAGGGATGCTCGGGCGGCAGGGGTTCGACGCGGAACACGTCCAGCGTGGCGTGGCCGATCTGACCCGAGTTCAGGGCATCCAAGAGCGCCTCATCGTCGATCAACGGCCCACGGCCCGGATTGATGATCTTTGCGCCTTTGGGCAACAGGGCGATGGTCTCGGCGTTCAGCGTGTTCTCGGTGGCAGACGTGTCGGGCAGCAGGAGGATGACGACTTCGGCTTGTGACAGGGCTTTGCGCAGCCCCTCGGTCCCACTCAGGCAGTTGACGTCGGGGATATCCTTCTGTGTCCGGCTCCAGCCTGTCACCCGAAAGTTCAGCGCGGTCAGTGCTTCGGCGGCGGCCTGCCCCAGCGACCCCAAACCCAGCACGCAAACCCGACGCTCGGAAGCCAGCGGCGGGGCGTCGGGCGTCCAGACACCGTCCTGAACGGTGATGTGTTTGTCCATGCCAAGGTGATAGCGCAGCACGTGACCCACGACCCATTCGGTCATGCCCTGTGTCAGCCCGTGATCCACCATCCGCGCCAGCGGGACGGTGAGGGTTTCATTGTCCGCGATCTGTTCGACACCGGCCCACAGGCTCAGAACCGCTTTGAGGCGCGTGTAAGGCGTGAAATCCAACAAACCGCCGTTGGGGGCGTAGACGACGTAATCCACCTGATCGGGCGCGATGTCGGTGGCCAGATTGAACGCCACGCCCGCGTCGCGCAGGCCTTGTGACAAGAGCGGCTCATAGATCGGCCATAGGGCAGAGCGCGCGGAAAACAGGACGTTCACGGGCATGGGTGGCCTTTCAGATCAGCGGGGGCGGTGGATATGGGCGCTTTGCACGATACCGAAGGCGGCCATCAGGACCAGCATCGCCGAACCGCCATAGCTGACCAGAGGCAGCGGCACGCCGACAACCGGGGCCAGCCCCATCACCATCGACATGTTCACGGCAAAGAACAGGAAGAAGTTCAGCGCGATGCCCAATGTGACCAGCGACGAGAACCGGTCTTTGGTCGATAGTGCCGTGACCATGCAAAAGACCAGGATCAGCACGTAAAGCACCAGCAGGGTGATGCCGCCTACAAAGCCGAACTCTTCAGCCAGCGTGGTGAAGATGAAGTCGGTATGCTTCTCGGGCAGGAAGTTCAGGCGGGACTGGGTGCCTTGCATGAAGCCTCGGCCATTCCAGCCGCCCGATCCCAGCGCGATTTTCGATTGCGTGATGTGATAGCCCGCGCCCAGCGGGTCGGTGGAAGGGTCCAGGAATGTGTCGATGCGGCGGAATTGGTAATCCTTCAGCAATTGCCACTCGGTCCCCCGGCTGTTGAATACCGCTGCAATCAGCCCGACAACGGCGGCTATGACGGCAGCGAAATAGGCCCAGTGCACACCGGCGAGGAACATCAGTCCTCCGCCCGCAGCCAGCAGCAGGATTGAGGTTCCAAGGTCCGGCTGGCGCAGAACCATGAAGGTTGGGATCAGGATCAGGATGACCGGGATCAACACCCATAAAGGGCGTGAGGTTTTGTACGACGGCAGCCAATCGTAATAAGCCGCCAACAGCATCACCAGCGTAACTTTCATGACCTCGGATGGTTGCAGCCGCATGAACCCAAGGTCGATCCAGCGTTGCGCGCCCATGCCGATGGTTCCGAAGAGTTCAACGAAAACCAGCAGGGCGATTGACCCGAGATAGGCCACCACAGACATGTTCCGCCAGAACCAGATCGGGACCAATGCGATGATGAACATGGCCGTCAGGCCCAGGCCAAAACGTTCCATCTGCGGCTCGGCCCAGGGCCGCCATGAGCCGCCCGCAACTGAGAACAGCATCAGGAACCCGGCGCTGGCGGTGCTGATCAGCAGCAGCGTCAGGGGCCAGTTCATATACAGAAATTTGCGGAACCCCGATGGCGTGGATTTGACGGCATATTCAAGATAGCTCATGCGCGGTCCTTTTCGTCAGGACGCGCTTTGGGGCGGCGGTCGCCTTCCAGCCGTTTTTGCTGTTCCTTGATCCGGTCGCGGTCGGCGACGGGGTAGGCTTCGAGCGGAGGCGTGCCGTTGTAAAGCGCCTGCAGCATGATATCGCGCGCCACCGGGGCCGCTGCCTTGGACCCGCCGCCGCCATGTTCGACCACAACGGCAATGGCGTACTTTGGATTGTCGTAGGGCGCGAAGCTGACGTATAGCGCGTGGTCGCGACGTTCCCACGGCAGATCCTCGTTGCGGATCACGCCTGCGGCACGTTCCGCCTTTGTGATGTTGCGGACCTGACTGGTGCCGGTTTTGCCCGCCATGCGGAACTCATCCGCGATGATGCGGCTGCGATAGGCCGTTCCGCGCCGGTCGTTCGAGACGGCCCACATCGCCTCGCGGATGTGGTGCAGGTTGGACGGGTTGAGGCCCAGCGGCTCACCCGCACCGCTGGGTTGTTCGATCCCGTCAATGGATCGCACCAGCCGAGGCGTGACGGCACGACCGGTTGCGATCCGCGCGGTCATCACCGCCAGTTGCATGGGCGAGGCCAGCATGAAGCCCTGCCCGATTGAGGCGTTGGCCGTATCGCCGATCAGCCACTCTTCGCCGTGAACCCGGCGTTTCCAGTCCTGATTGGGGGCCAATCCGGCGCGCACCGCTGACATTGGTATGTCGTGCTTGATGCCCAGTCCAAGGGTGCGGGCCATGTCCGAAATCTTGTCGATCCCGACCTTTATCGCAACATCGTAATAGTAGACGTCGCAACTGCGCTTCAAGGATGTATCCAGATCGACCATCCCGTGGCCCCCGCGTTTCCAGCAGTGGAAGCGGCGGCTGCCGACTTTCAGATGGCCGGGGCAGTAAACTGTGTTGCCTGGGCCGATGACACCGGCCTCAAGCGCGGCCAGCGCCGTGACCATCTTAAAGGTTGAACCCGGCGGGTAGGTGCCCTGGACAGTTTTGTTCGCCAGCGGGCGGTACTTGTCCTGCGTCAGTATCTGGTAATCAGCGACCGAGATACCGCGCACGAACAGATTGGGATCGAAACTGGGGGCCGAGGCCATCGCGCGTAGATCGCCGGTCTCGCAATCGATGACGACGGCGGCAGCGCTTTCTCCGGCCAATCGGGCTTGGGCGTATTGCTGTAGGTCCGCATCGACGGACAGCTGCAGATCGGCGCCCGGCTGGCCCTCCTGCCGGTCCAGTTCGCGCATAACACGGCCAGTTGCGTTGACCTCAACGCGTTTGGCCCCGGCTTTGCCGCGCAGTGAGATCTCCTGTCTCGCTTCCAGCCCCACCTTGCCAATCTGGAACCGGGGGATACGCAGCACCGGCTCCGGGTCTTCGATCTGGCTGAGGTCATAGTCGCTGACCGGGCCGACATAACCCACGATATGGGCGAAATCCTCGTAGCGGGGGTATTGGCGCGTCTGGCCGACCTCGGGAGTGACTCCGGGCAGGGCCGGGGTGTTGACGGCAACTTTCGAGATATCTTCCCACGTCACCTGATCGGCCAGCGTGACCGGCAGGAACGGTGCGGTGCGGCGCATTTCGGTGCGGGCGCGTTCGATCTCATCTTCGTTCAGCGGGATCAACTCGGACAGTTTGGCGATCACCTTGTCCACGTCGCCTGCATCCTCGCGCACGATCACAATGCGGTAGGACGGAGAGTTCTGGCCGATGATCTGCCCGTTGCGGTCGTAAATCCGGCCCCGGTTTGGCGGGATCAGGCGGATGTTGATGCGGTTTTCCTCGGCCAGCAGCCGGTATTCGTCGGCCTGATCCACCTGCATGAACCGCATCCGCGCCGCCAGCCCGCCGACAAACGCGGCTTGCAGCCCGCCCAGAACCAGCGCTCGCCGCGGCAGGCGTTTATAGGCCAGTCCCTGAGATTTGGGCTTGTGCTGCTTCATACCCGCGACCCCACTGCGCTTGCATCCGCCGAGGACATGCGGCGGATGCCAAAGACGCTTTGGCTGAGCCAAACGATCAGGGGATAGGCCAACACGGTCAGAATCAGTTGGACGACTACCGGGGACAGTGCGGTTTGTTCGACGGACAGAACGGACAGGACTATGCGGTTGGTCAGAAAGATGGCGGTAATCACGACAGAGACCGACGACCACTCGCCCACGAAACCGGCATCACGCATGCCCGGAGCCGCAGACCGCAGATAAGCTGCGCCAAGCACCACCAGCGCCGCCATCAGGCCGGGTGGGCGTTGCAGCAGTAGGTCCGACATCAGCATCGCAACGGCAATCAGAAGGGTCGGCACATAATCCGGTCGCCGCAGGACCCAGGCAAAAGTCAGCGCGATCAGAACGTCGGGAAACGGCCAGCGATCCGGCGGAGTGTTCAGCGGCAGCAGGTGCAGAAACAGCACCAAAACGGTCAGCAAGACGTAAAGCCCGCGCATTCCCCAGTTGTGAGAGGCCGGTTTATCCATCGACGGCCTCCTCGGGTGTTAGCGCGGCTTCGGGGCGGGCGGGGCCAACGATGCCTCCGGGGTCGTTGATGCGTGGGGCGGCGTTAAAGCGAAGAACCCGCAGGAATTCCAGCCGTTCGAAATCGGCGGAGAGGCGCACGCGCAAGCGGCCACCGGGATCGGCTGCGATCTGTCCGATGAGCAGACCGGCGGGAAACACCCCGCCATCGCCGGATGTGATGACCCGGTCACCGGGTCGTACCAGTTCGCGGTTTTCCAGAAACTCGATGGCAGGGGCGGGGGTGTTGTCGCCCTTGATCAGGGCGGTCTGGCCCGAGGGCTGAATGGTAGCGGGGATCGCGCTTGAGGCATCTGTCATCAGGATCACCCGGGCGGTGTCCGCGCCAACGCCGGAAATCCGCCCGACCAGCCCGATGCCGTCCATCGTGGCCCAGCCATCGACGATACCGTCCCGTTCACCGACATTCAGCAGAACCGATTGCCGGAAGGGTGATCCGCTATCGGCCATCACAACGCCGGTGATATAGGTCAGGCGCGGGTCAAGGCGGACATTGTTCAGGTCCAGCAGTCGCGCGTTTTCCTGCTCCAGCTGCAAAGCGGCCTCTTTCCAGGCGCGCATCAGGCGCAGCTCGCTACGCAATTCGCGGTTCTGTTCGCTCAGTCGCTGGTAGCTTTTGAAATCCCGGATCAGGTTGACGGTGGCGGTCACAGGCACCATCGCCCATTCCATCGAGGGCACGACCTTATCCACCACCTGTGCGCGGAACCGTTCCACGCGCGGGCTGTCGATGCGCCAGACCAGAAAGATGCCAATCAGGCACAGGACCACGATCCCCAGCAGCAAGCGGCGCAGAGGGGTCGTGTATTCGTCGCGCTGTGATCGGTCTTTTGCCACAGGTTACCTTCCCGTGCTGCCCGTGCCGAATTTACCCTATCTGCAAAGGGTGCGCGCCTTAGCTTTCGTAGTCAATCGCGTGGCGCAGCTGTTTTTCATATTCCAACGCTTTGCCGGTCCCCAAAGCCACACAATTCAAGCTTTCGTCAGCAATTGAGACGGCCAGACCGGTCTGTTCGCGCAGCGCCAGGTCCAGATCGCCCAGCAACGCGCCGCCGCCAGTCAGCATCACGCCCCGGTCCACGATGTCGGCGGCCAGATCGGGCGGCGTGGTTTCCAGCGCGGTCATCACCGCCTCGCAAATCTGCTGGACGGGCTCGGACAGCGCTTCGGCCACCTGTGCCTGGCTGATCTCGATTTCCTTCGGGACACCGTTCAGCAGGTCGCGGCCCCGGATATGCATCGACTGGCCACGGCCATCGTCGGGCATCCGTGCGGTGCCGATGGTGGTCTTGATGCGCTCAGCAGTGGATTCTCCAACCAGCAGGTTCTGCTGGCGGCGCAGGTACGAGATGATGGCTTCGTCCATCCGGTCGCCCCCAACGCGGACCGAGCGGGCGTAGACGATGTCACCCAGCGAGAGAACGGCCACCTCGGTGGTGCCGCCGCCGATATCGACAACCATGTTACCGGTCGGGTCGGTGATCGGCATGCCCGCACCAATCGCGGCGGCGATGGGTTCGGCGATCAGGCCCGCGCGACGGGCCCCGGCGGACAGAACGGACTGACGGATGGCGCGTTTTTCAACCGGGGTTGCGCCATGCGGAACGCAGACGATGATCTTGGGCTTGGAAAAGGTCGAGCGTCTGTGCACCTTGCGGATGAAATGCTTGATCATTTCCTCAGCGGTGTCGAAGTCAGCGATGACGCCCTCGCGCATGGGACGGATCGCCTCGATCGAACCGGGGGTCCGGCCCAGCATCAGCTTGGCGTCTTCGCCCACCGCCAGAACCTTCTTGACGCCGTCCTTGACGTGATAGGCTACGACCGAGGGTTCCGACAGGATCACACCGCGCCCCTTGACATAGACCAGCGTGTTCGCTGTCCCGAGGTCAATCGCCATGTCCGCTGTGAACAGGCCGCCCAGATTGCCAAAGATTCCCATGTTTTCCGTGATCCTGTATGTCGGTTTTTCTACTGCCCGCGACTCGACGGTTCCGGGACGGATGCCTTATAGGGTGCCAACACGCCCGGTAAAAGGGCTGATTCCGCGACAATCAGCACCTTTCCGCCTTATTGATAGGGACTTTAGAAGGCAAAATGCTCTCATATCAACATATTTACCACGCGGGAAATCTGGCTGATGTACAAAAGCACGCTTTATTGGCGTGGACGCTGGATTACCTGACGCAAAAGGACAAACCGCTCAGCTATATCGAGACGCATTCGGGGCGTGGTCTGTACCAGCTTGACGCCGTTGAGGCGGTTCGAACGGGCGAAGCCGCTGCGGGCACCGCACGCGCCCAGCGGGAGGGATGGTTCGGCCCCGATCATCCGATGGCGCGGGTGCTGCGGGCGGTGCAGGCCCGTTACGGTGGTGAAGCCTATCCGGGCTCGCCGCTGATTGCGGCCAATCTGCTGCGCGCGCAGGACAGCCTGCACTTCGCCGAGTTGCATCCGCAGGAATATGCGGCGCTTTCGTTGGCGATGTCGCCGTTTGGCGCGAAGGTCTATCAGCAAGACGGGTTTGAACTGGCGCAGTCCTTGCTGCCGCCGACGCCACGGCGTGGGATGATGCTGATCGATCCCAGCTATGAGGTGAAAGCGGACTACGACCGCCTGCCGGGTGTAATCGCCAAGCTGCACCGCAAGTGGAACGTTGGGGTGATCGCGCTGTGGTATCCGATCCTTACGGACGGGCGGCATGGGCCGATGATCTCGGCGTTGAAAGCGGCAGGTTATCCCAAGGCCATCTGCCATGAGGTTATGTTCCCTCCGGCGCGTGAGGGGCATCGGATGGTCGGTTCGGGCATGTTCGTGCTGAACGCGCCCTTTGGGCTGGCGCAGGAGGCTGAACGCCTGACGGCTTTGTTCGCCCGGCTCTGAGCGAGTGCCGGGGGCCTGAAACTTTGAAAGTTTCAGGCACGGTTTCTTTTCAAGAAACCGGTCCCACCCGCCGCGCTCAGGTCAGGTCTTTGTAACTGATCTCGCGCGCGTCCGCCCCCGGACCGGCCTTTTCACGGCGCACGATCAGACGGTTCAGCGCGTGAAGATAGGCTTTGGCCGAAGCCACCACCGTGTCCGTATCGGCAGACTGGCCGGTGGCGATCATTCCATCCTCTTCCAGCCGGACAGAGACGGTCGCCTGCGCATCCGTGCCTGCAGTGACGGCGTGGACCTGATACAGTTGCAAATGCGCCTTGTTGGGATAGATCGCACGGATCGCCTTGAAGGTCGCATCAACCGGGCCGTCGCCATGTTCGGTGGCGATGACATCCGCGCCGTCGACCTCAAGCTCGACGGTCGATTCCGCCTGACCGCCGGTGCCGCAGGTGACTTTCATCGACACCAACTGCAGGTGATCATCGGCCTCATCCAAAGTCATCAGGGCGATCAGGTCGTCGTCAAAGACCTCTTTCTTGCGGTCGGCCAGATCCTTGAACCGCACAAAGATGTCCTTGAGCTGGTTGTCGCCAACTTCAAACCCCAGCGTTTCCAGCTTGTCGCGCAGCGCCGCGCGGCCCGAGTGCTTGCCCAAGGGCAGCGAGGTGCCCGAAAGGCCGATATCCTCAGGCCGCATGATTTCGAAATTCTCGCGGTTCTTCAGCATGCCGTCCTGGTGGATGCCGCTTTCATGGGCAAAGGCGTTCTTGCCGACGATGGCCTTGTTGAACTGGACGTTGAAGCCCGACACCGTCGCCACACGGCGCGAGATATGCATGATCTTGGTGGTGTCGATGCCCGTATTCCAAGGCATGATGTCGTTGCGGGTCCGCAGCGCCATCACCACCTCCTCCAGCGCGGTGTTGCCTGCGCGTTCTCCCAGACCGTTGATGGTGCATTCGATCTGACGTGCGCCACCGGCGACAGCGGCCAGCGAGTTCGCGGTCGCCATGCCGAGGTCATTGTGACAATGGGTTGCAAAGATCACCTCATGCGCGCCCGGGACCGTCTCGATCAGGCGCTGGATCAGGTCGGCGGATTCCATCGGGGCGGTATAGCCCACCGTATCGGGGATGTTGATCGTGGTCGCCCCCGCCTTGATCGCAATCTCGATCACGCGGCACAGATAGTCCCACTCGGTCCGGGTGGCATCCATCGGCGACCATTGCACGTTTTCGCACAGGTTACGCGCATGGCTGACGGTTTCGTGGATCTTCTCGGCCATCTCGTCCTGCGTCAGGTTCGGAATGGCGCGGTGCAGCGGAGAGGTGCCGATGAAGGTGTGAATGCGGTTTTTGCCTGCGTGTTTCACCGCCTCCCAGCAGCGGTCGATATCGGCGAAATTGGCACGCGCAAGCCCGCAGATGCGGCTGTTCTTCGACCGCTGGGCGATCTCGGTGACGGCCTTGAAATCGCCCTCGGAGGCGATGGGGAACCCGGCTTCGATGATGTCGACGCCCATCTCGTCCAGCAGCTCGGCGATTTCCAGCTTTTCGTTATGGGTCATGGTTGCGCCGGGGCTTTGTTCGCCGTCGCGCAGCGTTGTGTCAAAGATCAAGACGCGGTCTTGGTCGGTCACGTTTGTCATGGGATACTCTTTCTTCTTCTGTCCTAAAGCCTATGGCGCGCGGGCGTCCTCCTCTGAGCGGGCGCGCCGGTTGGCACGCTCAGAGGCGGATTAGGATCAGTAGGCCACGCAGAGACGCACCGCGAAGGGCGGTGGCGGCAAAAGGGATATCTGCGCGGTTGATCATGCCGTCAGGTTATACAGCGCGCAACGGGAATGAAAAGAACCAAATTGCAAGGGGCTGCTTTGGGTTCATTGTATATTGATCGCGTCGGTCTGGCCGCTAGGTGTGGAGCATGGAAAAAGCACTGATCATCGGCGCGACAGGTGGCATCGGCGGCGCAATCTGCGACCGGCTGGTGGCCCAGCAGGTCGCGGTGACGCGCCTGTCGCGGTCTGCCCAGGGGTTTGACCTGACCGAACCAGATGCGGCGCTTGGGATGCTGGACGCACAACCCGGCCCGTTCGACCTTGTGCTGGTCGCCTCGGGCGCGTTGGAGATCAACGGGGCGGAGCCGGAAAAGACCCTGCGCGCAGTGTCGGCGCAGGCGATGATGGATCAGTTTGCCCTGAACGCGGTCGGTCCGGCGCTGGTTCTGAGTCGGGCGCAACGGTTGCTTCCGCGAAAGGGGGGTTCGGTCTTTGCGGTGCTGTCGGCGCGGGTCGGGTCGATCGGCGACAACCGCGCGGGTGGGTGGGTCAGTTATCGCGCCGCCAAGGCTGCAGTGAACCAGATCGTGCATACGGCGGCCATCGAACTGGCGCGTACCCATCCCGAGGCAATTTGCGTCGCGCTGCATCCCGGTACGGTCAAAACGGCGTTTACACAGAAATATCTGGGCAGGCATCCGGCGGTCGAGCCGCAGGACGCCGCCGAAAATCTATTGAACGTGATTGGGGCGCTGACGCCCGCCGATACGGGCGGCTTCTTCGATTGGGCCGGGAAACCGGTGCCGTGGTGACGGCTCAGCCGTCGGACGGTTCGGTTGCTGCTTCGCCTTCAGTGGTCTCAGCCTCAGCGGGCTGATCTTCTGCCTCGGTCGCGTCTGAGGCCGTGTTGCGTTCGGGCAGTTCGTCATTCTCCCAGACGCCCGATTCCTCCTGCCCGTTGGCGTAGCGCATGGTCCCTTCGCCCTGACGTTTGTTGTCGAGGAAACCGCCCTCGTACACATCGCCGGTGCTATAGGTCGCAACGCCAATGCCGGTGATCTTCCCTTCGACCCAGTCGCCGGTATAGGTGAAGCCGCCGGGCGTCGTGATGGTGCCCGAGCCGTGGCGTTTGCCATCGAGGAAATCGCCTTCGTATTTGGTGCCGTCTGCAAAGCTGGACTTGCCCTTGCCCTGCCGCACGCCATCGACCCACTCGCCTTCATAGCGATAGCCGTTCGCAAAGGTGATGACGCCGGTGCCGTGGCTGACCGCGTTGCGGAACTGGCCGGAATAGACGACACCGTTCGGATAGGTGGCCTTGCCGGTGCCCTCGAACACGCCGGCGATCCATTCACCGTCATAGATCGTGCCGTTGGGATAGGTGTTCTGCCCTTTGCCGTGGGGCAGGTCGGCGCTGAGTTCACCGATATAGGTCGCGCCGTCGGGATAGGTAATTTCGCCGAAGCCTTCGATCTGGCCATCCGCCCAATCGCCGGTATAGCGGTAGCCATCGGTGCCCACGAAACTGCCCTTACCGTGGCGGTTGTCATCCAAATAATCGCCCTCGTAGGTGTTGCCGTTGGCGTAAGTTTCCTTGCCTTTGCCCTGACGGCGGCCTTCGAGCAGTTCGCCCTCGTAGACATCGCCATTGGCAAGCGTCAGCCGCCCGGTGCCGGTCATCAGGTTGTCCACCCATTGCCCGTCATATTCGAGGCCATCGGATTGCACCAACCGGCCCTTGCCGTGGCGCTGGCCATTCTGGACCTCGCCCTCATAGACCGAGCCGTCGGCCAGGGTGATCTTACCCGCGCCCTGTTTCGCGCCGTCCAGCCAGTCGCCTTCATATGTATAGCCGCTGGGATCGGTCAGTTTACCCGCGCCGTGATGGCGGCCATCTTTGAATTCGCCTTCGTAGTTGACCCCATTGGCGTACGTGGCCACGCCGGTGCCGTTGATCGCACCACCGGCCCAGTCGCCCTCATAGCTGCCGCCATTGGCATAGGTGATCTTGCCGTGCCCCTCGGGCTGGCCCTTGGCAAAACTGCCTTCGTAGATCGAGCCATTGGCAAAGCGGGCGACGCCTTCGCCTTGAATCTCGCCCCCAACCCACTGGCCGGAATATTCGAACCCGCTGGGCAGGCGATAAGTGCCGGTTCCGTGGCGCAGGCCGTTTTCGAATGTGCCTTCGTAGACGCCGCCGACCTCATCATCCTTGATGATAACATTGGTGTCCTGCGCAGCGGCAAAACCTGCCGCTATGGCCAAAACACCTGCGGTCACTGAGATGCGGATCACGTTCATGGTTGCTTCTGCCTGCCCGGTCATCTTGGTTGCTTTCCCGGGCGCAAAACTAGGGCACCGCACGGGGCAGAGCAACGGCTTTTGCCGCATTGGTCTTCCACTCGGGCGGTGATCTGCTAAATGGCAATAGAAGGACGAAGGCAAGAGGGCAGCATGGCCGACCGTTTCCGTATTACTCTGGCGCAGCTTAACCCCGTTGTCGGGGATATCGACGGCAACGCAGCCAAGGCCTTGGCCGCATGGGAAGAAGGCCGCGCGGCAGGGGCGGATCTGGTGGCGTTTCCTGAGATGTTCATCACCGGCTACAACACGCAGGACCTTGTTATGAAACCGGTGTTTCACTGCGCCGCCATGGCTGCGGTCGAGGCGCTGGCTGCCCAATGCGCGGACGGCCCGGCTCTGGCCATCGGTGGGCCGTGGGTCGAAGGCGAAAGCCTTTATAACGCTTATCTGATCCTGAAAGGGGGCCGGATCACCAGCAAGGTGCTGAAACATCACCTACCGAATGAGACGGTCTTTGATGAGGTGCGCCTGTATGACTCGGGCCCTCTGGGTGGGCCCTATTCCGTCGGCAATTCCCGAATCGGCAGCCCGATCTGCGAGGACAGCTGGCACCCTGATGTGGCCGAGACGCTGGAAGAGACGGGGGCCGAGTTCCTGCTGATCCCCAATGGCTCACCCTATTTCCGGGACAAATACGATGTGCGTCTGAACCATATGGTGGCGCGCGTGGTCGAGACCGGCTTGCCGCTGATCTATCTGAACATGGTGGGCGGTCAGGACGATCAGGTCTTTGACGGGGCCACCTTTGGCCTTAACCCCGGCGGGGAACTGGCCTTCCGCATGCCTGTCTTTGATGAAACCGTAACCCATGTGGACCTTGCGCGCGGCGATGAAGGCTGGCGGATCGTCCCGTCTGAGATCGTGCCGCAACCGGATGCGTGGGAGCAGGATTACCGCGCGATGGTGCAGTCCCTGCGCGACTATATGGGCAAGACCGGCTTCAAAAAGGCGTTGCTGGGTCTGTCCGGCGGGGTGGATTCCGCGCTGGTTGCCACGATTGCGGTGGATGCGATCGGGGCCGAGAATGTGCGCTGCGTGATGCTGCCATCGGAATACACCAGCCAGTCCTCGCTGGATGATGCCGAGGCAGTCGCCAAGGCGCTGGGTGTTCACTACGACTTTGTGCCTATCTCGGACAGCCGCGCGGCGGTTACGGGTACGTTGGCGACGCTGTTTGCGGGGCGTGACGAAGACCTGACCGAGGAAAACATCCAATCCCGTCTGCGTGGACTGTTGTTGATGGCGATCTCGAACAAGTTTGGCGAGATGCTACTGACCACCGGCAACAAGTCCGAGGTCGCGGTGGGGTATGCCACGATCTATGGCGACATGAATGGTGGCTACAATCCGATCAAGGACCTGTACAAGACCCGCGTTTTTCAGACCTGCCGCTGGCGCAACGCCAATCACCGCGACTGGATGATGGGCCCCGAGGGTGAGGTCATCCGCCCCTCGGTCATCGACAAACCCCCAAGCGCCGAACTGCGCGCGGATCAGAAGGACAGCGACAGTCTGCCGGATTACCCGGTGCTGGACGGTATTCTGGACATTCTCGTCGATCAGGACGGCTCGATTGCCGATTGTGTCGCCGCCGGGTTCGACGAAAACGACGCCCGCCGGGTCGAGCATCTGATCTACATCAGCGAATACAAGCGGTTCCAATCGGCCCCCGGAACCCGCCTGACCAGCCGTGCTTTTTGGCTGGACCGGCGCTATCCAATCGTGAATCGCTGGCGGGATCGGGGCTGAATTTGCGCTGAAATAGGGACAGTGCGGGCCGAGATTCATCGACTGTTTCCGACTTCGTTTCAATACAGCATGTTTTTGCCCGATTCTGGCTATCTCGCTTGTTTGACTGACATTTTTCCGCCACATTTATGCTTGGAAGTTGCCTCATGTGGGGTGGGTGTGACGCAAGGCTGCTAAGTTGCAGAACATTGGCGAAAGCTGATCTGACTGTGAAGCACCCCGGGGCTGTTTATCTGAGTTAACGGTTTGGTGTTAAAATGTACGAGGAATACGACAAGACCCTTCACGGGCCATTGAAGTACAAGACGATGGAATCTCCGGCGCAGGAGCTGGATGAAGCAAAGCTGGATGCGGCCATCGCGGATATGCTGAAACAAGAGCCTTCGGTGGATAACAAGGTCGAGCCCATCCGCCGGCCCGAATTCCCGGACCTGAAGTCGCAGGAAGACGTGACGGCGCTGGACGCGCATAAGGATGCCGGACTTTCGGCAGTCCTGCGCCAGAAGTGGGCGGAATTCTCGGGCGCAGCCTAAGTACCTGACCAAACCCAAAGTCAGCCCGGGCCCAAGTCTTGGCCCGGGCTTTTGCACGTTGGCCACAGGTTCCGACAATCGTCGCGGTAACCCGCCAAACCAGTTGCTTGCATCCGGTTCCTGCGCCTCCATAGCGGTCCGAGCGATTGAGTAAGAGCCGTTGATGCCCGGTCCCAAACCGACCCCCGTAGAATCTGACCTGTCTTTGCCCAAAACGGTGGATGTCGTCGTGATCGGCGGCGGCATCATCGGAGCCTCGACGGCGCTTGAACTGGCGGAACGGGGGCTCTCGGTGCTGCTGTGCGAAAAGGGCCAGATCGCGGGCGAGCAAAGTTCCCGCAATTGGGGATGGGTGCGGCTGGGAATGCGCGATCCGCGTGAGATTCCGCTGATGCAAGAGTCTTTGGGCATCTGGCAGGGGTTGGATGTCCGTCTGGGTCGCCATACGGGATACACACAATCCGGCATTCTGTTCGGGGCCTCCGGTGGCCGGTCCGCTGGAAACCTGGATCGTTGGCTGCGCAATGTCGAAGGGTTGCAGACCGGTGCGCGGATCGTTTCGGGTGATGAACTAAACGCCCTCTTACCGGATCATCAGGACGCGTTCGAATGCGCGCTCTACATGCCGCAGGATGGCCGGGCTGAGCCGCAATGGGCCGCGCCCGCCATTGCGGAAGGAGCCCGCGACAGGGGCGCTGTGGTCATGACCAATTGCGCCGCGCGCAGCGTCGACATGCAGGCGGGCCGCATCGCCGGGGTCTTTACCGAGCGCGGGCGGGTGTCCTGCGCAGGCGTTGTTCTGGCCGGGGGCGCGTGGTCGCGCCTGTTTGCCGGAAACGCGGGGATCGACCTGCCGCAGCTAAAGGTGCTGAACACGGTGATGCGCACATCACCCGCCGGGAATGGTCCCGAGACTGCGCTATGGTCAGACGGTTTTGCCATCCGAAAACGGGCGGACGGCGGCTACACGATTGCCTCGGGCCACGAAAATACGGTGGATCTGGTGCCCGACAGTTTCCGGCTGGCCCGGCAATTCCTGCCCGCGTTCGCTCAGGAATGGAGATCGCTCCGCTTCCGCCTGTCCAAACGCTGGCTGGTCGAGGCGCGCGAGGACAGGTCGTGGCTGCCTACCGACGTGACCCCTTTCGAACAGTGCCGGGTGCTGGACCCCGAGCCGTCGCAGAAGATTCTGCGCAAAACATGGGCCAAAGCGCGCAAGGGCTTTCCCGCGCTGGAACAGGCTGAAATCGTGCAAAGCTGGGCGGGTATGATCGACGTCACCCCGGATGCGATACCGGTGATCTCGGGCGTGGATTCGCTGCCGGGTATGTTCATCGCAACCGGATTCTCGGGACACGGCTTTGGCATCGGCCCCGGAGCGGGCCGGTTGATGGCTGATCTGGTGACGGGGGCAACACCTTGTGTTGATCCGGCCGCCTTCCGCCTGTCCCGTTTCACGGATGGCTCAGAGGTGCGGCCGGACCCGGGCTACTAACCCGCTCAGCCCATCATCTGATAGCTGACCGGAACAAAGCGGAACCCGTCGCCGCGCGTTTCCACATACCCGGCGGCGGGGAAGGGCATGTGGTAGCCGATCATCGGCACCTTGTCGGCGGCCAGCAGTCCCAACACCTTGCGGCGCGAGGCGGTTGCGGCGGCTTTGTCCATGTCAAAGCGGACCTCCCATTCGGGATGCGCGAAGGACCAGACATAATGGTTGGCCAGATCCGCCGTCAGGATCAGGCGCTGTCCGTTGCTTTCAAGGTGATAAACCATATGGCCTGGCGTGTGCCCAAAGGTCGCCATCGCCGTCACGCCGGATACAACGTCGTTGCCATCTTCGACAAAGGTCATCTTCTCGGCCAGCGGCGTGACCTTGGCGGCCACCAGATCACCGACGCGGTTGCCGGCCTCCTGCGCGGCCCAGAAATCATATTCGGGGGCAGCGGTGACATAGCGGGCGTTCGGGAAGGTTGCTGCGTCATTGGTGGTCATGCCGCCAATATGGTCGGGGTGCATGTGGGTGATGACCACAACGTCGATCTGATCCGGCGTCACGCCCGCATCCGCCAGCGCCGCCTGAATGCCGCCCTGCCCAAGCCCGGTGTCGAACAGAACCAGTTCAGCCCCGGTGTTGACCAGCGTGGGCGTAAAGAAGAACTGCGCCACGTCGGGCGAGATAAAGTTGTCTGCCGACACCTTGGCGAAATCCTCGTCCGAGGCCCCGCCGCCGAAAATCTCCTGCGCGCCGTCGCGGGGCAGGCTGCCGTCGAGCAGAGTGGTGACGGTGAAATCGCCAAGCTTGAAGGATTTCGCGATGGTCGAATTGGCCTTGGTCTCGGTCCCCGCAGCCAGAACCGGGGCGGCGGCCGAAGCGAAGGGCAAGGCTGCTGCAGCGCCAAGCGCCGCTCTGCGTGTCAAATTGATGGTCATTTTGGTTCTCCCTGTCAGAACATCAGAACTTCAACTAGGTCGGTCAGTGTCGTCTGCCACTTTGTACCCGCAACACATGGGCTGCGTAGATGAACATTACGTGTTAATTTTTGTTCATGTCGCGATCAGAGAACAAAACCGTCCCCACCGGGCGCAGTGTCGCGCGTTTTCTGAGCGCGGTACAACCCGCGCGCAAAGCGGACGAGGCACTCATACTGGATGCACTATTCCGCAAAGTGACCGGTTATGCACCTGTTATGTGGGGCCCATCGATGATCGGGTATGGGAAATACCGTTACCGCTACAAATCCGGGCGCGAGGGGGAATTTCTGGCCACCGGGTTTTCGCCGCGCAAGGCAGCGTATTCGATCTATATCATGCCCGGCTATGCCGATTTCGGAGATATCCTGTCCCGGTTGGGGAAACACAAGCTGGGCAAGTCCTGTCTCTATGTGAACAAGCTGGCGGATATCGATTTGGATGTTCTTTCTGACCTGATCCGAGCCGGGCTGAAAGACCTTGAGACGCACTGGCCAGTCGAGCCGACCTGAGCCCTGGCCTGCGCCGCCCGGCGGGTTTCCCTCATTTGCTGGACAATTCATCCATCCTGTGACAAGAGCCGCGCCAACAGGAGACTCCCATGACCACGACCCGTTTCGCCCCGTCGCCCACCGGTTACATCCATGTGGGCAACCTGCGCACCGCCCTGATGAACTATCTGATCGCCCGCAAGGCAGGCGGGACTTTCATCCTGCGCATCGACGATACCGACCCCGAGCGGTCGAAGGAAGAATATGTCGACGCGATCAAGCAGGATATGGAGTGGCTGGGTCTGCACTGGGACCGGGTTGAACGCCAGTCCGAGCGGCTGGACCGCTATGCCGATGCTGCGGACAAGCTGCGCGAGATGGGCCGGTTCTATGAGGCGTTCGAGACGCCGACCGAGCTGGACCTCAAGCGCAAGAAGCAACTGAACATGGGCAAGCCGCCGGTCTATGACCGCGCGGCGCTGGCTTTGTCAGATGCCGAGAAAGACGCGCTGCGCGCCGAGCGTGGCAATGGCGTGTGGCGGTTCAAGCTGAACCATGAGCGGATCGAGTGGGCCGATGGAATTCTGGGCGATATCTCGATCGACGCGGCTTCGGTCTCTGATCCGGTACTGATCCGGGGCGACGGTCAGGTTCTCTATACCATTGCTTCGGTGGTGGACGATACCGAGATGGGCGTGACCGATGTGGTGCGTGGCTCGGACCATGTGACCAACACGGCGACGCAGATCCAGATCATCGAGGCGCTGGGCGGGTCTTGCCCGCGCTTTGCACACCATTCGCTGCTGACCGGTCCACAGGGCGAGGCGCTGTCGAAACGTCTGGGCACGCTGGCGCTGCGTGATCTGCGTGAGCAGGGGGTGCAGCCGATGGCGCTGCTGAGCCTGATGGCGCGGTTGGGGTCGTCCGATCCGGTCGAGCTGCGCGCGGATATGGCAGAGCTGATCGAGGGGTTCGATGTCACCCGCTTTGGTGCGGCCCCGACCAAGTTCGACGTACAGGACCTGTTCCCGCTGACCGCGAAACACCTGCAGACGCTGCCGCTGGCTGATGTGGCGGATGCCGTGGCCGATGCCGGCGTTCCCGCTGATCTGGCCGAGCCGTTCTGGGCGATGGCGCGTGAAAACATCACCACGCTGGCGGACCTCAAGGACTGGTGGGCGCTGTGCCGCGACGGCGCCGATCCTCTGATCGACGATGAGGATCGCGACTTCATCGCCGAGGCCGTGGCGCTGCTGCCCGAAGGCCCGTTCGATGGCGAGACCTGGGGTGTCTGGACCAAAGCTGTCAAAGAAGCGACGGGCCGCAAGGGCAAGGGCCTTTTCATGCCGCTGCGCAAGGCCCTGACGGGCATGGAGCGGGGGCCGGAGATGGCGGCTCTGCTGCCCTTGCTGCAGGTGATCCGCGCGCGGGGGTAAGGGAATGCGCCTTGCGGCGCGGACCGGGGCTCCACCCGTTCGAGGATGAAACTGTCCCCCGGACAGTTTCCGGGACGCCTCTCACCCTCCGGCGGAGGTATTTTTTGAACAGAAGAAGGGGTGGGCTGCTGTGCCTGCCCCTTTGTTAAATCTGGTGGACGATCTTGCTGTCCAGGCGGGTCAGGTGGGCGTCGACAAAGCGGGTTTCGTCGGGGTTCAGTTGTTGGTGACGTGGGTAGCGGGGGGCGGCGCGGTCGTTCAGGATCGGGGCCTGCCAGCCGTCAGTCGTGGCAAAGAAGCGGTCGGCGCCATCCGGGCCATAGGCGCGCAGATAGCCCTGAACCACGACGTCAATATAGCTGAGCAGAAGCGGGTGGCAGTTTGTCGGCTCGGCGTGTTTGCCGGGTGGAACCGCATAGACGGCGATTTCAACCTCATGAGCCAGAGGATGAGTGATTGAGTCGGTCGCAGGGACGCGGTCATAGGCCCATTCCCGTTCATCCAGCGCGGCCCAGTCGTTTTTGGGGACATGGGCGATCATGCCTTCGATTTCTGAGTCTGGATCGGGGATGGCGGTCAGAAAGGCTACCGGGCGCAGGTCGGTATGCCGCCATGCCCTGCGCCACCCCTTCAATCGGGCGGGCCTGGGATCGGGGAAGTCATGCGTCGCCAGATTCACCAGGCTGCCATAGCCGAAGAAATAGGGGTCTGCCATCTGGGGGTGCGTCCTTTTGGTACAATTGATGTATGTCAAACCGGTTTTTTCCCTGACATGCAATAAGGCCGCATCTTGATTTTTGGGAGGTCCACATGCGGATTACCAAACGAACGAACATTGCCGTGCGGTTGCTGATGTACTGCGCCGCCCACCCCGACCGGCTGGTGACGAAATCCGAGATTGCCGAGGTTTGCAACATCTCTGAGAACCACCTGGCGCAGGTGATAAACCAACTGAGCCAACTGGATTTCCTGAGCACGCAGCGCGGCCGTAATGGCGGCATGTCGCTGGCGCGCCCGGCAGATCAAATCCATATCGGCGCGATTTTCCGGCATGTGGAAGGGTCCCTTCCGATTGCCGAGTGTTTTGCGGATGCCGACAACACCTGCCCGCTGACCGATGCCTGCCGTCTGCGGCTGGCCCTGCAGGATGCGGCCGAGGTGTTTTATGCCTCGCTTGATGATATCACGCTGGAAGCGCTGATCTGCGACAACGATCCCCTGATGAAAATCCTGCAACCGGTCGCTTGCGTGCGCTGAGGTCAGTCGCTGGCGCGCAGAATGCGGGCCGGGCGGACGGACAAGGGGCGCAGGGCAAAGACGAGGCTCGCGCCTAAGGTGACGATAACCCCGGCCACGACGATGCCAAGCGCCGAGGACCAGATGACTGAGAAGCTGGTGTCGAAGATATAGGTGGCGACGGCCCACCCGCCCAGAATTCCGGCAAACAGCGCAACGCATCCGGCGGCGGCCCCAAGCAGGATGGCGCGCAGGGCGAAGCTGAGCAGGATGCGCCGCCGGTCGGCCCCGAGTGTTTTCAGAATGGCGGCCTCGTACCGGCGCGCGGGCTCGCCTGCGGCGGCTGCGCCGATCAGAACCAGAAACCCGGTCAGTAGCGACACGCCCGCCCCGTAAGAGGTGGCCGCCGCAATCCCCGCCAGCAGGCCCGAGACACGGTCGATGGCGTCCCGGACCCGGATGGCGGTGATGTTGGGGTATTGCCCGGCCAGATCGCGCAGAATGGCGGCCTCGGCCTGTTCTTCGGCATAAACCGTGGCGATGAAACTGTGCGGGGCCCCGGCCAGTGCGGATGGGTTCATCGACATGATAAAGCCCATGCCCGCCGTCGAGAAATCTACTTCGCGCAGCGAGGTCAGTTCCGCCGTGATATCACGCCCCAATATGTTGACGGTGAGTTGGTCGCCCAGTTTCAGGCCCATTTCTTCGGCCTCTTCGGCGGCGAAGCTGACTTGTGGCGGGCCTGTATAGTCCTCGGGCCACCAGTTGCCTGCGGTGATCCGGGTGTTCTCAGTCGGGCGGTCTGAATAGGTCACGCCGCGATCGCCTTCCAACACCCAGTGCTCGCCCGCCACTTCAGATGCGGGGCGGTCGTTGATTTGGGTGATGATACCGCGCAGCATCGGGGCGCTTTCGATGCGGCTGACGGCGGGGTCGGTTTCAAGCCGTTCGGTGAAACCTGGCATCTGGTCCTTTTGGATATCGACAAAGAAATAGGACGGGGCGATTTCGGGCAGGTTGCCCGAGATTGCGTTGCGCAAAGTGCCGTCGATCTGCCCGACCGCTGCCAGGACAGACAGGCCAAGGCCAAGGGACAGGACCACCGACCCAGCCCCTTCGCGCGGGTCCGAGATGGCCGACAGCGCCCATCGGAACGCGGGTCGACCGCGCGCCCATGGCGCCCCGGACCGGGCAAAGCGGCGGATCGCAAAGGCGGAAAGGGACAGCAGGACAAGCGCCCCGGCCAGCCCGCCGCTGGTCCACAGGGTCAGTCGGGTCGAGCCGCTGAACCACGCTGCCGAGGCGATCAGGATGGTGAGCCCAACCCCGGTCGCGATGACAAAGGTCGCGCGCGGGATGGCGCTGGCCGAGGTCAGCGCGTCCCGGAACAGGGTGGCGGCGCGGACCTTCTCGGTTCTGGCGAGCGGCCAGAGGGTGAACAGGAAGGCGGTTAACACACCATAAAGCGCCGCCTCGGCCAGTGGTTGGGGGTAGAGGGAAAACACTGCCGGTACGGGCAGGCGGCTTTCGAGGATCGGGGCCAGAGCCAAAGGCGCAAACCCGCCCAGCAGCAGCCCGATGATGATGCCGACGCCCGACAGGATGCCGATCTGGATCATATAGGTCTGGAAGATCGTGGCCCGGTCTGCCCCCAAGGTCCGCAGGGTGGCGATGGTCTCGGTCTTTTGGGTCAGGTAGGCACGTACGGCGGCAGAGACTCCGATGCCGCCGACCGCCAGACCGGACAGGCCGACCAGCACCAGAAACGCGCTGAGCCGGGTGACGAACTCGGTGATCCCCGGCGCGCCGTTGCGGGCATCGGTCCAGCGCATGCCGGTGCCGTCAAACGCGATGTTGGCCTGCGCTGACAGGGTGACGAGTTCGGCATCATCCGGTAGATCCAGCCTGTATTTGGTCGAAAACAGGGTGCCGGGTTCCAACAGGCCCGAGGCTTGCAGGTCCTGCGTTCGCACCAGCGTTCGGGGTCCGAGGGCGAATCCGTCCGCCGCGCCGTCGGGTTCCTTTGTCAAAGCGGCCATCAGGACAAAATCCTGCGTGCCCAGGGCAAACCTGTCGCCGATGGCAAGACCCATCCGGTCTATGAGCAGCTGATCCATGACTGCGCCGGGCAGATCAGCGGTTCCGGCCAGTGCCTCGGGCAACGGCATCTCCGGGTTCAGCGTGGCGGTTCCGATAAGCGGATAGGCCTCGTCCACAGCTTTCACCTGTGTCAGTGCCCATTCCGGCCCTGTGTCGCGGGGCGCAACGGCCATGGAACGGAAATCCACCACCTCGGAAACCTGTTCAGCTGCGCCATCCATCCATGCGCGTTCGTCGTTGGTGGCGAAGCGATAGGTGAATTCCATCTGCGCGTCGCCGCCTAGCAACGACGCGCCTTCGCGGGTTAAGCCGGTCTGGATTGCGTGCCGCACCGACCCGACGGCGGCGATGGCGGCCACGCCGAGGGCGAGACAGGCCAGAAAGATGCGAAACCCGCGCAAGCCGCCGCGCAGCTCGCGCCGGGCCAGCCGCCCGGCCAGTTGCAGGCTCATTCCGCCGCCTCGCTCTGGGTGTCTTCGGCAATGCGCCCATCCCGCAGGCGGACAACCCGGTCGCAGCGCGCCGCCAGCGTGTGGCTGTGCGTGACCAGAACCAACGTGGCCCCGTGCCTGTCCCGCAACCCGAACAGCAGATCGACGATGGCCGTGCCGTTTGCTTCGTCAAGGTTCCCTGTGGGCTCATCCGCCAACAGGATTTGTGGGCGCGGGGCCGAGGCGCGGGCGAGGGCGGTGCGCTGCTGCTCACCCCCCGACATCTGCGCCGGATAGTGATCGCGCCGGTGCGACAGGCCAACGGCATCAAGCTCGGCCTCGGCGCGGGCAAACGCATTCTTGTGACCGGCCAGTTCCAGCGGCGTGGCCACGTTTTCCAGCGCCGTCATGGTTGGGATCAGGTGGAAATTCTGAAACACCACCCCCATCCGGTCGCGGCGAAAACGGGCCAGATCGTCCTCGTCCATTCCGCTGAGGTCGTGACCCAGCGCGCTCACGCTGCCACCGGTTGCCTGTTCCAGCCCGCCCATCAGCATCAGCAGCGAGGATTTGCCAGACCCGGACGGGCCGACCAGCCCAAGCGTTTCCCCATGTTTCACCGTCAGAGTAATGTCATACAGGATATTCACCCGACCGGCATTGCCATCCAGCGACAATGCGGCATTTTGAAGGGTCAGGACAGGATGCGTCATGGAGCTTTCCGAAAAGGACCGGTCATTTGGGATATGGAGCAGTTACAGATTTGCGCAAGACTTTGATCTCGGGGCTGTTTGTATGCTGCGGTTTTGCGGCCACAGCCGAACCCGTGGTGATTGCCGCTTTGGGGGATTCGCTGACGCAAGGCTACGGGCTGGTTCAGGAGGACGGGTTTGTCCCCCAGCTTGAACGCTGGTTGCAGGCGCAGGGTGCGGAGGTTCATCTGATCAACGCGGGCGTGTCCGGCGACACAACCGCAGGCGGCGCGGCGCGGGTCGGCTGGACGCTGACGCCCGAGGTGGACGGGATGATCGTCGCGCTGGGCGGCAATGACCTGCTGCGCGGGATCAATCCGGCGGTGTCTCGGGCAAATCTCGAAAGCATTCTGACCGCTGCCGAGGCCGAGGATGTTGCTGTCCTGCTGGTTGGGATGCAGGCCCCCGGAAATTATGGTGTCGAATACAAGCAGGACTTCGATGTGATGTATCCGGAACTGGCGCAGGCGTTTCAGACCCTGTACGCGCCCGGTTTCTTTGACGGGTTGGCCGCAGATGGCGATCCGAACGCCGTTGGTCAGTTCATGCAGCCTGACGGCATTCACCCCAACGCCGAAGGGGTGGCTCGGATTGTCGAAGCGCTGGGGCCCTTCGTTCTGGACCTGACCCGCGAAGCCAGCCAAAGGGAGTAAGCTGTGCCGGGGCGGTTCTTTCTGACGCGACCGATTTCTGAGATTGCTGAAATCTTCGGCACCCTCGCCGTTGCCGCACAGCCGCCGCGCAGGAACATCCAGCCGGGGCAGGAGGTTGTGGTGCTGACCTCGGACGGGCTGGTGCCGATGCGCTGGGGCATGATCCCGGTGGGGCGGGTCAACGCGCGCGGGCGCCCCGTGATGGAGACCATCATCAACGCCAGATCGGAGACCGTGTTTGACAAAACCGCGTTTGAGGGCGTGGGCCGCGCGGTGGTTCCCGTGGATGGCTGGTACGAATGGACCGGTGAGAAGCGCCGAAAAACCGCGTGGCGTATTGCTTCTGCCGATGGCGCGCCTCTATTCTTTGCAGCGATCACGGACAGGTGGCAGGCTCCGGGCGGGGTGACGGTCGACCAGTTCGCGGTGGTCACCTGTGAGCCGAATGGCGATGTGAAACCGATCCATCATCGCATGGGTGTTCTGCTGGATCGGGCTGGGGTGGACGTCTGGCTTACGGGGTCTGAGGATCAGGCAAAGGCCTTGGCCCAGCCCTGGCCAGACGGGTTGCTGACGATCGAAGAAGCGACAGATGTGGATTGGACGGCCCCGTGAGGGGCCGGTCAGACGACCGTCACGACCGTTCCGATTGGAACTCTGTTATACAGATCTATGACATGCTCGTTCAGCATGCGGATACACCCATTTGACGCGGCGCGTCCGATTGTTTGCGGTTGCGTGGTTCCGTGGATGCGGAAGTAAGTATCGACCCCGTTCTGGAACAAATACAGCGCCCGCGCGCCCAGAGGGTTGTCGCCCCCGCCGGGCTGGACATAGTCATTGTCCTTGAACTTGGAGTAGGCGACCGGGTCACGCTCGATCATCTCTTGGGTCGGTCGCCAGGTGGGCCATTCCTTTTTGACGTCGATCGTCGCGGTACCCGTGAACTCGAGCCCCGCTTTGCCAACACCGCAGCCATAGCGGACCGCCTTTCGCGGCTCGGTCACGTAATACAGGTAGAATGAGCGCGGAACGACCAAAAGCTGGCCGGGCACAAACTGCTTTTTGATCCGCACGAATTGTGGTGTCGGATCGTATTCGACAGCCTTCTTGGCGCTTGCGACGCCGGGCAGCAGGCTGGCTGCCGTTCCGGCCAGAAATACTCGGCGAGTGAACATTGCGAACCCCTTCAAATGATCAAATAAATCTTAGCACTATTTCAAAATGATAGCTGATTTGGTCAATTGTAGGGCAGAAATAACTGAAAAGTGATGTGTTCTGATCGCCACTCGGGTCGCGACCAGAGGCGACTCAGATTGTGTTGAAACGAAAAAGGGTGAGAGAACCCCTCACCCTTTCAGAAGCTTATGCAAGCTCGATATTGTCGGCGCTTTCGCGACCATCGCGACCGGCGCGCAGTTCGTACGTGACTTTCTGGTTGTCAGCCAGACCGGTCAGGCCTGAACGTTCCACAGCCGAGATGTGTACGAAGATGTCTTTGCCGCCCTCTTCGGGCGCGATGAAGCCGTAGCCTTTGGTGGTGTTGAACCATTTTACGGTGCCTGCGGGCATGTCCGTTGTCTCCTGTTTGGTGCTGCCCACGGGGATGCGGCAGCCTGGCGTCGTCGGTCTGTATCGATAGACTGAGCGCCGTAAAAGGAGACAGCAGGTCGAAATAGAAAAACGTATGCTCTTTGGATATGGCATTGAGGAGGGCGTGTGGCAAGGGTGGATTGTGCGGAATTCACTTTGCTTTCAGGGCTCAACGTGTGCTTTTGGTCGGAAATCCGCCGAGCAAAAGGCATCGGGCTGGTTGGCCTTATTTGTCAATCCGTTGCGGTTTTAGGGCAGGCGGGGGCGATCCAGAGTGGTGTAGATATCCGACCGAAGGGGCGTATAGTGGAACAACCGGGAGGGTTTTGTCCCTTCCTGCGCGGGAATTCTGGGCGGGCCTTCGCCAGCGTCACGCGATGGGGCTTATTGTGTGAAGTTCCGGGCGAGCGTCCCGTTGAGTGCCTGCTCAAGCAGGCTGCCCGAGGGGAGCCGGTCGTAGGATTTTGTTTCGGGGGTCCAGTAGCGACCGCACGCCTTGCGCACCATTGAGCCGAAAAAATGAATGGTCTCACTTCGGTTCGGGTAAGCCAGCGGAAACCTGACGGGATCATGAGTGTTCTTTCGCAGCTTAGGGGCCCCGAAAGGATAGTGGACATACGGAGGGATCAGTTCTGCTTGCTTGTGCTCCAAAGCCAAAAGGGTCAGCAGAATCGGGCCGAAAAAGTTCCTTGGGAGGTCGTCTGAGAAGAAATTCACCTCTCCCAATCTGGCGAACATGTCTCGGGCTGACTTGTTGTCGACACCAGTTTCCACGTTGATATCCCAACCGTCACGGAACGGGATTGCGTCGGCGCTGGCCAGGGACAGATAGTCGGCGAACAAGTCCGAGGTCGGGTCCAGATACATGACGCCGTTCCACAAAAACCGAGTGCCATCCTTAAACGCACGGCCAACGGTGATCAGGTTGTTCTCGAAGGTGACCGGCTTCAACAGGTAGACATCGCAATCAACCCAGACCAGATTCTCTGCCTGCATCATCTTCAGCCGGAACAGGTCGGAAAAGCGGGCTGTATGGTTGGAGAGTACGCGTTCCAGCCCGTCTGTCAGGGGCAAGATTTGCGCCGCATCGCGTAGGGTAACCCCGTCCGGGACGCCCTCCACATGCAGGTCGTAGGAATACAGGGTGATCGGTTGACCAGCCCGCACGAAGGACAACAGACAAGCCTGTTCCAGCGGGCCGAGGGATGGGCCAGACCAAAATGTTCCGTAACCGTTGTGACCCATGATCCGGCCTCTTGTTATGTGGCAGTTGAAAGCCCGCGAGCCTGCGTTTTCAGGTGAAATCACGCATGCTAGTGCGCTTCTGCGACGGCTTTCTTAAGACAGTCTTCATGAACAGGATTGTGCCCGGCAGCGAGCATGGCGATCTCTGCACCGCGTTTTGATTTTGCCGATGGTCGAGAGCTTTTCGATCATGCATTCGGCAAGAACTTGGTTCTTTGCTGGCGTCATGTCATCCCTTGACAAGTAGTGCACGTACTTCTCTTGTGCGGCCGTATCGTTGGGGTCGGCTGCGACTGAAACTGAGGTCAGTAGGAGAACGCATCCTGCTCTAAAAACATGCATTGAAGATTTACCGCTATCCGTTGCGTCTCCTCATTCACTCACCGCGCAAACTTCTTATGCTTCAACCGCTTAGGCTCCAGCGCATCAGGCCCCAGACGCCGCTTCTTGTCCTCTTCGTAGTCCTCGAAGTTGCCCTCGAACCATTCCACATGGGCGTCACCCTCAAACGCCAGAATATGCGTGCAGATGCGGTCGAGGAAGAAGCGGTCGTGCGAGATCACAACGGCGCAGCCGGCGAAGTCGACCAGGGCGTCTTCCAGTGCGCGCAGGGTTTCGACGTCGAGGTCGTTGGTCGGCTCATCCAGCAGCAGGACGTTGCCGCCCTCTTTCAGCAGGCGGGCCATGTGGACGCGGTTGCGCTCACCACCGGATAGCAGCGAGACCTTTTTCTGCTGATCGCCGCCCTTGAAGTTGAAGGACGAGCAATAGGCGCGGGAATTGACCTGTGCGTCGCCCAGCTGGATGATCTCGGCGCCGCCGGTGATCGCCTCCCACACGGTGTCGTTGTCTTTGAGGTCATCGCGGGACTGGTCGACATAGGACAGCTCGACCGTGTCGCCCAGCGTGATGGTGCCGCTGTCGGGCTGCTCCTGACCGGTGAGCATCTTGAACAGCGTCGATTTACCGGCACCGTTGGGGCCGATGACGCCGACGATGCCGCCGGGGGGCAGGGCAAAGTCCAGCCCTTCGATCAGTTGCTTGTCTCCCATGTGTTTCGACAGGCCCTCGACCTCGATCACCTTGCCGCCGAGGCGCTGGCCGTTGGGGATGACGATCTGGGCACGGGTCAGCTTTTCGCGCTCGGACTGTTCGGCCAGTTCGTTATAGGCGTTGATCCGGGCCTTGGATTTGGCCTGACGGGCCTTCTGGCCCTGACGCATCCATTCCAGCTCGCGCTGCAGGGTCTTTTGCTTGGACTTGTCCTCGCGGGCTTCCTGCTCAAGCCGTTTGGCCTTTTGTTCCAGCCATGCGGAATAGTTGCCCTCGTACGGAATACCGCGGCCACGGTCGAGTTCGAGAATCCATCCCGTAATATCATCCAGAAAATAACGGTCGTGGGTGACGATCAGGATGGTGCCCTTGTAGTCGATCAGGTGCTGTTGCAGCCAGGCGATGGTCTCGGCGTCCAGGTGGTTGGTCGGTTCGTCAAGAAGCAGCATGTCGGGCGCTTCGAGCAGCAGCTTGCAGAGCGCCACGCGGCGTTTCTCACCGCCTGAGAGGTTGGCGATGTTGGAATCGTCCGGCGGGCAGCGCAGCGCCTCCATCGAGACGTCGATCTGGCTGTCGAGATCCCAGAGGTTTTCGGCGTCGATGGCGTCCTGCAGGGTGGTCATTTCCTCCATCAACTCGTCCGAGTAATTCTCGGCGATCTCCATGGCGATTTCGTTGAACCGGTCGACCTTGGCCTTTTTCGCGGCCACGCCCAGCATGACGTTTTCGCGGACGGTCAGGCTTTCGTCCAACTGCGGCTCCTGCGGCAGGTAACCGACCTTGGCACCCTCGGCGGCCCATGCCTCACCGGTGAAGTCGGTATCGAGGCCGGCCATGATCTTCATCAGCGTCGATTTACCCGCGCCGTTGACGCCGACGACACCGATTTTCACGCCGGGCAGAAAGCTCAGGTGGATGTTTTCAAAGCACTTCTTGCCACCGGGATAGGTCTTGGAGACACCCTGCATGTGGTAGACATATTGATAGGCGGCCATGTCGCGTCCTCTGGGTCGGGGAATTGGGTTGGAACGCTGGATATCCGAGCGCGGCGGGCGGGGCAAGCTGGTGGTTTTGTGAATTTGGCGCGGGCTTTTTCTACCCTAGAGGTATCCGGGCAGAGGCGGAGGGTGTTTTGACAGAACTGGCAGAGTTGATTGCCGGGTGGGCGCAGCCCGGGCGGGTGGAGTGGATTGGTCTGCGACCGAACCGTCGGAACGCGATGGTGGCAAGCCGTGAAGGGTTGATCGCTACTGACGGCCTCAAGGGCGACCGTGCCAGCGCGGGCAAGCGAGCCGTGACCCTGATCCAGCGGGAGCATTTGGCGGCGATTGGAAGCTATCTGGGACGCGGGCCGGTCTCGCCCGAAATCCTGCGGCGCAATCTGGTGGTATCGGGGATCAATCTCTCCGCACTCAAAGGGCGCGAAGTGCAGGTTGGTGAAGCCGTTCTGCGGTTCACTGTGATCTGTGCGCCTTGCAGCCGGATGGAGGAAGCGCTGGGCAAGGGTGGCTATTCCGCCGTGCGCGGGCATGGCGGGTGGTGTGCCGAGGTGGTGCATCCGGGACAAGTGCGACTAGGCGATGTCGTGCAGCCGGTTGATTGACAACGCGCGCCAGTTCTGAACATCAGCGAAGGATGGAACGTTTCCAAATCCCATATGCCCGACCCGGACAGGTCGTGGGGCTGTTCGGCGGGTCTTTCGATCCGCCGCATCGGGGCCATGTGCATGTGACGCTTGAGGCGATGAAGGCGTTCGGGCTGGATCGGGTGTGGTGGCTGGTGTCTCCGGGCAATCCTCTGAAGGAACGGGGGCCTGCTCCGCTGGCGCAGCGGATGGAGGCGGCGCGGGCGGTGATGCAGCACCCCAGGGTCGAGGTGACGGATATCGAGGCGCTGACCGGGACGCGGGCGACGGCGGATACTCTGACGGCGTTGCAGCGGCTCTACCCGGAGGTACAATTTGTCTGGCTGATGGGCGCGGATAACCTGGCGCAGTTCCACAGGTGGAAGGACTGGCGGCTGATCATGGACAGCGTGCCAGTGGGCGTTGTGGCGCGGCCGGGAGATCGGATTTCGGCCCGGATGTCGCCGGCGGCGCGGGTCTATGCGCAGTACCGCATCGACGGACAGGCGCGGCAGTTGCTGGGCCGCGCGCAGGCCCCGGCGTGGTGTTTCGTGAACGTGCCGATGGTTGACGTCAGTTCAACTGATCTTCGCAATCGCGGCATCTGGGGGGATGGGGTGTTGCCGGAATAGCCACACTGGTCGCATAATCTCATGCGATGGTTGTGTGGATTTAATCTGTGGGATTTTAATTGGCGCATGGTTGATCGTATTTCGCGTCGTTTGTTTCTGGCGGGATTGGGGGCGTCTGTGGTCCCCGGCGCGGCATTGGCCGGTGCGCCGCTGGAATCCCTGCGCCCCCAGCTGCGCGGCAAACAGGTCAGCGGGGCCGAGCGGTTCATTCGGGCCGCAGGGCTGAAAGGCGATGTGGTTTTTGCGGTGGCCGACGTTGAAACCGGGGCCGAGCTGGAGGTCTTTGGCGGCGAAGCGGGCCTGCCGCCTGCCAGCGTTGCTAAGGCGTTGACAGCGCTTTATGCGCTAGATGTTCTGGGGCCGGATTATCGGTTTGAAACCAAGCTGATGGCCGACGGCCCGATCGAGAATGGCATCCTGAAAGGCGATTTGATCCTTGTGGGCGGGGGCGACCCTTTGCTGGACACGGACGCGCTGGCCAGCATGGCCGCCAATCTGCGTGAGGCCGGGATTACCGAGGTGCGCGGCGCCTTCAAAGTCTATTCCGGCGCATTGCCTTACGTGTTCAGCATCGACCCCGGACAGCCCGATCATGTCGGCTACAGCCCGGCGATCAGCGGTATTTCCCTGAATTTCAACCGCGTGCATTTCGAATGGAAACGCGACGGCACCAGCTATGACGTGACCATGGATGCGCGCAGTGCCAAATACAGGCCGGATGTGGACATGGCAGCCATGCGGGTCGAGGCGCGCCGTCTGCCGATCTACACCTACCAGCCCAGTGCGCGGCAGGACCGGTGGACCGTGGCAAAGGCAGCGTTGGGCAATGGCGGTGCGCGCTGGCTGCCGGTGCGCAAACCGGCGCTTTATGCGGGGGATGTGTTCCGCACGCTGGCGCGGGCAAACGGCATCGTTCTGGGCCGGGTTCAGGTGACGCGTGAGGCTCCGCAGGGTACGGTTCTGGTGGTGCATGAGAGCGACCCGCTGAAGAGCATTCTGAAAGGCATGCTCAAGTATTCGACCAATATCACCGCCGAGATGGTGGGTCTTGCGGCATCAAAGGCGCGGGGGGCGGCACCGCAGAACTTGCAGGACTCAGCAGCCGAGATGAACCGGTGGGCCGCCGAGACCTACGGCGCGAACCGGATCGCGATGGTTGATCATTCGGGGCTGGGCGATGCCTCGCGCATGGTGCCGGGTGATCTGGTGTCTGCGCTGGTGGCGGCGCGCAAGTCCGGGGTATTGCGTCCGTTGTTGAAGCCGTTTGTTCTGACCGACAAGCAGGGGCGCGCGGTTCGGGATCATCCAATCAAGGTCAATGCCAAGACCGGGACCCTGAATTTCGTATCGGGCCTCGGTGGGTTCCTGACAACGGCGGACGGCTCGGAACTGGCCTTTGCCATCTTCACGGCAGATGTGGACCACCGCGCGACCATCCCACGGGAACACCGCGAGCGCCCGGAAGGCGCGCGCAGTTGGAACCGGAGGTCTCGCAAGCTGCAGCGCGCGCTGATTGAGCGCTGGGGTGCGCTTTACGGCAGCTAGGGCGGTTCTCAGACCACGTGACGCGCACGGGCCCCACGCTCGATGGCGGCGGCGTGCAGGCGGTCGATGTTGAGCTCGTAACGGATTTCTTCCAGCAGGCGCAGTTCGGTCTCGGCCAGCGATCCGTCGGCGGCAGCCACGTCACAGGCCAGCGCATAAGCGGTTTCATGAAGACGCTCGGGCAGGTTTTCACGGATCAGACCGAACAGGGCATCCAGCCCGTCTTCTTGCTCGAACAGGTCAAACACGATCTGCGAGACACGACGGGTGCGGTCGATGTCATACCCGGCGAAAACCGGCAGCATATTCACCGCGCCTTCGATCTTGACCAGTTCGGCAGTGCGGATGTTTTCGTCCGACGCCGAGATCGCAACCATGATCGCCACAAGGCAATCCTGCGGGGACATGGGTTGGGGTGCTTGCTCGGTCATCGCGTTGTCCTTGATAGGGGTGTTCGAGGACGGAAGATATGAGGCAGAGCGGGCAGGTTCAACACATTGTTTTTCGGCGCATGTGGATGAAACCGGACGCCGGTCCGAAGGAAACATATCTCGGCTCATTGACTCATGCTGCACTGGCACAATAGGAGGGGTCGGTCGATTGCGTGGGGCAATCGGCAGTTTTTTCGGATGGAGCTGATAATCAAATGTCTGACCTGCGTGAAACCGCGATGACGTCCAAGGCCTGGCCTTTCGAAGAGGCGCGGCGGGTGCTGAAACGTTACAGACAGGCACCGCCGGAAAAAGGGTATGTGCTGTTTCAGACCGGTTATGGCCCGTCCGGTCTGCCGCATATTGGCACGTTTGGCGAGGTGGCGCGGACCTCGATGGTGCGGCATGCGTTCGAACAGATCAGCGATATTCCGACCAAGCTGATCTGTTTCTCGGACGATATGGACGGGTTCCGCAAGGTTCCGACCAATGTGCCGATGCAGGAAGAGCTAAAGCAGGACCTGCATTTGCCGCTGACCAAAGTGCGCGATCCGTTCGGCACGCATGAGGGCTTTGCGCAGCACAACAACGCGATGCTGTGCGAGTTTCTGGACAGTTTCGGGTTCGAGTACGGGTTCGCCTCGGCCGCCGACTACTATACCCACGGGCGGTTCGACGAGATGCTGCTGACCGCGCTGGAGCGGTTCGACAAAATTCAGGAGATCATGCTGCCGACGCTGGGGCCGGAGCGGCGCGAGACCTACTCGTGCTTTCTGCCGATCAGCCCAAAGACGGGCCATGTTCTGCAGGTTCCGACGCTCGAGCGGAACGTCGCCAAGGGAACAATCGTCTATCAGGAACCCGATGGCGAGAAGGTCGAAATCCCGGTCACCGGCGGCAATGTCAAGATGCAGTGGAAGCCCGACTGGGCGATGCGCTGGGCTGCGTTGGGCGTGGATTATGAGATGTCGGGTAAGGACCTGATCGACTCGGTCACGCAATCGTCCAAGATCTGCCGGGCGCTAGGCAAGCAGCCGCCCGAGGCGCTGAGCTATGAGCTGTTCAACGATGAAGAGGGGCAGAAGATTTCGAAATCGAAGGGCAATGGCCTGTCGATGGAGGAATGGCTGACCTATGCCGCGCCGGAAAGCCTGTCGTATTTCATGTACCAGAAGCCCAAGACGGCGAAGCGGTTGTATTTCGATGTCATCCCCAAGGCGGTCGATGAGTATCACCAGCAGTTGCGTGCCTATCCGGGGCAGGAGTTGAAGGCGCAGTTGAACAATCCGGTGTGGCATATCCATGGCGGGGATGTGCCTGCATCCACGCTGATGGTGCCCTTTGCGATGCTGTTGAATCTGGCGTCTGTTTCTGGAGCCGAGGACAAAGAGGCGCTGTGGGGCTTTATCCGCCGCTATGCGCCCGAGGCCACGGCCGAGACGCACCCCGATCTGGATCAGGCGGCGGGCTTTGCGGTGCGCTACTTCAACGATTTCGTGAAACCCACCCGCCAGCACCGCGCGCCGACCGATCAGGAACGTGAAGCGCTGGAGGCGTTGAAAGCTGCGCTAGAGGCCTATGACGGGCCCATCGAGGATGAGGCGCTGCAATCGGTGGTCTATTCCATCGGGCGCGAGCGTTTTGATCCGATGCGCGGCTGGTTCACGGCGCTGTACGAAGTGCTGCTTGGGGCCTCGCAGGGGCCGCGCTTTGGCGGGTTCATTGCGCTTTATGGTGTGCCTGAAACCATCGCCCTGATCGACAAGGCGCTGGCTGGCGAACTGGTCTGATTTGACCTGAACCTGCGTGGGGCTACTCTTGCAACAGGAGGTGGCCCCATGCGTCGACTTTTGCTTGCTGTATCCCTGAGCGCCGGACTGGCCTCGGGCGCGTTTGCGCAGAGCGCCGAGATTGAGGCCAATATCGCGGCCCAGATACAGGCGTTCAAGGCGGATGATTTTGCCACCGCCTTTACCTTTGCCAGCCCAAATATCCAGCGCTTGTTCGGCAACCCCGAAAATTTCGGGACGATGGTGCGCAATGGCTATCCGATGGTCTGGCGGCCTGCGGATGTGCGGTTTCTGGAACTGCGCGAGGTTGCTGGCCTTCTGTGGCAGAAGGTGATGGTCGTTGATGGTGACGGTCGGGTGCACATTCTGGATTATCAGATGGTGCAGCAAGAAAACGGCTGGAAGATCAATGGTGTGCAACTGCTGGGGAACTCTGACCCGGCGGCCTGATGCAACACCGCCGTGACGGTGCTGTGAGCGGCGGTTAATCCCTTTTCGATACTCAGATTTTCGCGTTCGGGGTGGACCTGAACACGGGGTTTGAACGTGCTGCAGGTAACGGCGGCGCGATTGAGAAAGGGATTTTTCATGAACAAGGCAATCACCGACGGCATCGTGTTCACGCCGCCTGCTTTCGCGAATGGTCTGGGCGTCTGGTCTGCGGGCGATGGTACGCCGGGCACGCCAACCTATGACGGATCGGGCACCGGGGCTTTTGTGCCTGCGGATGCGGATTTTGGCGGCTGTCTGGAAATCCTCAAGGTCAATGCCACGCAAAAGCTGCGGTATATGGGTCAGACGCCTCTGATCCCCGGCTGCTATCTGCAGATCAAGGCGCGGGTCAAGGCGATCAGCGGGCCGCTGCCGCAAGTGCGTATTGCTGCGTGGGCCGGTGGGGCCGGGGATGCGCATGTGACGGGCGTGATCGAACAAGGGCAGGTTACCCAACTTTCCGGCTATGGCACAGTGCATGAGATAACGGCAATCGTGGGGTCCGGGCGACGTCCGGGTGTGGACATGCCCTGGGGTGTTGCGGTGCTGTATGGGCATTTCGGACTGGATATCGAGGGCGCGAACGGGGCTTTGGTGCGTGTCGATGATATCGAGATCACGGATGTCACCGGCGTGTTCCTGCGCGAGATGATCAGCGTTGTGGACGTGCGCGATTTCGGGGCTGTCGGGGATGGGGTCACGGACGATTCCGCCGCGTTCGAGGCGGCGGATCAGGCTGCGGGTGGTCGGCGGGTTTATGTCCCGCAAGGCACCTATCATCTGGCCGCGAACACCAGCATGGCGGCTGAGATGGATTTCGAGGGCACGGTGACAATGCCCGATGACAAGATGCTGCTGCTGACCGGAGATTTTGATCTGGCGGCTTACATCGCGGCCTTCGGTGACGAGGAACTGGCGTTCAAAAAGGCATTTCAGGCGCTGCTGAACAACTCGGACCATGAATCGCTGGATCTGGGCGGTCGCAAAATCTCGGTCACCGCTCCGATTGATATGGCGGCTGCGGTGCCGAACAAGCCGGGCTTTTCGACGCGCAGGGTTATCCGCAACGGGCAGTTCGATGTCAAATCCAGTTCGGCCTGGGATACTGAGACCTTCACCTCGGTCGCGAGTTATGATCCGTCGGATTCCAAGCGGCTGACGAATGTGGTGAATGTGGCGAATATCCCGGTCGGTTCACTGGTGCAGGGCAGCGGCGTCGGGCGTGAGATTTACGTGCGGTCCAAGGATGTGGCCGCGGGTGAGATCACCCTGAACGCGCCGATTTACGATGCGTCGGGCACCCAGACCTTCACCTTTGTCTCGTTCAAATACCTGTTGGATTTCAGTGGCTTCGGCACCTTGCGCAAATTCGGCATGGAGCAGATCGAATTTCAGTGCAACGGACGCTGCAGCGCAATCCGACTGGCCCCTTCGGGCAGCACATTCTCGCTGTCGGATTGCTTCATCAGCCGTCCGCTGGATCGTGGCATCACCTCAATCGGGACCGGCTGCAAGGGCATGCTGATCGACAATTGTCAGTTCCTGTCATCCGAGGAATCCTTTGTCGTCACCGACCGCAAGTCGATTGCGCTGAACACCAGTTCGAACGATGTGAAGCTGCGGCACAACCGGGCTGTGCGTTTCAAGCATTTTGCGGTGCTGGGCGGCGACAACAACATGGTTCTGGGCAACCACTTCTTTCAGGGTGACAGCATTCCGCAGGGCGTCCGCACGGCTGGCCTGATCATGATCGGAACCTATAACAGTTCGACCATTGCCGAAAATTACGTGGATAACTGCTTTGTCGAATGGACGAACGAACGGGACGCGAACCCGACCTATGTCTCGGGTTATTCGTTCAGCGCGATGAGCATCACGGACAACATCTTTTACTCCAGTGAAGCGCCGCCGTGGTTCAGCTATATCGTCATCCGCCCGCATGGTCCGGGGCACTTCCTGAACGGTCTGGCTGTGACGGGCAACAAATTCCGGTCCAGTAGCAGCGATATTCAGCGGGCGGAACGGGTGGATACCACTTTCGCCGATCTGAATAAGGACCGGCATGTGAATGTCAGCTTCCAGAACAACACCTATCACGGCGTCGACAATAAAGCGCAGAACCCGCTGCGTGTCCGCTATTCGCAGAACAGCGTGGCCTCGGCCTGGTCGGTCTGGTCAAGCGGGCAGTTGCCCTTTGACGGTAAGGCGCGCAGTTGCGAAGCGGTGACCGCACTTGGGCCGCTGCGAAATGCCTTCGGGTCGTTCCGCTATCTGGCCCCATATGTCGAACTGGAGCAGGGCAGCAATGGCAATGGTGTGCGGTTGCGCTGGTCGGAAAGCGTCCGGGGGGAAGTCTCGGTTCTGATGCGGATGGAGCGCTGAACCGCTGGGGTGGTCGTCTGGGAACGGGCGGCCACCCGTCTTGGCTTGTTAAACTGCTTGGAGAAGCACAGGAAAGGGGCGACGTTCGGAATTCCTGTGCTAGGCTTGATCCAGTCAAAGGAGAAGCCAGATGCCCATAATATCCAAAAGCGCCAGCGTCCAGACTGTCATCACCACGTTTGAAATGTCTCCGGGCACATGTCAGGACCTGTTGGAGGCGCTAACCGATGCCTATGCCGAGTTCATCTCGAAACAGCCCGGCTTCATATCGGCGGGGTTGCACGTGAATGACGCCCAAACCCGGATCGCCAACTATTCGCAATGGGAACGGCGCGAGGATTTTCTGGCCATGCTGCGCTCGACCGAGATGCGCGCGCGCAATCGCAAGATCAACGAATTGTGCAGAAGTTTTGAGCCGGTCATGTATGACGTGGCCGAAACCTTTGACGTTTCCTGACCTGGATCAAGGCCCTGATGGCCCCGTCGGTTCACTCTGAGTTGGAACCACGGAGGCTTGCGCCATGTATCACAACATTCTTGTCCCGATTTCCTTTGATGCCGAGCGGGATACCTCTGGCCCGTTGAAACTGACCGAGATGCTGGGGACACCCGACGCGCAGGTGACATTGCTGCACGTGGTAGAGCATATCCCGAACTACGTGATCTCTTACATGCCTGCCGAGTATCTGAGTGAAGCGCGTAAGGCGATTCAGGCCGAACTTGATGAACTGGCGGCCGGTCTGCCCAATGCGCAAGGGATTGTGATCGAAGGTCATTCGGGACGCTCGATTCTGGATTGGGCCGATGTCAACGGGCCGGATCTGATCATCATGGCCTCGCACCGACCGGGGATGCAGGACCTGTTGCTGGGGTCCACGGCGGCTCATGTTGTGCGCCACGCCAAATGCGCCGTGCACGTTGTGCGCTGAGGGTCAGAAATCTGAAGCGGCCAGGCGATAGGCCTTGCCGAAACCGCCGTTCAAGACACCGTCCTGAATTTCAAACCGGACAAAGATAAAATCCGCGAAGTCGATGTACAGCTTCGATTTGGGTTGCAGGCTCAGATATCTGGCGCGTAAACCCTCATGATCTGATGCGCCGCGCGCTATCTTGCGTGCCACGGCGTGCAGCGTCAGCCGGGGATGTGTCAGGGGGTCGCCGCTTGCCTGTGGCTCACCAACCAGCAAGGCGCAGGACGGGTTGGCCTGCAGCGCCTGTGTGTGATCGGACAGCTCGGAGATCAGCGTTATGGGGTGGCCCTGCTCATCCGTTGCCAGCGCAATCCGCGATACGGAGGGTAGGGCCACGTCCGGTCGCAGAACGGCGAGCGCGGCGAAACGCGCCTGAGCGATCAGATCCCGCGCCTGTACGCCAGCGGCAGTATCGGTGGGTCGATAGGGGCTGTCTTTGGTCACGGCATTCGTTCCATCAGGGCTCCCCAATGATACCGGTTTGGCACACCCGGTGTCACTAAGCCCGATTTTTCCAGACTTGCCTCGGCTTTGCCATATAAGTCGCCTAAAACGAGGGCATGTTGTTTGGAAAACCCCCTTCGGACGGGGATGACTCACCCCTTTCCAGACGCCAGCGCCGAGCAGATGCTTTGCGGCGTCAGGCGCTGTCTCCAGTGCGTATACTGACGATGGTTCTTGCGCTGCCGCTGACCACGGTGTTGATCGGTGTCGGCGTTTACATGCGGGTGTCGGACTATGAGCGCAATGAAGCGGTTGTTCACCTGATCGCACTGGCCGGTTGCGACGCGGCCGAGGCCTTTGGGCTGGGCCCCTTCCGCAGGGGGCAGCCGGGATATCATAAGCGCAACGACCCCGACGGGGATGGCTTGGCGTGCGAGAGATATGCACCCGCGCTGGTCACGAACTCGGCCCCGCAACGCGGTGAAGGCGCGCGGGCCAGGATGGTCGGCAGTGCCAAATTCGTGCGGCCCTGAACCGGGCCGCCTTTTGGTTGATCCGAGACGGTCGGAGAACCGCTAAGCCTGTGAATGTACGGGAATTCCTTTTAACGTGTTAAACTGCGCGCGGTGGGCCCCGGTTTGGTGCCGCCAATGGGCAATTTCGCCCTGAAACGGAGAAAACACATGTTTGCACGCGTTACTCAATTCAAAATGAAACCCGGCACGCGCGACGCGGCCACGGCGAAGATGAATGACCTTAAGGCCGAGATTCTGGGGATGCCCGGCATGCATTGCTTTACAAATGTTATGAACGAAGACGGCAGCGGCTACGTGATCTCGGTGGTCGAAAGCGAAGAGACCTCGAACGCAAATGCACCCAAAGTGGCTGCGTTGTGGGGGCAGTTTGCCGAGTATCTGGAAGGCCCGCCAACGCCTGTGGGCTATGACGTGATTGCGCATTGGCACAACGGATAGGCATTGCGACGGGGGAACCGAAATCTTGAAAAGATTTCGGTTTCGCTTTCTTTTGAAGAAAGCGATGCTCGGCTCAGGTGAGCCATCGCACCGGAGCGCGGTTGCAGAAAATCACGATCTGTCCGGAGTTCTCGGCCACCTGATACCCGCGGCGGTGGATTTCGGTCATGAAACGCTCCATCCCGGCAAAGCGTTCGATATCCCGGGCCTTGCGGCGGGTAACGCCGCCCTGTTGAACGGCCTTGGACGTGAACAGACCTTTCAGCCAGACATCAGGCGACAGCGGAGAGTTTCGGTTTTCCATGACCGCAGCATTGGGCCGTTTGGGTTAAAGCCTGGTTAACCTACGCGCTGGCGGTTGCCTTACGCAGGGCCGACCGCCAGTATCACCTCCATGACCCGCGATGAATTCAACACCTTCTGCTCGGGCCTCAAGGCCACCTCGCACGTAGTGCAATGGGGCAATGCGGATGTGTGGAAAGTGGGCGGCAAGGTGTTTGCGATCTGCGGCTGGAATGACGGGCGCGATGCGTTCACCTTCAAGGCCACCGATCTGGCCTTTGAGGTCCTCAGCGACGAACCCGGCATCCGCCCAGCGCCCTATCTGGCCTCGCGTGGGATGAAATGGCTGCAGGTCTACGAAGAGCGCGGGATGAGCGACGCCTCCCTGCGCGAGCATATCGTGACGTCTTACGAGATGGTCGTGGCTAAGCTGACCAAAAAGATGCGGGCCGAGTTAGGCGTCTAACCCTTCATCGCCTGCAGCAGTTCCAGCAACTGTTTGCGGTCATCGTCATCGGCGTAATCGCCGGTGGCCAGACGTTCAGCAATGCGCAGGCGCAGGCGTTCCTGTTGGGTGCGGACCTCTTCGCCTGCGGTCTCGGCGAGGGTCTTCATGATCGCCGCCACCGCCTGCTGGCGCTTGGTGGTTGGGTTGGCGATGTAATCCACAAGGCTCTGCTGCCCGGAATCGAGGATGTTTTCGGCCAGATCGCGCAACTGCTCACCATTGGGCAGCAGCGGGGCGGGGGCGCCCTCGGGCGGCAGGACTTCCGGCACGCTGCGCGGGGTCTCGGCCAGCGCATTTGCGCCATCGACAAAGGCCTCGGTGATCATCCTTGTGATCCGGATCGCGCGCGGGTCCTTGAACAGGGCCGAGGCGATGGCCACGCCGTAATCCGTATAGACCCACGGATTGACCCGCCGACCGCCGCGCCCCTTGGGTTTTGAGATCACATTCTGTGATTGCAAATCGGCGACCTCGGCGTCGGTCAGTTGAAAACGATAGCCCTCGAACAGGTCCTTGTTGCGCGAGACGGCCTGATTGAAGGCGCTGACGGATTTTCCGTAGAACTGCGCCAGATCCTCGGCCAGCACCACACGGGTGCCGCGCACCCGGTGAATGGCGCTTTGGACCTCATGCGTGCTGGGCAGGGTGTTCTTCATGGCAACCGTTTGGAATCACAATTTGTGATTTCAAACGTGGAGGAGGGAGGGGTGGGGCGCAAGGGTGGAGTGTGGGGAATGTAGGGCGTTTCACCGAGCGGGTTTGTTACTCGCGAATGGGCTGCTCGGTGACTTGGGATTAGCCAACATCTCCTCTATTATGCTAGCTTTCCAAACACGGCCAAGTTGGAAACCTTCGTTCTCGTCGCCGTTTCGCCCAGCGTAGACACCTATGAACCTGGTCCAATAACCAAAGAAACCACTATCTGATTTCGGACCGCCTTCTTTTCCGAAGTTGCCAATTGCTTTAATAAATGTCGGAGAGCCGGACATTCCGGGTCGAGTTGCCGTATCGCACAAAAAAACTGGCAGTTCCTCATATTCGAGTGATGGCTCCGTAGCGATTGAGCCGCGCTTCCATATAGGCGTCATTGCCGGACCAGTTAACTTCTCTGGAAACCCCACTACGAAACAGTCCGCGCCCACCTCTGTCCAAATCTCTTCGTTTTGTTGTTTGTCATTTACTGCAAAAACATCCAATTTTGGGCTTAGGTCTAGTGCAACTATGTCAAAGTTCCGCCCATCAGGATGCTCAATCCAATCCGGTGTTCCATCTTTCCAAAGGTTAATTCGGATTGATTTGAACTCTACGGGAAGAACACCCTCATTGGGTTCTCCAATTTTTCGATAGAAGTAAGCGTCAAGATATAGGGGATCGAAACCCTCGGGAACCGGTGAGTTGTCAGAGTGCCTGCCGGTCACGACATGCCGATTGGTAATCAAATACTCTTTCTCATCGTATCGCCAAAAGAAACCTGTTGCAGGCGCCGTCTTGGGATTTTCTTGGTTTTCGGAGCGGACAACCAAATAAGCTACACACTTTGTCTCAAACGCAACTTCGCCAATCACTTATCGTTTCTTCCTCCGCTTCACATTCCCACCTCTCTGACCCGGCCGTCCAGCCGTTGACCGCCCGCGCGACTTGACCGCATCCTCAGACGCCTTCTCGACCGCCCACTGCCGCGCCATAGGGTCGTCGGCGACGGCCAGATCGACCGCTTCCAGACGTTTGATCTCATCCCGGATGTTGGCGGCCTCTTCGAATTCGAGGTTCTCGGCGGCTTTGCGCATCTGTTCGCGCAACCCGTCCAGATGGGCTTCCAAATTCGCGCCGTGCATCGGTTTGTCGATGGTGGCGGTGACGCGGTTCATGTCGACGTCGCCTTCGTAGAGACCGGCCAGAACGTCCTCGACATTCTTCTTTACCGTCTCGGGCGTGATGCCGTGTTCCTGATTATAGGCGAGCTGTTTGGCGCGGCGGCGGTTGGTCTCGTTCAGGGCGCGCTCCATCGAACCGGTGATCTTGTCGGCATACATGATCACCCGGCCATCGGCGTTGCGCGCGGCGCGGCCGATGGTCTGGATCAGCGAGGTTTCCGAGCGCAGGAAGCCCTCTTTATCCGCGTCCAGAATGGCGACCAGCCCGCATTCGGGAATGTCGAGGCCTTCGCGCAGCAGGTTGATGCCGACCAGCACATCGAAGGCCCCCAACCGCAGGTCGCGCAGGATTTCGATGCGTTCGAGCGTGTCGATGTCCGAGTGCATGTAGCGCACCTTGATGCCCTGTTCGTGCAGGTATTCGGTCAGGTCTTCGGCCATGCGTTTGGTCAGTGTGGTGACCAGCGTGCGGAAGCCGTTGGCGGCCACTTTGCGCACCTCGTCCAGCAGGTCATCGACCTGCATCGAGACCGGGCGGATTTCGACCTCGGGGTCCAGCAGGCCGGTGGGGCGGATCACCTGTTCGGTGAAAACGCCGCCGGTCTGTTCGATCTCCCACTTCGCAGGCGTGGCTGAGACAAAGACGGATTGGGGGCGCATGGCGTCCCATTCCTCGAACTTCAGCGGGCGGTTATCCATGCAGGACGGCAGGCGGAAGCCGTGTTCGGCCAGTGTGAATTTGCGGCGATAGTCGCCGCGGTACATGCCGCCGATCTGCGGGACCGAGACGTGGGATTCGTCGGCGAAGACGATGGCGTTGTCGGGGATGAATTCGAACAGGGTCGGGGGCGGTTCGCCCGGGGCGCGGCCTGTGAGGTAGCGCGAGTAGTTCTCGATCCCGTTACAGACGCCGGTGGCCTCAAGCATTTCCAGATCGAAATTTGTGCGCTGTTCCAGACGTTGGGCTTCCAGCAGTTTGCCCTCGCCAACCAGTTGGTCCAGCCGGATGCGGAGTTCCTTTTTGATCCCGATGATCGCCTGTTGCATCGTCGGTTTCGGCGTCACGTAGTGGGAATTCGCGTAGACGCGCACATGCTCCATCGTGGCGGCGCGCTCGCCGGTCAGGGGGTCGAATTCGGTGATCTGTTCCAGTTCTTCCCCGAAGAAGGACAGCTTCCACGCGCGGTCCTCGAGGTGGGCGGGCCAGATTTCCAGACTGTCGCCGCGTACCCGAAAGGACCCGCGCTGAAACGCCTGATCATTGCGGCGGTATTGTTGGGCGACGAGATCGGCCATCACCTGCCGCTGATCGTATTCGTGGCCAACCTTCAGGTCCTGCGTCATCGCGCCATAGGTTTCGACCGAACCGATACCGTAGATGCAGGACACCGAGGCGACGATGATCACGTCATCGCGTTCCAGCAGGGCGCGGGTGGCCGAGTGGCGCATCCGGTCGATCTGTTCGTTGATCTGCGATTCCTTTTCTATGTAGGTATCGCTGCGCGGCACATAGGCCTCGGGCTGGTAGTAGTCGTAGTAGGAGACGAAGTATTCGACCGAGTTCTCGGGGAAAAAGCCCTTGAACTCACCATACAATTGCGCGGCCAGCGTCTTGTTGGGCGCAAGGATTATCGCGGGGCGCTGGGTTTCCTCGATCACCTTGGCCATGGTGAAGGTCTTGCCGGTCCCGGTTGCGCCCAGCAGAACCTGATCGCGCTCGCCGTCCAGAACGCCGCCTGCCAGTTCCTTGATCGCCGTCGGTTGGTCGCCCGCCGCATTGAACTCGGTATGCATCACGAACTGCTTGCCACCTTCCAGTTTCAGGCGGGCGCGGACATCGTCGGCGGTCAGCTGTGTCTTGTCGGAATGGGCGTAGGGCATGGGCAGGCTCCGGGGATCAGGCCCTTACATTTGTTCTTATTTTGTCCATCTGCAAGGGGGGATCGGGGGGCAGGCGGGCTGCATCCGTGTATTCTCCGGCATTTTTGCGGCACGTGCTGTCCCCGTGTTTGAATTGCGCCCGGTCTAGCGCGGGTTGATGACAGGTTCTGACATCAGCGCACCGCGACATTTGTCATCTTGTCCCCGGTCGCGCTGTGGCGCATAAACGGGGCCAGCCAAGTGAGTACGGAGAGGCGACATGCGCGCACGGATTTACCAGCCTTCGCGAAACGCGATGACCTCGGGGATGGCCAAGACCCGGAAATGGGTTCTGGAATATGCCCCTGCCTCGTCGCGCGAGGTTGATCCGCTGATGGGCTGGACCTCGTCATCGGACACGCAGACGCAGGTGCGGTTGAAATTCGACAGCAAGGAAGAAGCGCTGGATTACGCCAAAGACAACGGGATTGACGCGCAGGTCAGCGAACCGCACAAGCGCAAGCCGAACCTGCGCGCTGGTGGCTATGGTGAGAATTTCGCCACCAACCGTCGTGGTCCCTGGACCCACTGAATGATCGAAATCCGTGAGGTCGATCCGGGTCACGAGAGCATTCGCCCCATCATCGAGGCCCACCTTGCCCATAGTTGGGAGGCGACGCCGCAGACCTCGAACCATACTCTGGACGTCGTTGCGCTGCGCGAACCCGGAATGCGGTTCTGGGCGCTGTATGAGGGCGGCACACCGCTGGGATGCGGCGCACTCAAGGCGTTGCCGGATGGTTCGGCCGAGGTGAAATCCGTTCATATCCTGGCGGCCGCGCGCGGGCGCGGTCTGGCGCGCGTGATGATGACCCATCTGGCGGATCTGGCGCAGGCCGAGGGGATTTCAGCACTGGTTCTGGAAACCGGCGCGGCGCATTTGCCCGAATATGACGCGGCGCGCGGGCTGTATGAATCGCTGGGCTACAGCTATTGCGGCCCGATCCATGGCTACGCGCCAGACCCCAACAGCGCCTTCATGCGCTTGGCCCTTGAACCCCGCCGCTAAAACCCGCAAGAAGGGCGCAAGCGGTCCCTTAGCTCAACTGGATAGAGCAGCTGACTTCTAATCAGCAGGTTGAGGGTTCGAGTCCTTCAGGGATCGCCATGTTAAAGCGACTGTACTTTTATTATTGCTGGTTTCCGACCAGGCGCACCAATTCGAAAAAGACCACCGTTGGGTTGGACGGGTCTTTGCCAGCGTCCTGCAGTTCCGATCTGGCTTCGCTGGTTGAAAGAGGTTGGTTGGGACGTGCCAGTTGCCCGTATGCGGCGACCAGTGCATCTGCGCCCAGATTTTCGGCTCGGTCGCGGGCAATCTCTGCCGATTTTGCATCGCCAAGAGCGGCAGCGCGCGCAAGCCAGACGCTTGCGTTGACCGGATCGGCATCTGTGCCAACTCCATCCGCATAGTATCGTGCAAGATCGAGCCTGGCCCACGGGTTTTCCGCCTCGGCGGCCTGAAGCATATAGCCGAATGCCGCTTCCGGATCGCGGGTCCCGCCGAAACCCGTTTCCAGGTTCCGGGCATGATCGCGGAAGGCGTAGATGTTGCCCTTGGCAGCGGCGCGCTGGGTAAGCCTTGCCGATTCCGTGGCGTTCTGAGGTACGATTTTGCCGTCCTTAAAGATCGCCGCCAAATCCCGAAGAGCCCATTCATCGTCTGTTTTGGCGATCATATCCTGCAGGACACTGACGGCGGCAGGGCCGTTGATCTGGCCGTCAAATCCCTTGGCATGGGCGGCGGCCAGTCGTCTGGCGGCGGGCGGGAAACCAAGATCCCAGGCCCGTTCGTACATTGACAGGGCAAAAGGCAGATCGACGGCTACTTTTTGTCCGCGTTCATGGAGTTCCCCAAGAAGGAATGCGGCCTGAACATTTTCCTTCGCGGCAGACAGCCTGAGCAGCGCAATTGCAAGCTCTGGATTTTCCGGGCGGCCGTCGCCGTTTAACAAGGCTTTGCCAAGCAGGTATTCGCCTTCTGCATCCCCCTGAGTGGCTGCGGTTTCATACCACGAGGCCGCAGCTTCCAGGTCGCGTGGGACGAGTTCACCGATCTCGTATTCCCGCCCAAGCCGGGCTTGTGCGAATGTCCAACCTTGTCCGGCTGCACTCTCAATCCACTTCAGCGCTTCGGCGGGATTGCGTTCAACCCCTTGCCCTTTGCGATAGGCATCGGCAAGTTCAAGCTTGGCCGATGGGTCCCCCAGCTCTGCCGCTTTCAGATACCATTCGACGGCAGTTTCGTCCGAAGGCGCAACGCCCCATCCGTTTTCGTAGACACGTCCCATCAGAGTGTGTGCCCAATCGTTGCCCGTATCTGCCGACTGGCGGATCAAACCCACACCTCGCTCGGTGTCCACGGGCACGCCATTGCCGAACAGATAGGCCTCGCCCAGGGCGTTCAGCCCCCAACTGTCACCAAGTTCGGCGCCTTGACGGAAATACTCAGCCGAAGCCTCGGGGTCCGCTGGGCCGCCCTGACCCAAAAGTGACATTTTCCCCAAGGCAACAATAGCCGTCGAATACCCCTGATCCAGAGCGAGACCGTTCCAAAGACGGGCTGCTTCGTAATCACCGGCGCTGCGATAGGCCCGCCCGAGCACTGCTTTGAACCGCGCGGACTCCGGATATCGCTCGACGGCGGCGAGGCAGGCTTCGATTGCCAGACGCGGCTTCATCAATTCAAGCCGCGCCCCGCGCCCCACGCGGTTCGGATCATGAGGGTAGCCCGCAACCATGTCGCACGTATCGTATTCAACGATAACGTCGCGCACTTGCAGCGAATTCCCGTCGAAATCGGCCAGCTCGATCCGTCCCTGACGTCCGGCGGTTGTGGGCGCGGTTTCGATCACGATCTTGGGCACATCGATGACGGACACCTGAACCGGAGCCCGAAGCTCCTGATCCTCTGTGGTAAGAAAACGAACACCGTCTGCAGGCGCGGCAAGGTTCAGAAACGCAACTTCAGCAAGTTCTTCGGCCGAGAACAGGGATGACAGGGGTGTGCGGACACCTGACGCGAGTGTCAGCGTGGACTGCTCTGTCTCGTCACCCTCCAGACCGATTTCCGGTGTGTTTCCTTTGCCCGATAACCAGGCACGGGCTTGGCGAATGAACCCGCCATTCGGAAATTCATCCAGATACAGTTCGAAATGCTCGCGCCGCCCGCTCTGGACGGCGGTGCGCCACAGCGATCGCTCGAGCACAAGCGACGGGGGTAGGGACCCAAGTGTGTCGACCTGATTTCCCGCTCCGCGTTCCGCGGCAAATACGTCCTCGCGAAACACAAAGCCCGAGTCCATGGCCGAATGGATCCAGGGGACCTGCTTTCCTTCGGTGGCTTGCGAAACCTTGTCTCGTACCTCGGTAAAGACATCCAGAACGTCCATCGCGGGTTTCTGAATGACGTCTATCAATGCCGTCGTGAACGGGCTGTTGCCACCGTCCGGCCCATCAAATGCAACGCGTCCGGGACTGGTGGAAAACGCCATAAGAAATTCGTTGTCCGAACTTACGTCAATTTTGGCCAAGCCGCCGGAGGGTTCGCTGATTGGCAGTTTGGCTGCCGCGTTCCCAGCTCCTGCGGAGTGGAGGACAAAGGGGTTATCCCGACATGCGTCAAGCACCAGGATCGACAGTGAAGCCCCCGAATTCGCTAAGGCAGACGCGATTTCGTTTGCGGAAACTGCCGACTTCAGCGCCGCTCTTTCTCCGTTGGCAAGATCCACGTCCTTGGCCAGCAAATAGTTGCTGTTCGCGACCTGAACCCCGTGACCCGCGAAGAAGAATGCCGCATGTGAGCCGGATTCCATGCGCTCGCCCATGACTTTGATCGAGGCTTTTAGCAACTCGACATTGGGGTCCAGGATTTCGATAACTTCGAAACCCGAACGCCAGAATTCAGCGGCTACAGCGCGCGCGTCACTGATAGGGTTGGGCAGGTCGGGTGCCCGATCATAGTCGCCAACACCGATGACCAGCGCAATTCGACGCGTTGACTGATCTGAAAACTCTGCGGCGTCCTGGGCCGTCGCGAAAGGCGCGATACCCAGAAGTACGAACGTCAAAACTACAGATCGAATACTCAGAACCACGTCGGGAATCCTCATAATCAAGAATTGGGAAAGCCTAGCAGAACCTTGTCTCAGCAAAAAGGCTGAGGGTAATGCCGAAACATTGCACGATTCGAAACCCATTGATATCTTTTGATAAGTGGCACCGGATTGGAGCAAGAGGCACGGCATGGCACGCGTGACGATAGGTGTTCCGGCCTACAACAATGTTTCGACCATCAAGCGTGCGATCCAGTCTATTGCAGCGCAGTCCTTCACCGAGTTCCGGGTCATTCTGTCCGACGATCAGTCCAAGGATGGAACATATGAGCGATGCTGCGAACTGGTAAAAACCGATGGACGTTTTCAGGCTATCCGGCAATCCGAACGGCAGGGGTTCATGCATTTCCGCCGCCTCGTCGAGGCGGCCGATACGCCGTATTTTGTTTGGTTGGCGGGCGACGACTACTGGGCCCCCGAGTTTCTTGAGAAAACTGTGGCCGTGCTCAACCAGAACCAGAACGCGGTGTCGGCAATCCCAAAGGTCGCTTTTGTCGACGCACCTGCGGGTACTGACGCCCCGGATACCAGCACGTTGTCCGGCACATGGGCTGATCGGGCGGGTGCCTTTTTGTCCCGGCCAAACGGAAGCCGGATGTACGGCCTTTTTCGCACCAAAGACCTGCTGGCTGCCTTTCCCAAGCGGACGATGAATGCGTATGACTGGTATCTGACCCTCGGTTTCTTGCGGCGAGGCCCACAGATTGAGGTGCCGCATGTGCTGCTGTATCGGGAAAGAACGGATTGGCGAGATTATTCCCGTATTGCAGATGCCGTTTACGATGAGGGCATTTTTCGGCGTTACCCGTTGCTTGATTTCTCAGTCACAGCATTGCGGGACGGTTTGATCCCGCCGAAGCCAACCCTTTTCAGAACTCTGTATCAGATGAATCTCGAAAAGCATGACGAGCGTCTGATGGTGGTCGAACCCGAAGTGTTTTTCCGCAGGATTGCGGGGCAGGGCACAGGCGATCTGCGGGCCAAAAGCGCGACCCTCGCGGTAAGCGAAGCCGTAAATCTGATCGCGGATCCTAAAACTTCCGACGCGGTGCGTGATGCAGCAGAGGCGGCCCTTTTGAAACTGGCGGAGGCCGGTAATGTCCGGGCGCAGCGATATGCCGGGCGTCATCTGATCGAAACAGGCGACCTGCCCGCTGCCGAAAACGCGCTGACCCATGCGGCGCAATTGGGCGACCCTGAGGCCCGCGTAAGGCTTGCGGTTCTGAGATTTAACACGGGAAAACTCGAAGCCGATGCGTTGAGCCGGTTGCTGACGCAGGAAACCCGGGCCGGAAGTGATTTTGCAGCCGCTCAGCTTGCGGCAAAATTTTGTGAAGGGCGGCTTGCGGGCATTTCCCCACGCACCCTTGCCGAGTTGTTTTTGCGTTGCACATTGGACGCGGGCGGTACCGTTGTCCGGGCTCAGGCGAAGCTGATGTCAGATGGAATTGCGGTGCCCCGGGACCTGAAAAAGGCGGTGCGGCTGCTGGATGGTGTTGCCCCTACAAACCCCTGGGCCCGGAAGGATAGGGGGCTTCTTCATCTGGAGTTGGGGCACGTTGAGGATGCGATCGATGATCTGACATCTGCGGCAGAGTCCGGGGCCGAATGGGCGCTGCTGAACTTGCTGGATATCCCCGAAGCCTATGACCGCCCAAGAACCGCGCGCGTCGTGACCGACCTGCTGCGTCGTTCCGAGGACAATGATCTGACACAAGCCGTTCTTGACAAGTGGGGCAGCGGACCGGTCCCTGAGGCGGAGCCGATCAAAGAACACCCCAAGGTGTCACCGGCTTCCGCAAAGTCGGAAACGACAATAACCGCAATTCTTGTTGCCAGAAACGCAGAAGCCACGCTGGACCGGGTCTTGTCTCATTACGCGGCCGAACGCATACCGGTCATTCTTGTCGATCACGGCTCGACAGATGGGACTTCTGGAATTGCGATGGCACGCCGGGATGCACCGGTCGTGGGTTATTTCCATGAGCCGTATCTAGGGTATTTCGACCTCACACGGCAGTTGATGCTGAAGCGAGACCTTATTTTCGGTATCGACAGCGATTGGATTCTGCATGCGGATGCTGACGAATTCGTCGAGACGCAGGATGGAACGCCGCTCATCGACTTTGTTGGCCGGTATTCCGAAAGCAAGGCGGTTACGTTCGATTGTACCGAATATACCTTTGTGCCGAAGTCCGAGGCAGAGCAACACATACCGGAAGATTTCCCCGAGACGATGCGGCACTACGTGATTTCGTCCGAGAGGGACCGGAAGCAGCGCATTTTCCGTAAGGATTGCGATCTTGCGACCTGGATGCAGACCGGAGGGCACACTGTCAGCCTGTGTCCCGGATCCGTCGCAGGGGAAAACCTGCGATTGCGCCATTATCTTGGTCTGTCGATGGATCACATCCGATCGCAATACCTTCCCCGAGTGTTTTCCGGCGAAGACCGCGCAAAATCGTGGCACGGCAATCGGTTGGCGCAATCCAAGGACTTAGTTCAGGCTCCGGATAACTCTGTTCTGTTGAGTGTCGATGCCGTCGGTTTTCGGCATCATCCTACCGTGACCAGCCCGCCGGTATTCGCCACTGTTGCGCCAGGCATCGACAGCACGCGGCAAGGGTTTTCTGAAGATGTGGAATTGATTGTCGGAACCGCCTGCCGTGACACGGCTGACTGGGCACGGCAGGAACTGTGTTCCGAGTTTCCCGATCTGCGCGTTGTCATCCACCTTGGCCCCGCGCAAACGGTTGCCGAGGCGGGAACCCGCCCCACGCTGCACGTATTGGGGTTCCCCGCCAATGGCGCAACGTCACCGTCTGACTGGCTGTGCGGGGTCGCGGGGCTTCGGCAGGCTGCCATGATAGGTCAACGACGTTATCGCGAGGTGCGGCGCGAAGACTGCGAGGCGAATGCTGGCTGGTTCAGAGAAGCGGTTCTTGATCTTTTGTCGAGCCAATCGACCAAAGTAACGTCTTTTCCACGACACAGTTCCCTGGACGTTCAGGTTTCCCATCCCGAATGGCAGGCTTTGGGTCGGGATTTTCTGAAAGACCTCGGATACAATTTGATCGGGCCAACCGCTATCGAATGACCTCTGACGATGTCCGGCCTGCTTCTGCCAGAAGCGCGACAATTTCAGCGGCCTGGGCAGCCCCGGTTGCCTGCGGTACATGTTGCATGCCCATGCGGAATGCGGCCCGCCGATCCGGGTTGCACATCGCTTCTACGGCGTCTCTGATTTTGTATTCCTCGCCCTTGCGAATGCACAGGCCCATGCCGCGCCGCTCGGCAAAACGCGCGCGGAGATCCTGCCGATCCATGATCGGATTTTCATTTGGAACGAATATGGCAGGCAGCCGTGCCGACATCAGTTCCGCAAAGGAATTGTAGCCCCCGGCAGACACCGCAAAGTCAAAGGCCGAGAACCAGCGATGATAAGGATACCCTTTGATACGCCGGACAAAGGTCGGAAGCGGTGATGTCCGATCAGACATCAACCATTCGGCGAACACAACGTTCAGACCCTGGATGCGGCCGAATTCAGCGATCAGATTTTGCCAGACGCCGGATGTGTCGAAGTTGTTCTGCGCACCGGGAAGGATCAAAATGTTCAGGGCATCAGGGTCCAGCCCCAATTCGGTGGCAGCCTGGTGCCGTGACAGGATGTCGACGTCATCAAGCAGAACAATCGGAGGCACTTTTGCCCGTCTTTCGCCGGCCAGTGACGTCGGGCCATTGTCATAGGCCTCGGCGATTTCGCCGGGCTCGATGATGGCGTCGAACATCTCGGCTTTTTGCAGGGCGGGCAAGTCCCGGCCCTCGCCCCACATGCCGCGCCGAACCCAGACAAATGGCAGCTCGGGATGTTTCTCTCGAAGATATTCGATCGCCGCGAAGGGGATATTTGCATCAAAGATGAACGCGCTTGGTCGGTAAAAGCGCAGGGCACTTTCGAGATAGTCGTGCATCGCCAGGTTCCAATAGGATGAGTTCATCCCTGAATGCGTGTGGAAGGGCTGAAACTCGACGGCGTATCCAAAGTCGCGTACCACGTCTGCGGCGTGCGAGAAGCTGATGAAGACCGATTGAATATTGTTGGGCAGCTTCCGCGCTATCGCCAATTGACGGGTCAGGTGCCCCATGCCGACACCGTTGGTTGACAAGTTGATTACGATTTTTGGGGGACGGGCCATGCGGCTGGAAACCAGGGGCGTGGAATGTTCCGGGCCAAGCGCCTTTCGCACCTTGCGGGCAAACTCAGTTGGCGAGAAATGCATATCCCGCAGTTCCCGCCATGCCGCCCGAATATCCTGCGCGTGTGTCTTATCCGAGAACACCTCGATAGCCGTGTCGGCCAAACGCGACAGTGGCGCATATGCTGCCGCATACATGAAATTTCTTTGCCAGTTCGGCTGCAGAAGAGGGATTACACCTGAATCCAATGACCGGATCAATTCTTCCGGGTAGGGGTCGTCTTCCGGTGAGTCCGTTGTCAGAATGAAGTCACAGCCTGACAAAAACGTCTCGGGCTGAGAACCTCCTTGCCCGAACAGGGAAAGGGGGGCATAGGCATCGCGCAGCGCCTCGTTCCAGGCTTCCGGCGCGTGAAAAAGCCTGTAGGCCAGCAGATGATGCGCCGGAAACCACTTATTGAATATCTCGAAATCTTTGGGCCAGCGTCTGTGGCGGCTGTGCCGGTAATACCCAAGGGTCGGTCGAATCGAAGCACTGGCCAGCGGCTGATCGGCGTCCGGGTCTGTTGCAGGGGCAAAGACCGGCGTCCAAGTTTCGTCCAGGATTGTCGCATCCGGCACCAAGGTTTCGAGAAGCGCCCGGATCGACGGCGCAACCGGTACCAGTTGCAGTTCACCGCCGAGTGTTTCACGGGCGTTTTCCAATACTTTTTTTGCACCAGCGCCGCTATCTGCAAACCGTCTTGTTACAATGACAAATCTCTGATCCGCAGTGATGTTTGTTGGCTGAACGGCGGGTTCCAGAAACAAGCGCATGTCAAACGCCAGCAGCGCCAGGCAACTCGCGGTGGCCCCTATGGCAAGTCTGGATATTCTGGGATGATCCAGCAGGTTTTCCACCTGCGGGTCGGCTTTACCGATGTCGGCACCAATCTGCCCCAACCAATACAGCACACCGACACGATAACCCGATGCCGCCAACGCTTGAATCGCGGCAGCCGAATGTCTGGACCCCGTGTCACCAGAGCGTGGATCGCACAGAACGATGATGTCAAAACGGCTGCCAGACAGAGCAGCCTGTCTGCTACGCAACAATGCAGGTCCCAAGCTCACCCAGTTCGGCAGAGCCTTTGACGCCAATCTCCGTCGTGACAACCTCGCGCGCCATCATCTTGCCGTTATCCTCAAGCATGCGCACAAGCGTCACGATATGAGTGCCTTCGGTGGAGCCGTCACCGTTTACGATGATATAGGAATCCAGGCTGCTGTCTTGCCGAATGGTTGCGCCGGGCACGATCGTGGATGGCAGGTCCTGATCTGTAACTCTGATTTTCTCGCCATTCTTGGTGCATGTCACCCGGTTTCCGATTTCACCGCTATAAGTCATGGCGCGCGGAGCTCCGGCTTGCGCGACATCAGAAACGGGCAAGAAACCCAGACGTTCAAGTCGCTTGATCTGGACCAGCTGGGGGTCTGTTGCGCAGGCCGTAATCACCCCCGCCATCACTGCCAGTGCCAATGTTCTGCCGATACGAAAACCAAAAGCTGTCATATAGAAACCCCTCAGTAATACACCGTCAGTTCATCGAAGCTTTCGGTTATTTTTGCTGGTGAAAGTTCTATGTTGCGCGTAAAGGAGCGCCCCGGAATACGACCGTCACGGGGATATTCGCGGAACTCGCGCGCTACTTTCTGTCCCATCAGAAACCGAAACGCTTCCTGCGCCTTTGGGCCTGTCGGGTTCTCAGCCAGATAAGCACGCGCCTCGTCCGTCGAAGAAAACGTTTGAGAGCCTTGTGCGTTCGCCATCCCGCCTGCCAACATCGCGAAAAGCGCAACCAACCAGTTTGTCAGTTTCGAAATTTTTGTTGCCATAAACGTCGGCCCCGAAAATTCTGTTTTCAGATCAATATTCCATGTAATACCAAGAAAATGGCAAAAAACAAAAAACAATTTCGGAGTTAAGTATTTGCAAAGGCCGATTGTGTACTTCGACACCGACCGGTTTGGGCAAAGCTTCAGTCAGAAAGCGCTTTACCAATCCATCGGTGCGGCAGCGGATTCAAGGCCGGGGGTATTCGAGGACGCGCTCAAAAAGCAAAAGTCCGAGGATTATCCGATCGTCTTCCATTTGCATCGGCAAAGCAGGCTTATTCAAGAGATGCCCAGAAATGAAGACGTGCGGGGCGCGGTACAGGCCGTTTTGGATGCGGCATCCGCGTTTGTCGACATCGGCGGGAAAATTGTCTGGAGCAGAGACCTGATTATGCCCAAGGACGGCCCGGCGGCACGGCTGCAAGACGATTTCAATGCCCATATGACGGAACTGGCCGATGTCATTCACCTGACCTCTTGGCGTGGTTTCGAGGCTTTGTCGGAACGGGTTCCGATTCCGTTCGAAAAGGCGACGGTTATCAGCCCCGGACATTCAATTGGGCGGTTCCCCCAATGGCCCGGTCCCGCTGCCAGACAGCGTTTGGACATCGACCGGGACGTTTTTGTCTTTCTCACCTTCGATGAACATGCATCCGCAGGTGCTTTCGAAAGCGAGATATCAGCGTTTGAGGAACTGGATCAGGAAAACACCCTTCTACTGGCCGTTTCAGGCGCTACCGGGGCGGAGGGAAACACCAAGGCAACCGATCGGACCCGCGTGATCGAATGCTCGAATTTCGACGAGGACTTGGGGCTGTATCTTGCGGCGGCCGACGCAATCATTGCCCCGCAATCGGCGACTTTTGGAGCCGAAGACGCATTGATCTGCGCCTCGGCGTCTCTGGGGGTGATCGGGCCGGATAACCCTGACTTGGCCGACGTTTATACGGACAGAAAAAATGCCTTGCTTTACCCCGAGGCAGACGAATTTGCGCCTATCCGATCCATTCGGATTGCGCTGAACGAAGGGCGCGAGATTTGGTCGGAGCGTGGTGCCTCAGCGGGCCATGTGGCCCGGTGTCGTGACTGGACGGTCGCTGCGAGGCAGTGGATCGCTATATACCGTTCGCTTTCAGGTCTGCCCCGCGCGGGAACAATGGAGCGCGGGGCCCAAATCGAGGTTGTGGGCCAATGACCGAGGCTGAGACAAAGCAAAATGCTAAGGCACTGGCTGACCTTGCATACCCATTGAATGCGGACAGCCCCTATGCTGCGCCGCTAATCAACAAAGGGCTGGATACCGCCTTCCATTTTTTTGACATGACCGGGCTGAACGCGGCGACGATCGACTCTCTGATCCCGACTGTGTTGCGGGAAGCTGAAGACAGGGACCTGATCCCGGTTTTCTTAACGGACCTCAACAAGTTCGACGTGTTTCGTCGGCACGGTGTGATCTTTGAAGCGCTGCCGGATGTTGTGGCAGGTCAATACGCGCACCCGCATTTGGATTGGGACGCACGGCGGGCCGAGTGCCTGTCGCTGATCGAGGACAAGTGGAAGCCACAGGGCAAAACCAAACTGGCACCCGGAAATGTGCTGGACAGGCGATGAAACCTTTATCTCTTTCGGACCTTTCAGTTGTGTTTATCAGTTACGATGAGCCGCACGCAGAAGAGAATTTCCATGCTCTTCAGAAGCTTGTTCCAACCGCGCAGCGCGTTCACGGCGTGAAGGGGTTTGATGCAGCGCATCGTTTTGCCGGTGCGGTTGCCCAAAGCGACAACGTAGTAACCATAGACGGAGATAATCGCATAATTCAGCCCGATTTTTTCACCCGTCGTTTTCACATTGGTGCACAGGAGCGCGCATCCGTCATCTCGTTCGGCGCGCGTGTTTTTCACAATGGCCTGACCTACGGCAACGGAGGAATAAAGATCTGGCCTCGGGCCTTTCTGCGCACTTTGCGCACGCACGAGGCGGCGCGCGATGGCGGGGCATCCGTCGATTTTGCCGGACAAGTCCCATATTTTCAGGTCAACGAGGTCCCGTCTGAAACCATCGTCACCACATCGCCAAAAACGGCGTTCCGCTCTGGTTATCGCGAAGGTTCGCGGCTGAGCCTGGCCAAGAGAAAACTACCGCACGAGGTGTATCCGGACCTGTCACCGGCCGAGGCGTTGCGAAACCATATGGCAGTTGCAAACCGGGACAGGCTCAGAATTTGGTGCTCGGTTGGGCGTCATGCGGAAAATGGCCACTGGGCCATGCTTGGTGCGCGGTTGGGGTGCATCCATTCGAACATTGACCAACTGCCGATGAAGCGTTTGACCGACTACACGTGGGTTGATGCTTTTTGGCGGAATGAAATGCGGGACGGTGACATTGATGATGACGGTGTCGATCTTCTCATTTCGGACACAGAGGCAAAACTGGAAGAGTTGGAGCTGTCGATAAACGATTTGTCCGCTGAGCAGTCGATCAGTGAAATCGAAGCCTATGTTCCGCCAAGGCGGATGGGGGCGCTATGGGCGACCTGAAAGACGGCAGCACTAGGCCCGACCTGGATGATATCGTCACCCATGTGGCTTCGGGCCAATACGACAAGGCCCGCTCGGTCGCCAACCGCGTTGCGGAATTGGCCGGCCAGCAGCCGTCCCGGATGTTCGGTCGGGTCAAGGCACCGCGTATTTCCATCATCGTCGTAGTATCGGGTGCGGCCAAGCAAACCATCCAATTACTGGATGCGCTTATTGAGCCCGCCAGAAGCGAAGAGGTCGAGGTCTGTTTGCTCGCCTCCGGCGCGTGTGAACTGCTGGATCTTGCCAGGGCGCGTCTGGACTCGTTCCGGTACACCGATCTGGGGCGAAACACCGGCCCGTCGATTGCCCGAAACCTGGGCGCGAAACAGGCCTTGGGCGATGTTGTCCTGTTTCTTGACGACGATGGTTATTGTACGGCCCGAGATATGCACACGCTGGCTGCAGTGGTTTTTGAACACGGTGCGATGGCTGTGCGTGGCAGAATTTGCCCGAAAACCGCAACCGGGCAGATACCGCCCCACTATGACTTGTTCGGAGACACCTATACCGCCCCCAGCACCGAAGGCTTTTCGGCCTGGAACAAAAATACCTTTCTGGAACTGGGCGGGTTTGACGACGCAATGTTCGGTCATGAAGGGCTGGAGTTGACACATCGTGCGCTGAAGACCTGTCCGGTAGACGCGTTCAGATATTGTGATGAGGCGTGTTTCTTCCACGATTTCGCCGATGATATGGACAGGACCGTGAAAAAGAACAACCGACACGCGGCAATGGACGATTACATGAAGTCACTCGGGACATCGGTCGAGGACATTCTGCGCATATTCGACCCCTCACGCGCGTGACGGATCGATCCCAGAACTGAGCTGCGCGCCTGTGTGCAGCCTTGGAATTTTAGCAAGAATCGTCAAACCACCGGGCGATCTCTGCCTCAGGCCCACAATGATCCCATGTGGCGTTTCAGAACGTCGACCTCATGAGACTTGAGTGTGATGGCCGCTGTAGTTCCAAACGCGCTTGGGTCAACGGCCAGTTCCGGGAATAAGGACAGAATTTCATCGCGCTGGTTTCGGTCGAGCGCGCGGACTGCGCCTTGGGCCAGAAAGAAGCTCTCGGTCAGTGTGCCGTTCGCGCGGACGATCTGGTGCCGGTCAAACATGAAATGCGTGTACCGGATTTCGTCCTGCGCGCGGATGGAAACCCCCGGCAGGCCGCACAGTTGCTTGGCCGCGACCAGAACTTCGGAACTGCCGAACAGAACCTCGGCGACCGGTGTTTCCAGCAGGATGCGGTGCTGCTGCGACACGACAAGTTCAGACTGGTTTCCGATGGAGCCCGGCGCAAAAACCACGGGTGCGAAACTGCCTGTACCCGGAACCGTTGTCGAGCCAACCCAACGCACGGGCTGCAGGTCGCTGTCGCGGGTCCAGATCTTTTGACCGATAGCGATGTCCTGCACCGGAATTTGCCCGCTTGCCGTTTCGATCATCGTGCCGTCTGCAAAACAAGTGATGTAGTCGGTGTAGGTAGAGGAACCGGCATTCGACCCGCTGACCTTCACATACGACGTGCCATCGACCAGAGGGGCGGATGAGCCGAAACCCCAGACATCCTGCGTGACGCCGTTTTGGGAAAAAACGTACAGGCGTATGACCGGACCTGTTGGCGATCCGCCTGAATCCAGGGCACGCACGTCGATGAAGGATTCCGATTCAACCGGGGTGCCATTTGCGACCAGCCCACCGCCATCGGTAATGACGTGGTTGAACTCATCATCATCGCCAAAAATGTCTTGGCTGCCGCCTGTGTCGTCCAACGTGACCGTCGTGCCAGTGCCGGAACTGTACTGGAAAACGGTTCCGTCCGGCGTGTCAGAGTTGTTGATGATCGGGTTGCCGATGATCCCGGCGCTCGGGCTCGACGTTACGATCATGCTGGAGCTGTCGAGGGCGAAGAAACTACGTAGTACCATCTTTAACCTTTAATATGAATGCGCTCGGAAGCCCGCGTTCAAAGGTGACCGTCTTGCCGTTGTCGATACTTGCGCCAAGCTACGCTGGCAAGTCGGATGCTGCGCACAAAATAGTGAAACTTCGATTTTGGGCGGGTTTGTGCACAAGCGGTCTGTGATCTTTACGGGGGCCCCGCATCCTCATCACCGGGCAGAGTTCGCTGATTTTCGAACGCTCGGAAAAAATTATTGCAACCGGTTGCAAAGATGAGCATTGTGCAGTCACGCTAGAATCGGGAGTTTGGCATGCTGAGGGTTGGACTGCTTGGTGCGGGTCGCATTGGACGCGTTCATGCGCAGGCCATCGCGACGCATCCGTACAGCGCGCTGAGTGCGGTCGCGGATGCGGTTCAGGATGCCGCCGCCAGCCTGGCGGAGGACTACGGCGCGCAGGTGCGCAGCTCGGATGAGATCATCGCGGACCCTGAAATCGACGCCGTTCTGATCGCGACCCCGACAGATACCCATTCGGATTTGATCGAAGCAGCGACGCAGGCGGGCAAAGCGGTTCTGTGTGAAAAGCCGGTCGATCTGGATTTGCAACGCGCCCTTGCCTGTCAGGCGACAGTCGCGGCGCACAGTCAGCCAGTGATGGTCGGGTTCAACCGCCGGTTCGACCCCGGTTTTTCGGCGATCAAGACCGCTGCAGTTGCGGGTCAGATCGGCAAGACCGAGTTACTGTCGATCACCTCG